>DBCX01000023.1:30131-65138 GCA_002293275.1 Cyanobacteria bacterium UBA947 | reverse complement strand
AAAATTTCCGCCGCCAAGATAAAAATATAAATCATCTATATTGTTTTTCTTAATCATTTCCATAAAACATTTTATCTGGAATAAAATCTGTTTTCTTGGTACATCAACGGAACAAAGCGAAAACAAGTATTTTTCATTCGCATTATTTTCAATACTATATTTTTTCAAAACCTGTTTTATTTTTTGCTCATCTTTATCAGGATAAAATTCTTGAGCTGTTGCTATTGGCGCAACAATAAGGTTTTCCAGATGCGGAAAGAATTTTTTGAAATCATCTCTGGCGCTTTTGGAAATGCAAAATCCCAATGCATCTGAAGGAATTTGACGATGATAGCTTGCAAACCATTTTGGCCCGTTGTCATAAAATTCAAAATCTAACATCATTGGAATAGTATCATAAAGAACATGTGCTTGTTGGATTTCAAAATCTACATGTGGACCCATTGAAGCCCCAAAATACATATCATAATCATTCGGGTTAAATTTAGGGTTTTTAATAANNCGTCATTCTGTTTTATTGTAAAATAAGCATTATCAACTTTGTAGTGGTTAAGCGAGGGGGTTTCGTGCAGAACCTGACGACCGCGATTGTCCTGCAAAAATAAAGTTACATCAAAATTTTTATCATTAACAAATCTTTCCAATAAATTAGCTGCTACAAAATAGATTCCGCCTCTATACGCGCTTCTCCCGTTTTTATAATATGCTTGGGCTAATATACAAGCATCGAATAATATTCTTATGGGTTTGTTTTGTTTCATTGTACACCTGCCTTATTCAATTTGTGTTTGTTGCGGAATTCTTCAAATAACTTTTTGGTATAGTATGCACCGGGTGATTTGGTGACACCTGTCATTAAATCATCAAAAAACTCCAATTCCGTTATTCCATACAAATACCGTCTGTTTTGCACACAATCCTCAATTTTTTGAAAATACATCTTGACACGTTCTATATAATCTCTTTGGCCGGAGGGATTTTCCGTTAAGGCAAAATCTATCCAGAACATTTTTATATTATATCTGTTATACAAATCATTTGCCTTATAAAAATCAAAAACCTTGTTCATAACTTTTAAATTATGTTCAAATGAATTATTCTTCAACACAGCGAATGTAGTACTATCCGGTCTTCGGTCATGATGGTAGGCAGTGTTTTTTATCACAAAAATTTGAGGGACAAACACAAAAGTTACATATTGAAAATAGACATCTTCCGAAAAACACCCTTGAGGAAACTCTGCACCGACTTCATCCAAGAATGCTTTTTTATAAATATTTTGCCAGCAGTTCCATGATAATTTTGAAATATTTTCACGCGCATCCAACCACCCTTCATTTGTGGAGTCAGATAATTTCTGATAATGCTCAAGGTCCATTTCAAAAGAATGTTTATTCAGGTCTTGGGTAATGTCTGACTTCAAGAAGTGTATGACTACATTCGGATTATGTACAATGTCAACATCGTTTTCGACGGCTGCCTTATACATTTTTTCCAAATAATCATTATCAATCCAGTCGTCATTATCCATAAACCCAACATATTCGCCGGTTGCGTTTTTCATACCTGTGTTTCTTGCAACGGATATTCCGCCATTTTTTTCACGGTTGATAATTTTTATACGCGAATCACTTTTCGCATATTCTTCTAAAATTGAAAGCGAATTATCAGACGAACAATCGTTCACACATATTATCTCTATATCTTGCAATGTCTGGTTGATGGCGCTGTCCAGACATCTTGGCAGATATTTTTCAGCATTATAAACAGGTATGATTACAGAAATTTTAGCCACTGCACACCTGCTCTTTTTTTAATTTCATACGCAATAAAGCCAGACGTATATCTTTGTTATTTTTTACCTGAGTACCAATATAATCAAGACAATCATATGTCTGAACAGCATCTGAAGCATATATCTCATGATTAATAGGGTCAAATTCCAAAAATCTATCTTTATTTTTGATTTTACTGTAAAGCTTTGTAATAGTTTCAGCACAAAGTTGCTTGCCCTCTTTTGAGTCAGATCTTTCAAACGAAGACACAAATTGATGCATCAATTTTCCTGCGACAAAATAGTATGCTTGCTCATCTGCTCCGTCAAAACTCACTGCATTTAAATTGTCCAGTATAAGTTCAAATATATGTGCAACCGATTCTATCTTGCGCAGCGAAAGAATTTTTGAATCTCCGCTGTCTTCACGGCGTATATAATTGTAGTGCACGTCATTAACAAGCGACAAACTTTTTGCGGCAAGCACCGCCTTGTTAAGAAAGAGCATATCAGCACCCAAAGGATAATCTTCAAGTAAATCTATCTTGTTTTCTTTAATCATTGAAGCTCGATAAATTGCAGTCCACCAATCAATAAAAAAGTACAACTTGCTATTTTTTTCTTCAATTGTTTTNNCGTGGTTGCTCTTGATAATTGTGCCGTCGTATTGCGTGGTAATCAAACCGCCTTTAACAATATCGGCATCATCTTCTTTGGCTTTAACGTATAATTTTTCATAAAAGTCAGCATCAACCCAATCATCGTTGTCCAAAAACGCTATGTATTCGCCCGTGACCGCTTTGAGTCCCGCGTTACGCGCGCAGCTCTCGCCCATATTTTTCAGGAAATTTATTATTTTTATACGTTCATCTTGCGCTTCGTATTCCCTCAAAATTTCAAGCGAATTATCCTGAGAGCAGTCGTTTACACAAATTATCTCAATATTCTGCAATGTCTGTCCCACAACGCTGTCCAGGCATCTTGTCAAATATTTACCGGCGTTGTAAACCGGGATTAACACCGAGACGCAGTTTTGCATAAACCCTCCCTGAGTTTTTGGGCAATGTTTTTTTGTGACGTAATCCCGACGCCTGCGGCAGGTGCCTTGCCGGTGCGTGTTGTTTCAAATTCCAGTCTAAGCCGTTCAAAATTAATATGCGCCCAAACGGTCGCTTCTCCTGTAATAGCCGGCAAATTATCAAGATAAAGTTTACGAATATAATCGCGCGCTTGCGGCTCTAGGTCTTCACTGATTTTAAACATCATATCAAGTCCCGCGACCTTATCTTTTGCCTGCGCAAGTTTTATCGTGCTGCGTGTCACACTGTTCGGGTTTAATGTCACGTTATAAATCGCGGTATCATCTGTTTCTACTTTATTAGCTTTTATCGCCACATTGAGCGAAAACACCGGATCTTCCATATCTGTAAGCGGCGGGAAACGAAGATTATTTTCATTCAAAAATTCACGCCGATAAATGGCTGACGCGAACTCGCAGCAGAAAGCGAATTTGGATCGCCGGATTTCTTTGTTGTATTGCAAATGCGTATTATTGGTGGTTTCGTAAAAATACGCGCCTTTGGCAACATCGGCGTCTGTTGCTTTTGCTAACTTGTAAAGTTTTTCGTAAAAATCAGCGGCGAGATAATCATCTGAATCAACAAACGCGATATACTCCCCGGTTGCCTCGTCAATCCCGGCATTACGCGCAGCGGACACGCCGCGGTTTTGTTCAAAGTTTATTATTTTAACACGCGGCTCATACTCTTTCAAAATCTCAAACGAGTTATCCGGCGAACAATCATTCACGCAGATTATCTCAATACCAGTCAGTGTCTGGTTAATAACACTATCCAGACACTGACGCAAATACGCTTGCGCGTTATAAACAGGTATAATCACAGAGACTTTTGGCACTATTACTCCATTTTGCTTTCNNCTTGCAACATCATCTTTATCTTCATTGATGACTGATTTATCAGGCGCCCAGCCGGTTTCTTCTTTTACTTCGTGGATAGGGTCGGCAAGCAAAAGCTCTTGTGCGTCGTTGTATTCTTTCACTTCAAGACTCCAACCGTCCTCGTTTGCTTTATCTGCACTTATGTTTGCAGGTGCGCTGCCTGACCCTTCAACAAGCAGACTATTATCAACAAGCGCTTTAACAAATGCGTTAAATCTCGCTTCAATATCAGCCGGGCAGCCGGCAAGAGTTTTCAATTGCGCCAGAACATCTTCCGTTGACGCTCCGTTGATAATGTTTTCAAATACAGCCGTCCCAAACCCGTTCATACCGTAGTAAACCCCGGTTTCGCTGTTAATTACAATCGCAACGCCGTCTGTAATGTCCGCAAACATTTTTTCTTCATTTAACACATAGTTCATCTTTTTTCTCCTTCTTACAGTTGTACTCTTTTATAAATTTTCTTAAACATTCAACATTGGCGTTGATATCCGGACACAGGTTAATCCGGTAGAACTCAAACCCGTCGGTAAAATCCATAATCTTTTTAATTGTTTGCATATCGTGCCTGTCGCCTGTTTGTTGAACGGTTGAATGCGCCAACTGCACAATCGCTCGGCCTTTGTCGCCTTTTGTGCAAGGTACGATGCTCGGAACCGGATCATCAACGATTTCGGGGAACATGCAAACGCTTATCGGATAGTGCTGCCGGAAAGTATCGTGATAACCTTCAATATTTACAACATACTTGTCTTTGCGCGCGTTGTTTGAAACAAATTTGCCTTTCAAATCATAATAAAGCTCGTTATACATCCGCGGAGACAGCGTGATTATTGAATAAATCGGGTCTGCATAAAGCCCGGTCTCATCTTTGCTCAAAATCAAATAGTCGTCCGATACATACTCAAACCCTTGCATCATAGCCAGAACTGCGAGCGTTGATTTACCGCGCTGGCCGCGTGCACAGAACAAAATCCCTTTGTTATCAAGTCCCACAACTGCGCCGTGAACAATCCCTGTTGCCGGCGTTTTAGTTATTTTATTGAATGTGTGGACAAAAATATGACCTTCTTTGATAAACTCTTCCGGCTCAAGATTTTCTGCCGCATAATAATATGTGTTGGTGTTCGGGTTGTACTGTTGAAAAATCTGCTGCGTTGGGTCCGGGCAGCCGGCTTTTTTAGCAAGAATCCTGTCGAGCCTCCAGCGCATCGGGCTGATACTTTTATCTATCGTCGCGGTAAACTCGCCTAGATTAGCGCCCTTCCAAATAATCAGCGTGGCGTCATAGTGAGGCATACTGTCGCGCAGCGCGTACGTCAATTGTTTTTGTACGTGCGGCGTGAATTCTTTTGAATAATTTATCAAACGCACAACATTTGTACCCAGATCAAGGTACTTAGTCCATTGCGGCTCGCCAAGGCTGCCAATATGTTCATCAAGGGCTTTAAAATCAAGTGTTTGCACAATGCCTCCGTAAATACAACTCCACATAAGCGGGTCTTTTTCTTATAAATCTCATAATTTGATATTTGATTCTCATATATAGATATTTTGCCAAAAGCAAAGGTGATTTGCAAGCATCTTTTAACAAAAGTCCGTGGCAGTCGCGTCTAAAATTCAGATAGTAATACAAATCGTAAACTACCCTTGAATAATAATCCTTTATTTCTGCGGTAATCGGGAGCTCTTTGCGTAAAACTTCCGGCAAAATCCCCGGGACAATCCGCTCAACAAATTCCGCCGCCAGCTTAACATGCTTGGCAGAGTTTGATATTTTTATATTTTTAAAAACAATATCCCAGTCAAAATCTTGTGTTGAAACTAAAAACTTCAAATCAAACAACGCAAACAATATATTTTTCACTGAAGTCTTTGCGGTTATATTTTTAGCCAGATTTGTTATTGTAATAAACGCCAAATCCTCATTTACCGGTATCATACACTCAACACCGAATACGTTGATTTCCTTTGCGCGTTCCCAAAATCCGGCATTCAATTCACCGGCATATTTTGCAGCTTCTTTTGCGCCCAAATCATCCATCTTAAAAAACGTATGTATATCAAGTATCCCAATCCCGTCTTGATGAGTCATATCTATTGAATGATGCGCACCGCTGTCACCTTGAAACCCGCATTTGCGTGCTATTTCAACGGTTTGCGCATATTTGTCTGCCGGCACCAGAAAATCCACATCAGCCATAGGTCTTGCAAGCTCCGGACGCAAAGCCTTCATTGCCACACCTTTGAAAAGCATCGGTAAAATGCCGGATTTGTTAAGCTCTTTGCTCACTTTGGAGAAGTAGGNNCAGGGTTCTTATGTTTGAAAACTTATGGAAATCAATCAGTCCTTTAAGCCGCGGAGCCTCGTAGTCAGTAAATTTCAGCTCCGGATGCGCTTTCATCAGGTACGAAAACATTAATGCGGTGTATCCGCCCGCCGCCTCAATATCCCAATCTTCCAAAAACTCGTTAAGCGCCTGCTGGGACGGGTTTTTGGCGAAAATAATATTCAACAGCTTCTGGTCGCTATCTTTTACCAGTTCCCCATATATTTTTTCAGTTAGTCTGTCGGTCAAATTATTCATACTCTACATACAATAATACCACAAAAATAATTCAGTATTTAATAATATACCCAAAAAGGTATAGATTTGTAACAAAATATTAAATTAAAGCGCAAAGTCGCTGCCGGCAGGCAAGGTATCTTTTATTTTTTGAACCCAATCCTTGCTGCGTTGCGGTGCATGCGTCCAATCCATTGCGCAAAGCCCGCGCTGAACCCCGATTAGCCCTCTGAAAAATACATACTGCGAGTTTGCCGCCGCAAGTGACGAGTTCATATAGGTTTCTTGCGCATCAAGCACCTGTGCAATCGGCACTTTGCCTTTCAAATACAACTCCTTGACCTGCGTGTAGTTCTCTTTTGACGCAAACATGGCCTTGTAATTCTTATCAATACTGAAATATCCGGCAAGCGTTTTGTTGATACCATCGCGGATTGTCGCTTCCATAGTGATTTTCACCTCATCGCTGTACTTTTGCAGCTCCTCTTTTTCGGCTTTCACGCGCGCGATTTCGGCAAACTTTGTCCCGCCCTCAAACGGTTTCCACTGCGCATAAATGCCCAATCGTCCGAATGTCGGGTCAGCAGGCGGCAAGGTTATCGGTGTGCCCGGGATGGACATCGGGCTGGTAAAGTGCCTGTTGCCTAAAGATGTGTAATCATAGGATATTTTTGCATCCGGCAGGACAAATTTTTGGACATACATTGCCATCTCGTTATCCTTGACTTTCATTGCGGTTCTTAACTTTTCAAGCTCCGGTGCCACCTCAAACGCCTCATCCACAAGCATTTGCGTGAATGCCTCCAATTGTTTTGGCGTTATTACATAGTTTATGATGCGGATTTCGCTGGTGTAAAACGCCGGATCGCTTGCGGTCAGCTCAGCCAGCGCAAAATCCTGTTTCAAATCAAGATACAACAGCCGGCCGATTTCAAGTTTCAGATTTTTGTTTGCGGCCGTCATATCAAGCAGTTTTTGCTCGGAGATGCTCAATGTTGATGCCCACCGCAGCGCTTCTTCCGGCCCGCAGAATCCCATCTTCTCGCGAACCCGTGCAATCGCAAGATTTTCCCGCGATTCTTTTACATACTCTTTTTGCACGGCTATGACATTTTCCAAAATCAGCTGCTCAATGTATAAAAGCGCGATTTCCTTGCCCACATTTTGCTCGGTCATGAATTGTTCCGCTTTTGAAAAGTCAACCATTTTTTTCTTGATAAGAATATTTGTCACAAGCGCGGGCGAAAAAATAACCTGCTCGACGCCCAGCCCGAAAATATTTGTTTTTTCAGGGGTGGTGAGTTTTGCAGATTCGGCAAAATCCTCGTTGTATTGCTGGTATCCCATATTTACGCTGATAGTTGGCAGATACCGCAGCATTGCGCTGGTGCTGGCGCGTCTTGCCGCTTTGACAAGCAGTCTTTTGCGTTCAATATCAAGGTTTTGTTTGTTGATTGTCTCAAAAACTCCGGCGAGTGTAAAAACGGTCGGCGCCTTGTTTGTGATAATTTCCGCGTTATTCAAAATCCGCAAATGCGGGTCATAACCTATTTCTTCGGCTGTGTCTGCATTTATATAAAATATCTCGTCCTCAAAAAATGAGATGTTCTCGGATTGTTGAACCTGCCCGCGCAAAATCCCGCGGATATTAACAAAGCTCGCCTCGGCAACCTTGCGGTCCAAATCGTACGCGCCTGAGCCAAGCAGCACGCCAAGCTCGACATCTTCCTTGCCCAAAGTTGAATATGTCGGGAGTTTGCGCGAGTTAAGCGCCTTAATAAGCTCTTGTCGTTTGGCAATTGACAGGTTAAAAAGCGGTGTCAGTGCGACCGCATCGCAATCAGCCGGAATCGCGCCGAGCGTCTGCGTAATATCGTTTGTGGCGCTGACGGTCACAAAATCAATCCCCGGTATCTTTTGTGTGATTAATGTGTTCCAGTCTTTGCGGCTTTTGTAATAGTTTTCGTTCATCAAAATCGCTACTTTTTTGAAGTTCACAACCTTTTTGAAAACGATGACCCCCTTTGCCGATTGCTGCACAGGGTTGAAAAACCCTTCGCCCAGATCCCGCAGCCCGTACTGATCAATGGTTATGACGAACTTGTTTTTGTTTTTAAGCTCTGAAAAATACTTTGTGGAAAGGTAACCCAGCGAGATAACAACACCGGCGTTTGAGGACAAAGCCTTGTTGCTGGCTGATTTCACGCTGTCAGCGTTCCAATTGCCGACAAATATCAGCTCTTTTGGAAACTCCGCTTTATAATCCGGCGCGCTTGATTTAATTATTGTCTTTTTAAAATGTTCAAGCACCTGATCGTTTTTATCTGACGGACCGTCAAAAACAAACGCGTATTTCATTACAGGCGCTCCCGGTTTATACTGGACCGCCGGCTGCTGCGGCGTATCAGTCACCGCGCATGCCATGTTAAAACATAAGCACAAACCCAAAACCGCACTTAAAACTATGCGAATAAGCATCTTCCTTTTACTCCCAATTCTTCAACCATCTTATATTATTAAAAAAAAGAAATTATGTCAACAAATTGTAACATAACCCAAAAGTGCAAAAGCAGACACAAATTTTGTTGACGACTCACCGTTCAACAAATGCCGCGTCTAAGTGACGTATTTGCCGGTCTTTCGCATGTCTTGATAACCGTAGCATTGTGTGCAGCCGACGTTATTGCTCGGCGGCGCCTCGCCGGATAGCATCTTTTTGGCGTAGATATAATCCGGATGGTTCAGCGCGTTCAGCAGCCCGACCTTGACCACATCCACATCAAAATCCTTCCAGTAATTTATGCAGCAGCCCATAAGCCGGCCGTTCCAATTGATTTGCGGGAAGTACCACAGTCCGGCGCAAACATTGTATCTTAAAAAATCCACCTCTGTGCTGTAATGCTCGTTGAGCGAGCGTTTTTCGCGTTCAACGAACGCCAAATCTTTTTTGGCAATCGGTGAATATCCCACAAACCAATTGTCCGCGTAAGAAAAATCCATATTCAGCTCTTTGGCCATCTTCCTTGCCTTTTTCATCTCGCAAACATTGTGGCCAAAAATGACGTATTTCCAAGTTAGTTTTGGAAACTCGCTCCCCTGCTCGGCCTTACGCGCGTTTATCTTTTTAATATTATTAATAACGGTGTCAAGATTCCCGCCGCGCCGGTAGATTGAATAAACATCCTGGCTTGCGCCGTCGATTGAAAATGCTATCTCTTTGACCCCGTAATCAACAAGTGCGTTTATGACCTCATCGGATATTGTGTTGCCGTTAACCCCGCCCAGTGCTTGCAGCGATATATTTTTTTTATGGCAGAATTTCAATATATCAATCAAATCCGGGTTCAAAAATATCTCACCGCTTGCGACCAGCTCAATTGTTTTTATATCGTGGCTGCCGACGATTTTTTTGAAATTTTTGAACGGCATCATACCGAGCCCTTGCGGTCCGCCGCCTTCTTTTGGCGGGCAATTACGCCAGCATCCGGGGCAATTGAGCTGGCACATTGTGCAAATATCTATCCGCAGCATATCAGGCAGCTGGCTTTCTGATTGCAGCGGTGCCGTCGGATATTTTTCAGATGCAAGCAGATTGCTGCACCCCAGACCTCCGCAACAGGCAACCCCAACAACCCCGGCGGTTTTGATAAAATTTCTTCTATTCATGCGCATACCGCATTTTAACTTAAAACCGCATTCTCGTCAAGTCAGCCTTACGAATACGGACGTTTTCGGGGGTGACCTCAACGAGTTCGTCCTCGGCGATATATTCAAGACAGTCTTCAAGCGACATCTGTTTTGGCGCCTGCAATGTCACCAAAACATCCGCCGTTGCGCTGCGCATGTTGGTTAATTTCTTTGTTTTGCAGATGTTCACAACGATATCTTGCGGCCGGTTGCACTCACCGACAATCATTCCGCGGTACACCTTAGTTTTTGGCGTCACAAAAAAAACCCCTCTGTCCTCAAACTGCGCGAGCGCATAAGGAATCGCCTCGCCCTGTTCGTGCGCGATAATTGACCCGTTGCGCTGGCGCGCGATATCACCTGCAAACGGCCTGTAATTCAAGAATGTATGGTACATTATGCCCTCGCCGCGTGTCATTCTGATAAACTCGCTTCTAAACCCGATAAGTCCGCGCGCGGGGATATGGAACGTCAAAGTCGTGCGGCCGGCGCCTGTTTGCATATCGCGCATCTCGCCTTTTCTGCCCGCAAGCCGCTCTATCGCGCTGCCCGCATACGTTTCCGGCACATCAATAATGAGATTTTCGTACGGTTCGCAAAGTTCCTGATTAATTGTTTTGAAAATAACCTCCGGCTTTGAAACCGCAAACTCAAACCCCTCGCGCCGCATCGTCTCTATCAAAATCCCAAGATGCAGCTCACCGCGCCCGCTCACCCTGAAAACATCCGTGCTGTCAGTATCTTCAACGCGCAGACTCACATTTTTTTCAAGCTCGTCATACAACCGTTTTCTAATCTGGCGGCTGGTGACAAATTTTCCTTCTGTGCCTGCAAACGGGCTGTTGTTGACAGAAAAATTCATCTGCAAAGTCGGCTCATCCACCGTAATCAGCGGCAGCGCCTTAACGCAGTCGTTTGCGCAAATCGTCTCACCTATCTGGATATCGGCAAACCCTGCGACCCCGACGATATCGCCCACGCCGGCCTGATCAATCTCAACCCTGCCCAAATCCTTGAACCCGAAAAGTTTTGTAATCTTGCCTTTGGTTGTCTTGCCGTCAGCGTGCACAACGGTCACCTGCTCCTGCGATTTAATTTTTCCGTTCACAATCCGGCCGATAACAATCCGGCCTACATACTCGTTGTAATCAAGTGTTGTCGCCTGAAATTGCAGCGGTTTTGTCTCATCTGCAACCGGCGGCGGAACATTTTTTATAATGCAGTCCAAAAGCGCCGTCATATCAACTCTTTTTTCATCCAAATCCTTGATTGCAAACCCGTTCAGACTGCTGGCAAAAATAAACGGAAAATCAATCAGGTGTTCTTTATCTGTCAACTCGGTGAACAGGTCAAAAACTTTATCCAGCGTGGTCAGCGGCTCACCTGCCGGCTTGTCAATTTTATTCACCACAACAATAATTTTCAACCCCAGTTCAAGCGCTTTTGAAAGTACAAAACGTGTTTGGGGCATCGGGCCTTCCGCTGCGTCAACAATCAGCAGCGCACCGTCAACCATCCCGAGAACCCGTTCAACCTCACCGCCAAAATCAGCGTGGCCGGGGGTATCAACGACATTAATTTTGCACCCGTTGTAGTCAATCGAGATGTTTTTGGACAGGATTGTAATCCCGCGCTCGCGCTCAATATCGTTGTTGTCAAGCGCGCGTTCGTGCACCTGCTGGTTCTCTCTGAATGCGCCGCATTGTTTCAACAAGCAATCAACAAGTGTTGTTTTGCCATGGTCAACGTGAGCGATAATCGCTATGTTCCGGATGTTCTCGTTCGTGTTCATGAAATTTCCTATCGGGGTAACAAGGGTAACACCTTATTTTACGACGCTGATTTAGGATTTGCAAGCAAAACAGTAAAAATTGCGCCGCCTAAACTCTGTTTGAACACCATTGGATAAGGTTTGAGTATAATTTTTCAACTTCCACATCGCCCAAATCAGGGATAGAGTCTTTCTCCATGCACGTTTTAAGAATCTGCCTGTTCTCTGCGTCCAATTTTTCAATCAACTTTATTTTTGTCGGCACATACTCATTTGTTTGCAGAAAATACTCGGCCTGCACAATAAAAAATGTCATTTTATAAAGCATAGCAAGGCTTTGTTTAATATCTGCGTCATACAAAAACGAGTGACATGCCGCGTGGTAAAGGTTTTGCGCACCGGATTTTACGGCGGCTTTGACATCATCTGATGTAAGCGGCGCTATAAAATCATTCAAGCTCCCGTAAATCGGTTTTGTATCGTAGACAAATTGGAACAAATCCGCCTTTGACCAGTTTTCAATCTCGGACTTGCCGGAGATAAACCCGCAGGCTTTTTCAGGATACGGCATGGATTTTACAATATTTTTGTAGGCTTTCAGCTCATCAAGCGTCACCCTATCCAAAATCACAACCATATCAACATCACTGCTGCCCGTTGCCTCACCGCGGACATAACTGCCCTGACAGCCAAGGAAAAGAAGCCTCTCTTTAAACTCTGATTTTATTTTTGCCTGAATCTCGTCAAGCCAGTTTTGAAAATTGAAATCTGTCATAAGCCAATCATAGCACAGGCCGGCCTAAAATTCAATTCAAATAATCTTGAAAATTTTTCTGTTCAACCTTGTACCCGCAGCCCTCGTGCAGTTTGCCGGGGTAATTAATCCGTTTGGCCGGATACCTGCGGCAAAATGACGGCCGCTTTTTGTACACAGAGCAAAGCCCGTCATCGGTTACGTATTTGCACGCCAACACCAGATTGTTGTCCTCGTCTTTTCCTATTATGCTGAACCTGCGGTACGACGGGTACAAAAATTGCATTATTTTGAACTCGTTTTCCGTATCAACATCGCGGCAGTACAAGTATCTGCAGCACTTGCCGCATTTGTGGCATGCGCCTGTGATTTCGTATTTCATGCGCTGCGGCACAAAATGCGACATAAATTCAGCGAATAATCCAACAAAAAAAGACTTCATTGTCGGTATTGTATCATAAAAAGAAAAATAACTTGGGTCTGTTAGACAATCTTGGAACTTATTTGATTATTTTGCCGACAAAATTCAATCTTACGTATTTTTAGAACGTATACTTAATAAAAATCGCACGTTATGATTAGTTTATGAAAACAAAACTTGAAAAAATACACGAAAAGATTGCGGATTTGGATATGCGCCAAAAAATATCAAAAGAACTCAACATTATTTCTAATGAACTTGATGCGTTGATAATTAATTGTTAAGGAGTCTTGATTTTCTTTTAGAAAAGTAACTGGGCTGTACGTGATTTGAACACGTGACCCCTTGCGTGTCGAGCAAGTGCGCTACCACTGCGCCAACAGCCCATAATATACTTTTGCTTACTTTTCTTTAAGAAAAGTAAGGCGACACCCAGATTCGAACTGGGGGTAAGGGCTTTGCAGGCCCCTGCCTTACCACTTGGCCATGTCGCCATAGACTTAATTTTATCTAAAACATGAATTAATAGCAACCTTCGTAGGCGTCAATGTACATCTGCCGAATCTCGTCCATCAGCGGATAAGCGGGGTTCGCGCCGGTTGTTTGGTCATCAAACGCGCACTCAACCAATGTGTCAAGCTTTGCATAAAACTCTTTCTCATCCACGCCGTATTCACGGATTGATGCCGGAATCCCGATATCTGATTTGAGTTTTGCAACGGCCGCTAACAACAATTCAACTTTTTCATCGTCTGTTTCGTTTGCCTGTGCAAGTTTCAGGTTGTCCACGATTTGCGCATATTTTGCCTTCGCGTTCGGGAACTTGTATTGAGCAAAGGTCGCCTGTTTTGTCGGGCAATCGTTTGCGTTGAACCGGATGACCTGATTGATTAACAATGCGTTAGCGATACCGTGCGGGACGCCGAACTCTGCGCCGAGCTTGTGCGCCATACCGTGGCAGATACCAAGGAATGAGTTGGCAAACGCCATCCCTGCGATGGTTGCGGCATAGTGCATTTTTTCGCGCGCAAGCAGGTCAGATGCCCCGTCGTTGTACGAGCGCACGAGGTATTTGAAGATTAACTTGATTGCCTCAAGCGCGTTTGAGTTGGTGAAATTTGTTGCCATTGACGAAACGTATGCCTCAATTGAGTGGACAAGCGCGTCAATCCCGCCTGCTGCGGTGAGTGCCGGCGGCATCTGGTCAACGAAATTCGGGTCAATGATTGCCATGTGCGGCGTCAAAGCGTAGTCCGCAAGCGCGTGTTTGGTGTGGGTTTGCTCGTCTGTTATGACGGCAAACGGCGTCACCTCGGAACCTGTTCCGGAAGTCGTCGGGATGCACACCATTTGTGCTTTTTTACCCAAATCAGGGATGTTTACGATACGTTTTCTTATATCCATAAACCGCATCGCAATATCTTCAAAATCAATACCGGGCTGTTCGTACATAAGCCACATAACCTTTGCCGCGTCCATAGGCGAGCCGCCGCCGAGTGCTATGAAAACATCCGGTTCAAACGGCGCGATGATGTTGAGCGCCTCTTTTATGTTTGCGATAGTCGGGTCAGGTTTTACGTCAAAGAAAATCTGGTAATCCACACCGATTTCGTCAAGCACGCTTGTCACAGCGTTTGTGGCGCCGGAGTTGAACAAAAATCTGTCGGTCACGATAAACGCGCGTTTTTTACCTTCAAGCTCACGCAGCGCAAGATCGGTCGCCCCGCGTTTAAAGTAAATTTTCGGCGGAAGTTTATACCAAAGCATGTTTTCTCTCCTTTCAGCTACCGTTTTATAGTTCAAAAGATGTTCCACTCCAACGTTTCCGCTGACGGAGTTTTTGCCCCACGAGCCACAGCCGAGTGTCAGCGACGGTTCCAGCTTGAAGTTATAAAGATCGCCGATACCGCCGTGTGAGGACGGTGAGTTTACAAGCAGCCGGCATGTCGGGATTTGTTCGGCGAAATACTGCACGCGGTTTTTCACATCAGGGTGCTCAATTGCTTTGCTGTCGCATGTTTGGATGCCGCGGACTTTTAGCGAGCAAACATTTTTTTCATCGTTTGTGTCAGTGTACAGCGCGGCGCTGTGGCCGAGCCCGCCGAGTTTCAGCAGCTCGTGTGCGATAAAAACGGCGTCTTCAAAATCTTTTGCCTTATAGAACCCGAGGATTGGTGAGAGTTTTTCATACCCGTATGGGCTGTTGCCCGTGTAGTCGGTGTCTTCCGCGATAAGGATTTTTGTTTTCTCAGGCACCTTGAACCCTGCCATCTGCGCGATTTTTGCGGCGCTTTGACCGACTATTTCGGAGTTGACAGCACCCGATTCGGCAAAAATTATCTTACCCAGTTTTGTTTTTTCCGCCTCGCTTAAAAAATAGCAGCAGCGGTATTCAAACTCTTTTTTCACCTCGTCATAAACATCTGACACGACGACGACCTCTTGTTCGGACGCGCAAATCATGCCGTTATCAAAGGTTTTTGAAAGGATTATGGATGAAACCGCCATCTTAAGATCAGCCGTCTCGTCTATTATCGCCGGCACGTTACCCGGACCCACACCGATTGCCGGTGTGCCGGACGAATACGCGGCCTTCACCATACCGGGACCGCCGGTGGCAAGGATACAAGCGATATCGGGATGCTTTAAAATCATCTCGGACGCTTCTTTTGACGGCTCGTCAATCCAGCCGATAATATCAGCCGGTGCGCCTGCTGCAACAGCTGCTTCAAGCACAATCCGCGCAGCCTCAACGGTGCATTTTTTCGCGCGCGGGTGCGGCGAGAATATTATCCCGTTACGGGTTTTAAGCGCAATCAAGGCCTTAAAAATAGCGGTAGATGTAGGGTTTGTTGTCGGAATAATCCCGGCAATCACGCCAAGAGGCTCTGCGACAACCTTAATCCCGTTTATTCTGTCTTCTGAGATGACCCCGCAGGTTTTTGCGGTTTTGTGTTTGTTGTAGATATATTCCGCGGCATAGTGGTTTTTAATAACCTTATCTTCCAAAATACCCATGCCCGTTTCTTCAACGGCAAAGCGTGCGAGAGGAATCCGCGCCTTGTTCGCCGCTGCCGCTGCCGCCTTGAATATTGCGTCAACTTGCTGCTGGCTGTATTTTGCATAGCGCTCCTGCGCCGCTTTTGTTCGTTGTATCAAATCTTCTAGATTATTCATAGCCTTATTATACCCTAGATATGAATTTTTGTAAATGCGAAAACCGGCTTACTGACAATTTTTATTTTTACGCTGTTTTATATCCTTGGAAGTATAGGAGGTATGAATTATGATTTCTGCAATAACACCAACATCTTTGAAAAAGATTGCTAATACACTGGCAGAAACCGCCAAAAGGCCGGTGCAAACACCTGACTCTTTGTTATTGGGGTCGTTACTTGAAACTGCAAGAATGAAACCCACACCTAATAATCTCGCAGCCGTAAACGAGGTTTGGGGTCGTGTTTTAAATAAAGTTGCCTAAAACATCAAGCCCGCTTCACGCGCTGCATCGGCTAACGCTGCCACACGGCCGTGATACAAAAATCCGCCGCGGTCGAATACAACACATTCGACTCCGGCTTTTTTGGCTTTTTTCGCGATGGATTCACCGACAACTTTTGCTGCCTTTATGTTGCCGCCGTGTTTTAGTTTCAAATCAGCCTCAACAGAAGACGCTGACGCGATTGTTTTGCCGCTGACATCGTCAATAAGCTGTGCATAAATGTGCTTTGTGCTGCGATACACTGCCAGCCGCGGAAACTCGGCTGTACCCGCAACTTTAAGTCTTACTTTTTGGTGACGTTTTTGCGTCTGAACTTTTCTTGTTTTAGTTTTTATCATTTTTATTCTCCTCACCCGAACCGACTTGCCACCCGCAAGAGTTCATCTGGGCTTACTTATTACTTCTTGCCTGCTTTACCTGCCTTGCGTCTGATGTATTCGCCTTCGTAGCGTACACCTTTGCCCTTGTAAACTTCAGGCGGACGCTTACCGCGAATTTCTGATGCCACATCACCGACAGTTTGTTTGTTAGAGCCTTTTACACTGATTTTTGTGTTGGCCTCAACGGCAATTGTAATCCCTTGCGGCGGTTGGACTTTTACAGGGTGCGAATACCCCAGCTGCAAGTTCAAAACCTGACCTTCCATGTTGGCACGATATCCAACACCCTGGATTTCAAGTTTCTTTTCGAACCCTTCTTTGACACCTTTAACGGCGTTTGCCATCAATGTGCGCGACAATCCGTGCAGCGAACGCGCGATACGCTCGTCATTTATACGCTCAACAATCACCTGATTGCCGTCAATTTTTACTTTTATCTCCGGACGGAACTCAACAGACTCCTCGCCCAGCGGCCCTTTCGCCGTGAATTTGTTTCCTTCTAGTTTAACCTCAACCCCGGACGGGATTTCTATCGGCATTTTTCCTATACGTGACATGGTTTTTTCCTTTCTTTGGACTTTTCTGTCAATTGTGTCCTAATATCAATATACGTAGCAAAGAACTTCGCCGCCGACGTTTTCTTTGCGCGCTTTTCTGTCTGTCATCAAGCCCTTGCTTGTTGAAACTATCGCGATACCCATCCCGCCGAGTACTTTCGGCAGACTTTTGGATTTGGAATAAGTTCTCAACCCGGGTTTTGAAACCTTTTGGAGCTTTGTGATAACCGGTTTGTTGCTCTGGTCGTATTTCAATGTGATTGTAAGCGTCTTGAAGCTGTTGGTTTTTTCTTCACTGTAATCAGTGATGAAACCTTCTGATTTTAACAGTTTCGCCAACTCTAATTTAAGCTTTGATGAGGGCATTTGGACGCTCTCGTGAGAAACAAGGTTAGCGTTTCTGATTCTTGTAAGCATATCTGCTATCGGATCTGATGTTGTCATTGTTTTTTCCTTTCATTACTTGCCGGAACACGTGTCCGGTAGTTTAACTGCATCCCTTTGCGGGGCCGCGGGCGGGACAACCCGTGCCGGCTGCTACCAGCTGGCTTTTGTAACGCCCGGCAGCAGTCCTCTGTGAGCCATTTCTCTCAGGTGGATTCTGCACAAACCAAAATCACGGTGGTATCCGTGCGGTCTTCCGCAGATGCTGCAGCGGTTATGAAGTCTTACTTTCGGGTACTTACCCGCAGCTGCGAGCTTCATCCGGCGCTCTTCTTTGTTAATCATTGCTTTATTAGCCATTTTGTTCTCCTGTTAATTTTTTGAACGGCATCCCAAGAAGGCTCAACAATTCTCTTGCCTCGTCATCGGTGTTCGCCGTTGTGATTATTGAAACGTTCATACCTTTTACCAAATCAACTTCTTCGTAGCTGATTTCAGGGAAAAGAACCTGTTCTTTCAAGCCCATGGTGTAGTTTCCGCGGCCGTCAAAGGCTCTCGGGTTGATACCTCTAAAGTCCCGGATACGCGGGAGCACAACGCAGTTGAGCTTTTGCAAGAAATCATACATCATCTCGCCGCGCAGCGTGACCATCGCGCCGACCGGCATACCTTCGCGCAATTTGTACGTCGCAATAGACTTTTTTGCCTTGGTTACGACGGATTTTTGCCCGGCGATTTTTGTCAATTGAGTTTCAATCGCCTCGGCTAATTTTGAGTTGTGGGATGCTTCACCCACACCCATATTCAGCACGATTTTGTGAAGCTTCGGTACCTGATGTAAATTCTTGTAGCCGAACTTTTCTGTCATCGCCTTAACGACTTCGTCCTTGTATTTTGCTCTTAAACTTTTTGTCTTTGCCATTTTTTACCTCTAAACATCCAGTTGCTCGCCGCATTTTTTGCATACGCGAACTTTTGTATCATCTTTAATTTCGTGTTTTACTCTTGTGGGTTTGTCACACGCCGGGCAAACCACCATAATATTTGATGAATTCATCGGCGCTTCCATTTTTATCAATCCGCCTTGAATCCCTGCTGCCGGCTGCGGTTTTTGGGCTTTTGTAACCATGTTTATACCTTCAACAATCACCTTTGATGATGCCGGGTCAACACTTCTCACGTTGCCGATTTTACCTTTGTCTTTGCCTGCAAGCACAATCACCTTGTCACTTGTTTTTACGTTTAATTTTCTTTTTGTATCTTTCATAATTTACCTTTGTCTTTCTCGCTCGCCTTCAGCGGCTCCGGAGCAAAACCCCTTTCAGCCTCGGCTCGCTCGCGCTATATTACCTCCGGCGCAAGTGAAACGATTTTCATGTAGCCTTTATCTCTTAACTCACGCGCCACGGGCCCAAATACGCGTGTCCCGCGCGGGTTGCCGTCTTTGTTGATTATAACCGCGGCGTTCTCGTCAAATCTTATAACCGAGCCGTCGTTACGTTTGATGTCGGCTTTTGTTCTTACCACAACCGCTTTCACAACCTCGGACTTTTTAACACCCATATTTGGTGTTGCATCTTTGACGGTCGCGACGATTTCATCGCCGACGCCTGCGAACACCTTGTTTGAGCTGCCCATCACACGGATGCAAAGAAGCTCCTTTGCGCCTGTGTTATCTGCTACTTGTAATCTGCTTTCCTGTTGAATCATTTTTTCTTTCCTTATCGCGTCTTGGGGTCGGCCAAAACCGCTTACCCTACTTTGCTTTCTCCACTACTTCAAGCAGCGCCCAGCGTTTGCCGCCGGAGATTGGTTTGGATTCTACAATCTTTACCGTATCGCCTTCACTGCAAACATTCTGTGCATCGTGTGCTTTGTAGTTTTTGTTTGTCTCCATAATTTTTTTGTATTTGGAGTGTGCTTTGTAATCCGCCACTTTCACGACAATAGTCTTGTCCATTTTGCTGCTGATTACCGTACCTTGTTTCTCTTTTTTTGGCATTTATTTTTCCTCTGCGCCGATTTTTGTGTCATCTTGCGGGGATGCCGGCGCCTTCATTTACCCCTTTATTTGGCTTTGCTGCCTGTCTTTTTAACTGCCGCTTTTGATTTTGCGGTTGTTTTTGCCGCTACTTTCTTCGCTGCAGGCTTTTTAGCTGCCGCCGCTTTTTTTGCAACAGGTTTTTTCGCAGCCGCTTTTTTCGCCGCAGGAGCCGCTTTTTTTACAGTTGATTTAACCGCTTTTACTTTTTTGGCAGGTTTTTTCGCAGCTTTTGCTTTATTTTTTTCTTCGATACCAAGTTCTTTTTCTTTGATAACGGTGTTAGCCTGCGCTATGTTCTTTTTTGTTTTTGAAATAGCCGCTGTGTCTTCAAGTTTGTGCAAAGCAAGCTGCAATCTGTAACCGAAAAGGTCTGCTTTCCAGCTGCCAATCGCATTTTTCAAATCTGCTACTGATTTTTCTCTTAATTCGTTGATTTTCATTTTTTCTGTTCCTTTTCTATTATCTTCACTTTAATTGGTAATTTTTGCGCTGCAAGCTCAAGGGCTCTTACTGCGATATCCCTGTCAAAGTAATCCAATTCAAACATAATTCTTCTTGGTTTAACGACAGCTACCCAGTATTCAAGGTTGCCTTTGCCCGAACCCATACGGGTTTCAGCCGGTTTTGCGGTGATTGGTTTATCAGGGAAAATTTTAATCCAAACATTACCGCCCCGTTTGATTTCACGGGTCATTGCACGACGGGCAGCCTCTATCTGACGGCTTGTAATCCAGCCGGGTTCTGCTGCCTGTATCGCGTATTTGCCGAATTCAAAGTCCACCCCGCGGGTTTCGTGACCTTTCATACGGCCCTTCATCATTTTTCTGTGTTTTGTTTTCTTTGGCATTAACATTTTTCTGTTTCCTTATTCTTTGTCGTTTAGACTTGACGGGCAACCTGCCCATTTACCTTTATTCGGTTTCAATCGCTTTACGTTTGCCGCGGCCTGTTCTTTCGCCGCGTTCGGGTCTGTCACCGCGCGGTGCTGCGCTGAACCCGCCCTTGTCGCTTTTTGCTTTGATGTTGGCATCGGCTTTTTCGCCCGGCATCAGGCTGCCTTTGTAAACCCACACCTTAACACCGATTTTACCCATCATTGTATCAGCTTCGGCAAACCCGTAATCCACGTCCGCACGCAATGTTTGCAGCGGGATTCTGCCTTCTTTTGCCCATTCNNGCGATTTCCGCGCCGCCCAAACGGCCTGAGACCATAACTTTTATACCTTGCGCGCCGGCTCTCATTGTGCGCTGCATTGATTGTTTCATCGCACGGCGGAACGCCACACGTTTTTCAAGCTGCTGGGCAATTGATTCGGACACAAGCTGCGCGTCCACATCAATGCGTGCAACCTCAACCACATTCAAAACAACCGGTCTGCCAAGGAAGTTTGTAACGTCCTTTTTCAAATCCTCAATCCCTTGTCCGCCGCGGCCGACGATGATACCGGGTTTTGCGGTAACAAGCGTAATTGTGGTGCTTTGAGCTTTGCGTTCAATAAGTATTTTAGAGATACCCGCGGTGTAAAGCTTCTTTTTCAGGTATTTGCGAATTTTCGCGTCTTCCGCGACGAACTCTTTGTAATCCTTGATTTTCGCATACCAAGTGCTTGTCCACGGCTGGATGATTCCCACTCTAAATCCGGTTGGATGTGTCTTTTGTCCCATTGTTACCTTTTTTCCTTTTCTTTTTGGGTCTTGGAGGATACCCCTCCGTTTACCCCTACTTTATGTTGCTAACTTTCAGTGTTAAGTGTGATGTGCGTTTCAGCCTTGAATACATACGGCCTTGCGCTCTTGGTCTTGCGCGTTTGTATGTGACGCTTTCGTCCGCAAAGATTTCTGATATCTTCAGGTTGTCGGCGCTCATACCTTTTTGCTGTGCGTTTGCGATAGCGGCTTTAAGATTTTTCTCAACCACTTTCGCTGCAAAATACGGCATAAATTTCAGCAAATCCAGCGCCTCGGCGACATTCTTACCGCGAACCTCGTTGATTACACGGCGCATTTTTCTTGCCGTCATCTTAATATTTGATTGTTTTGCTTGTGCTGTTGTAGTCATGATTATTTAATCCTTATCTAGATTTCTTACGGCGTCTGACTATTAGTTTATCAGAAGCCTTGCCTTTTTTACGTGTTTTGTAGCCCAGAGCCGGTTTGCCCCAAGGTGTTTTCGGGTGTCCGCCGGGACCTGTTTTACCTTCGCCGCCGCCGTGAGGGTGGTCGCACGGGTTCATCGTCACACCGCGAACGGTTGGTTTGATACCCAGATAACGTTTTCTGCCGGCTTTACCCCAGGTCAGGTTTTTGTACTCGGAGTTGCCCAGAACGCCGATTGTTGCCATGCATTCTTTGCGAACCATTCTCATCTCGCTTGACGGCATCTTCAACGTAACATAGTTGCCTTCTTTTGCCATAACCTGCGCCGAGTTGCCCGCTGCTCTGACCATTTTGCCGCCGCGGCCTGCGATAAGCTCAACATTATGAACCAATGTACCGAGCGGAATCAAATCAAGCGGCATCGCGTTGCCGTTTTGAACAGGCGCATCAGGGCCGCTCAAAATCACATCACCAACGTTAATACCTTCCGGTGTCAAGATATATCTTTTTTCACCGTCAGCGTAGAACACCAGTGAAATCCGCACATTACGGTTCGGATCGTACTCAATGGTTTTAACAGTCGCCGGAACACCAAACTTTTCGCGTTTGAAATCTATCACACGATAAGCGCGTTTCACCCCGCCGCCTCTGTGACGGCAAGTGATTCTGCCGGTATTATTTCTGCCCGAGTGTTTTTTAAGCGGTTTCAAAAGCGATTTTTCAGGCGTGCTTGTTGTGATTTCCTGATAATCTGCCTTTACCATGCCTCTTTGACCCGGTGATGTTGGATTAATTTTACGTGTTGCCATTTTTTTGTTCCTTATTTACGTTTAGCTTTATCAGCTGCGTGACCTTTGTACATGCGTGTCGGCGCGAACTCGCCTAATTTATGTCCGACCATTTGTTCTGTTACATATACCGGCACGTGTGTTTTACCGTTGTGTACCGCTATTGTGTGCCCGAGCATATCAGGCGCTATCATTGATGCGCGCGACCAAGTTTTTACGACCTTTTTTTCGTTGTTCGCATTCATTTTGTTGATTTTGTTTTGTAATGCCTCTTGTACATAAGGCCCTTTTTTTAACGATCTTGCCATTTTCTTTCCTTTTTTCTTGAAGTTTAGGGTAACAACCTTATCATTTGCCCCTAAATCTCCGTTAATTCTGTGATTGGGTCACCTTCAATTGTTACAATTGCTTTTTTGCTTGAATCTGTTCTGCCGAACTTGTATCCCATGCGTTTTGCGTGCGACGGCATGTAAACCGTTTTTACGCTCTTGACTTTTCTGCCGGGGAACGCCAACTCAACCGCTTTCGCGATTTCTATTTTTGTCGCGTCTTTTACAACTTCAAAAGTGTATTTGCCCATTGAAATCGCGGTCATTGATTTTTCCGTGATTAATGGTTTTTTAATTATGTCGTATAATTTTTCTTTTGTCATGACCCAAGCCTTTCAGTTATTTCGCCCACGGCAGATTCGGTTACAACCACAAAATCCGCTTCCAGCAAGTCTTTTACATTCAGGTTTGACGGCAAAAGCAATCTGACGCTCGGTATGTTGCGCGCTGCAAGCTCCAAATAGCCGTTCTCAGCCGCTTTCAAGTCAGCCACGATAAGCACTTTACCGTTGACGCCGAGTTTTTCAAGCGCCGCAACCATCAATTTTGTTTTAGGTTCTTTGATTGCGGAGAAATCTTTTACCACAACCATTTGCTCGCTTCTTGCGGAAAGCGCTGATTTAAGCGCCAACTTTCTCGCTTTTTGCGGCATGGCAAAGCTGAAATCTCTTGGCTGCGGGCCAAAGATAACGCCGCCGCCTTTGAACAACGGTGAACGGATTGAACCTGCTCTTGCACGGCCGGTCCCTTTTTGTCTCCACGGTTTTCTGCCGCCGCCTGCAACCTCGGCTCTTGTTTTTGCGCAAGCGCTGCCCTGACGCGCGTTATTCAACTGGCGGCGCAGCGCAAGGTGCATAACGTGCAGGTTTGGCTCAACACCGAAAACACCTTTTTCCAAAGTGATTTCGCCTAATTGTTTTCCGTTTATGTCTAGTACTTTTGTCATTTTTTTCTTCTTTCCTTGTAATTCTTTAGCGAGTATCCTTTTCTCAGGTCAAGGGCTCAGCCCTTGTTCCATTTTGTTCTTGTTGGTACGATTGTCACCAGTCTGCCCTCGCAGCCCGGTACCGAACCTTTTACTAAAATCAAGTTTTTTTCCGCGTCCACTTTAACAAGTTTCAATTTTGAAACAGTAACGCGCTCGTTGCCCATGTTGCCCGCCATGCGTTTGCCTTTGATAACGCGGCTTGGCGTGGTGCCGGCACCGATTGAACCCGGTTCGCGGTGGTTTTTTGAACCGTGCGACATAGGTCCTCTTGAAAAATTCCAGCGCTTAACGGTACCTTGAAACCCTTTACCGATTGATTTGCCGGTCACGTCAACTTTTGCAACGTTGTCAAGGATTGAAAGCTCAATCGCCTGACCTACGGTGTAATCTTGCGGGTTGTCCACACGGAACTCTTGCAAGTGTCTGAAATTCGCCAGAGAGTTTTTCTTGAAATGTCCCATTTGCGCTTTTGTAAGGTGCTTTTCTTTCGCGGCAACCGTACCGACCTGAATCGCATCGTAACCGTCAGTTTTGACGGTTTTGACCTGCGTTACCACAATCGGGTCAACCTGAATAACAGTGACAGGCACAGCCAAGCCCTGTTCATCAAAGATTTGGGTCATCCCCAGTTTTTTACCTATTACACCTAGTGTCATTTTTGTCCTTTCCTTGCGAGCGCTGCGGTTGCGGGTGTTCCGGTCGCAGTTCACATTATTTAATTTCGTCATTCTGAACTTGTTTCAGAATCTCTTACAGTTTTACTTCAATATCCACACCTGACGGCAAATCCAGCCTTGAAAGCTCCTCGGTTGTCTGTGCTGTCGGTTCGTAGATGTCAATTATACGTTTGTGCGTTCTCATCTCAAAGTGTTCTCTTGATTTTTTGTCTACGTGAGGTGAGCGCAAAACGCAGTAGATACGTCTTTTTGTCGGTAGAGGAATCGGGCCTGCAACCTGTGCATCAGTTCTTTTTGCCGTTTCAACGATTTTTTCCGCTGACACGTCAATAAGCTTGTGGTCGTACGCTTTCAAGCACACTCGTATTCTTTGTCTTTTTGTTGCTGTTGCCATTTTTTTCCTTTCGACTTGTGCGGGAAAACAAGTTCTCGCCTCTTTCGGCTTATATTTCAAGGGTATTTTTTAATCCTATTATAAACAAAATCCGCTGTCAACAACATTTTTCTAGAATTGTTGCGGTTTCTTAATATTTTTATGTTATACTATTTAAATGGATATTTGGTTGGAACTTGAAAAATGTCTTAAAACCGCCGGAAATATAAGTTTTTGGTGGCGCGACGACGATGTGTGCGCGCCCAAGAAAAAACTCATCACCCTGACCAATATAAGATACGAGCGGAGGCTTGAAAGAACTCTCAAGCTGCTGGCAAAATACAACATCCCGGGCATTTTTGCGGTTATTCCGAAAAACTTTTTGGAGCACAAGGGCGGACAGTTTGAACTTATCCAAAAATACAACACATTCATCGCGCTGCACGGCACAGAACATGTTAATAAGTCAAAAACCGGCCCCAAATCTGAGTTTCCTGACGATTGCGATGTACAAAAAACCTTGCGCGAAATCCTTGAAAACAAAACAAAATTTGAAGAAGTTTTTAAAGACAGGCTTTTGCCGATGTTTGTACCGCCGTTCAATTCTATATGCGCGCTGCTCAAACAGCAATTGCTCGGTAACGGGTTCGCCGCTGTATCTGTCATAAACGCCGGCACGCACGAACCTTATAACGTTGATATAGATTTTATGGACTGGAATGCGCGCAAACTCAGACCCGAGCGGGAAATTCTCGCGCAGATTATCAACCTTATCAAAAACGGTCAAACAACGATAGGGTTTAACAATCACCACCACGCAATAAATATGTGCTCGTTCAAATTCCTTGAAAAATTAGTGCGTACTTTATCAGGATTTGACAACGTTAAATGGGTTCTGCCGTTTTAAGACTCCGCAGCCGCAGCTTTTTTAGTGCTTTTACGTTTTCTTTTTGGCGTGCCGTCAACTGTTGCGGCCGCTACTTTGATTTTGCGTTTTTTCGCGCGCTCTTGTTTTTTAATTTCTTCCTCGTCTTTTGCGCGGATGACAGGGATTGACAAAATGAGCGCCACCTGATCACCGTCTTGTTCAAGGTCAAGCACCAGTGCGTCTTTATCCATCTCCAAATATTTTGTAAGCAAGACAACCAAATCTTCTCTCATGCGCTCAAGTAACGCTGGGTTGAGATTTGTTCTGTCCTGCATAAGCACGACCCGCAAGCGGTTGCGCGCGGCATCTTTTGAGTTTTCCTGCTCTGTGTGGCGGAAAAACCCTAAAACCCGTTGGTAAATATCGTTAAAAAAGTCCATTATTTGCTCTCCTTTCTAACCTTATCCACAACGGTTTTGACAAGTTTTTTCACCTTTGTCAGTACGCTGGTTTCCTGTTCAAGGTCAAGGAAAGGCACGTTGTCGCCGCTGATTCTTTTGGCGACATTATGGAACGCTTTACCCGCGAGTGATTTTTCATCGTTGACAATCGGCTCGCCCTTGTTGGTAGAGCTGACAATCCCGGTGTCCTCGGGGATTATGCCAATCAGCTCGGCTGAAAGAATCTCCACAACGTCTTCCACGCTCATCATCTCGTTTGCCTTGATAAGTTTCGGGCGCACGCGGTTGATCAGAAGTTTGTAGCTTTCAATTTCTTCTTTTGCTTCCAAAAGGCCGATGATTCTGTCGGCGTCGCGCACAGCGGACATTTCAGGCGTTGTAACAACGATTGCCTCGCTCGCGCCGGCGATTGCGTTTTGGAACCCTTGCTCAATCCCTGCCGGGCAGTCAATCAGAACATAATCAAAATCTTTTTGAAGTTTTTTGCAGATATCTTTTAGCTGCTCGTCGGTGATTGCGGTTTTATCGCGTGTTTGCGCTGCGGCAAGCAGGCACAGGTTGGGATTTTTCTTGTCTTTGACGAGCGCTTGTTTAAGCTTGCAGCGTTCTTCAACGACGTCCACGATTGTGTAGACGATTCTGTTTTCAAGCCCTAAAAGCAAATCAAGGTTGCGCAGCCCCAAATCCGTATCAATCATAACGACTTTTTTGCCGGACTTAGCCAGTGCTGTGCCTATGTTGGCGTTGCTGGTGGTCTTGCCGACCCCGCCTTTGCCGGATGTAATTACTATTACTCGTCCTGTCATTTATTTTTCCTCTGCGCTGATTTTTTGTGTCATGCTGCGGGTCTGCCAGCGCGTTTCAGCCCCCTACTCCTCGTACAATTTTTGTATAATTATGCGTGAATTCTTTATGCTCGCCTCTTCCGGGATAAAGGATTCACTTTTTTGGATATACGGCAGGTTGACGCTGTCGGGTCTGCGTGCGAACACGTCCGCGATACGCAGCTGGATTGCGTTCATTTTCAACGCGCGGACACGCGCGTACCTGTTGTATTCTTCGTCTTCAAGCGCTGCGCCTGCGTGGGCGATACCGCCAAGAATCCCCCAAACCGTAATATCGCCTGATGCGACGATTTCGCAGCCCGGGTGGGCGCTGCCGATAACAACAATGTTGCCGTCGTAGCGGACGCTTTGGCCTGAGCGGATGTTGCGCTGGATGTAAAGCGTCTGGAGCTTTTCCGTTGCAAGGATACCTTGCCGGACTTCTTCCGTTATATCGTTGCCGTTGTCGTCAAAAACAAAGCTCGGTTCGTTCTTGGTGCGGCGGTACTCGTCTTTTTCGCGGCCTTCAATCGCCTTAATCACCTCGTCTTCAAGCGAGATTGCAGGCGGCGGCATTATGATAACCGAATCATCAGTCGCGGGCTTGTCAGCGGACTTTTCTTTTGCAGCCGGTTTGTCAGACGGTTTTTCGGATGTTTTTTCAGATATTTTTTCCTCCGGTGTTTCGGCGGAATCTTCCATCTCAAGCCGCGTGACCGGTTTTTCGTCATACTCGTAATCCCCTGCGTCAAAATAATCGTCGCCAAAGATTTTATCAAGCGCTTTTTCAAGCTCCGCGCTGGTTTTTTCCTTGCCGCCTTTTAGTTTGTTTGGGATTTCGGAGATTTTTATATTAAGCTCGTTTGCCGCAACGATTGTATCGGCCGAATCCGTGCATATGAATTTCAATTTGGAGTTCATGCACTCAACCAGTGCGCGGATACTTTGCAGCTCGGACGCGGACAGGTTGACAGAGCCGAGTTTCAGGCAGATATTTTTGTTCTGCGCGTCGGGCATACTCAACGTGCTGTTAATCTCATAAATAATTTCAGAGGATTTGCGGGCGTTGCTGACGTCCACTATAAAATCATTCTGGTTGTTTTTTTCCTTAGCCATTTCAAATCCTTTATTCGTACATGGTACATGAAAAAAACAAAAAGTAAAGCCGGCTATTTTCGGCCGGCTTTTACATTGCGCGAGCCAGTTGCCCGCTTATCTCTAATCAATCAGCTATGTGTAGAGTCGTCAGACTCCAATCTTTTTCTCTAAACTTTCGATTTGTTCTCTAAAATATCTCAGGAACAGAGTAATTTCTTGTCTAAAGCTGCAAGCTCCCGGCCAAACCAAATAGTTGTACATTTTTGTATCCTCCTACAAAATATGTAACGGTATTTTTGGGTAAGACTTTATAGTTTGTAACGAAGTGTAAAGCGGAATTTTTCATGATATAATTATTATCATGAAAATGTCTAAGCTATTTGTCCAAACGTTGAGAGAGTTTCCGTCGGATGCGGAGGTTGTGTCGCACAAAATGCTGGCGCGCGCGGGCTTCATCCGTAAGCTCTCCAGCGGAATTTATAATTATTTACCCCTGATGTGGCGGGTTTTGCGCAAAGTTGAAGCCATTGTGCGCGAAGAAATGGACGCCGCAGGTGCACAAGAGCTGTTGATGCCGTTTGTGCAGCCGCGCGAGCTTTGGGATGAATCCGGCCGGTGGGAAGTCTACGGTAAAGAGCTTATGCGGCTAAAAGACCGCCACAACCGCGAAATGTGCCTTGGCCCGACGCACGAAGAAGTCATAACCGCAATCGCGCGTGACGGGATAAAATCTTATAAGCAAATGCCTGTGAATTTGTACCAAATCCAGTCAAAGTTCCGTGATGAGGTGAGGCCGCGCTACGGTCTGCTCCGCGGCCGCGAATTTATTATGAAAGATGCGTACAGCTTTGACGTTGACCAGGACGGGCTTGATAAAGAGTATGATAATATGGCGGCGGCGTACACGCGGATTTTTGAGCGCTGCGGGCTCGCAACAAAGATGGTTCAATCAGACTCGGGCGCAATCGGCGGCAGCGTCAGCCACGAGTTTATGGTCATCACCGACCAGGACAGCGGCGAGGACACCGTTTTGTACTGTCCGGAGTGCGGCTACGCAGCAAACTCAGAGCGCGCAGTTTCTGAGTTAGAACCCGAAAAAACCCGCAGCACTTTGGCGCCGAAAGAATACCACACACCGGATATTAAAAGTATTGAGGATTTGGCGCGTCATTTTGGTGAGCCGACAAACGTGATTTTAAAAAGCGTTGTCTATATCGTAGACAAAAAGCCTGTGGTGGCCTACATCCGCGGCGATAGAGAAATCCAAGAAACGAAATTGAAAAACGCACTCGGCGCAAACGAAATCCGGCTTGCTTCCAACGCGGAGATTGAGGAAATCGGCTTGGTGCCGGGATTTATCGGGGTTAAACCTATTGAAATTGGCGCTCAAATGATTGTTGATAATTCCGTAGAAGGTATGGAAATTTTTATTGCGGGCGCAAATAAGAAAGATTATCATGTTGCGGGGAAAATTTGGGCAACACCGACATGTGACATCGGGCTTGCCAAAGAAAACGACAGCTGCGTGCATTGCGGCGCGGCGCTCAAAGTCACCAGCGGGATTGAGGTCGGCAACATATTTAAGCTCGGCACAAAGTATTCCGCGCCAATGAACGCAGTGTTTTTGGATGAGAACGGTAAGGCAAAGCCTTATGTGATGGGATGTTACGGGATTGGGATTTCAAGAACAGCAGCGGCCGCGGTTGAAGCCCACCACGATGAGTTTGGGATTAAGTGGCCGTACGCAATTGCGCCGTACCACGCCGTTGTTGTGCCGGTCAGCGCCGAGCAAATGCCCGTCGCGCAAGAGATTTACGAAAAATTGCAAGCCGCAGGCATTGAAACCGTATTGGATGACCGTGACGAACGTCCGGGCGTAAAGTTCAAAGACGCCGACCTGATAGGCTTTCCGTTCCGCATAACGGTCGGAAAAACAATAGCTGACGGACTTGTGGAATTTAAAGTCCGTTCAAACGGTGAAATGATTACGATTAAGCCGGAGGAAGTAGAAAATGCAATTAGAGCAAGAATTATTTAAAAGCGTTGAGGAAAAAACCCCGCAACACATCAAAGAATTGGACTTAATCGACCTTTCAAACCCGGAGGCGTTCACGTTTACGCTCACAAAAAAACATATTCAAGACCTCGGGTTAAAAGAATGGTTTGCCGGATACGAAAAAGAGGCAAAAGTCTCAACTGCGGGCATTCGCGGGCCGCAGAATATCCTTTACCCGCAGGATACGCGCTTTCCCATAAATCTCATCGGCATAACGCTTGCTACGGTTGCAAAGGCGCTGGTTGCGCGGGGTAAATGTAGCGGGGAGATTGTAAAGATAGCCGGCCGCGAGGTGCGCTACAACAGCGAGCTCTACCTTGACGCTATCGCCAGAATCCAGGCGGCAAACGGGATTAAGACACTTGTAAAATCCGGTACTATGCCAATCTGGATGGCGTCGTTTTTGGCGTTCAAACTGGACCTGTTTGGCGGCGAGTACATAACGTCTTCCCACGGGATTTCCGTCAAGAACGCCACAAAAGACCTTAATTCGCAAGGCAGCCAGTATCTGCCGGAAGAGTCAATGGAGTTTGTGGACAAAATCCGCGAAATCCTTGATGAAACCGAACGTACCGGCAGTTATAAGATAAAGTTTTCCGCAAAAAACGACCCGCTGATTGAAAATCTCAAAGGCGATATTGATCTGTACGCCAAGTACCTTAAATCCGGCGTGGCGGGGGCTGAAAACCTTGGCGCCATAAAATCCTGCGGCAAAAAAATTATTATTGAAAATGTGGGCGGCTGCGCATACGCGACGCTGAATAAGGTGTTGGAAAAGCTTGGTATCGCTGACAAATACGACTGGTTCAACACCGAAGAAGACCCGTTTTTCCACGGTATCGGCAAATACGACCACACGCCTGACGGCAAAAAGGCGTTCTACGACTATTCTGTGGACGCGACGGTCGTTGCAACGCGTCAGGACGGCACAAAGTTTTTTCCAGTGATTGAGACAATGGGTTACGACAAAAAATTAGCCGGCAAACCGTCCGGGACGGTTGTTTTAATCACCGACCCCGACCACGACAGGCTTACAATCACGCAGACAGAGCCGTCATCGCGAATTCCTGAGCTTGAACGCCTCGGTATTGACTATGTTCGGCTGGATGAGGATACTGTTTTGACTGTATTCAGCGCAAATCAGGCGTTTTTGATGCTGATGGATTTTCAGGGCAAAGGCAAGTCGGAGCAAGGCGCGCGGTTTATGATAAAAACCACTGCCTCCGCGCTGTCATGGGATGAGTGGGCGGCGAAAAACGGCGTGAAAGTGGTGAATGTGCCGGTGGGCTTCAAGGAAATCGCCAATATTATGAAGAAAGTTGAGTCGCAGGTCGGCCAAAACGTAAAAGTGGCGGATGTTTTCGGTAATGTGATTGAGCTGGGTAAAAACCCAAAACTTTTGTTTGCGGGCGAGGAATCCGGCGGGATGATCATGGGCACGGAAGAGCTTGTCCGCTCACAGTGCGGCCGCAGCGCTGTTGCGATGCGCGAAAAAAGCGCCGCAGAGGCGATAATTGTGGCATCTGCGCTCACGGCGGAACTCAAAGACACCCCATTGTCAGCGTATTTGGAAGAAATTTTTGACAAAAACTCCATCGTCGGTCGCTTTGACACGCGCGTGGATATTTCGTATTACAACGAGTCCGAGCCGGATATTGAAAAATTAAAACAGTCAAAAATTCTGGGCGAGGCAAAACGTACAAAAAATGATTTGTTTTATCTTTCGCTTGCAATCGCTTTGCGTGAGGGTGTTTTGGGGATTATTGATATCCGCACGATTTTAAATGACGCGTTCAAGAGCCTTATTTTTGACAACCTGAAAGCGGTGAAGTTCGTCGGGGACGGGACATATTTGGAGTTTACGGACAAGTTTATTGAAATCCGGCCGTCAGGCACCGACGCCAAAACAAAGGCCTACGGCGGCGGCTCGGACAAAAGAGTGATTGAGCTTTATGCGGGCGCGCTGGGCAACTATTCCGGTGAGCGCACGCAAATGCACCGCAAGTTTATATCCGACAATTTTTACGCCGCGGCAAAGGACAAGGCGATGAGCTACTATCTGGAGTTTGTCAACGGTTGAGCCAATCACCACGGATAGTCGTCTTTGATTTCCCAGCCGTCGTATTGGATGAGCAGACTGCAATAACTCGGCGAATCAGCGCAGTTTTGTACCAATTGTTCTCTTGTGCCGTTCCAAATCCCATTATGCACAACTCTGCCGTCTGTCCAAAACTCAAAATAATCTCTACTATTTAGCGGTTCACCTTCATCATACAAGGCGCATTTTCTATAATCAACACAGAAAATCACTTCAACGCCCACCTCACTAAGCGCTTCTTGTCGCTTTCTTAAATACATCCCGGAGCCGTCAGCAAAAGCTGCCGCAACCCCCCGGGTCAATTTTTCCACCGATATTGTTTGCATATAAGGTGCATAATGTACATTAAAAAATTCCAACATTACATCAGGGTTATTTGTGTCAACGCCTGTCCACATTGATGTTTCGTAACCGTTAGCCCTGCCCAAGCTTTCAGCCTGCTTAAAAATGGAAGCAAATTTCTTAATTCGCGTTTGGAGAACATTTTTCTGATAACTTATAATCAGACCCGGAATTGTCAACGAGGCGACAACCCCTATTACCCCAAGCGTAATCAAAACCTCTGCCAATGTAAAACCTTTTTTCATAAAGAAATTCTAAAAAACTTAGGCTGCAAACTAAAATACAAACGACTGCAAAAAGGGCTTACGCAAGAGGCACTCGCGGAAGTGATTGATGTGCACGAAAAATACATCGGCAAAATAGAAACCGGTACGCAAAATATCACAATCAAAACCCTCAACAGGTTTGCAAATGCGCTGCATATTGAGATTCACACTTTGTTGATGTTTGACTAGGCCTGGTATTTGCCGCTGTGCGCGGCGATTATTTTGTGCCGTCTGCCCCGTTTACCCCTTTGACCTGTTTTTGGATTTCGTTTTGGATTGCTTTCGGGTCAAACGATGAGTCAACGTACTCTATGCTCGCGGTTTTCTTCAAGGATTCAACCAGATTGTCGATTTGCTCCACTTGTTTTTGGTTTTGAAGATACGCTTTTATATCGTTTTTGATTTTTTCATAAGGCTGTGAACCTGCGGCCTGACGGTCTGTGACAAGGATTATGTGGTAGCCGTACGGTGATTCTATAACGATTTCGGTCATGGTGTTTGGTTTGAGTTTGAATGCCGCCGCAGAGAATGTCGGTACCATCTCCTCTTTGGCAAAGAATCCTAAATCCCCGCCGCGCTCGGCTGAGCCGGGGTCTTGGGAGTGTTCTTTTGCAAGTTTTGCAAAGTTTGACGGGTCTTTTTTGGCTTGCGCCAGAATATCTTGCGCTTTTCCTTTTTGTGCGGCCATTTCCTCGTTAACTTTTGCCTGAACCTGTTCGTTTGTCAGGTTCTTTTTCTCGTCGCGCAGTTTTTCTTCAATTTGTTTCGGGTTTGCTGCAAGCAAGATGTGCGATGCGCGGACGCGCTCGGGGTATTTGAATTTTTCAGGGTTTTGGTTATAGAATTTTTTGCAGTCGGCCTCGGTTACGTTTGTGCCGCCGAGTTCTGATGCAAGTTTTCTCATCTTAACCTCTTCCGCCAAATCCTTTTTGAAATCAGACGGGCTGATACCGTTTTGTTTAAGGATTTTATCAAGCTGCTCTTTTGAGCCGACTTTTTCAATAATTTCTTTTACGGCGTCATCGGTGTTTTCTTTTGTGACTGTTATACCGCGCTTTTTAAGCTCCTGGTCAATCAGCGCTTTCACGATAAGCTCGTTGACAACACGTTCTTTTATCAGCATGAACATAAAAGTATTTTTTTCATCCTTGACGTTGATTCCTAGCGCGGCGGCGATACCGGAATTTGCCTGCTGGTCAAATTTTTTGTTAAATTGCGCGCGCGTGATGTTTGTGTCGTTGACTTTTATGATAGTCTGGCCTGATTTTGTGCCGCATCCGGTTAAAAATACCGTTGATAAGATGAGNNTTCTTCATTTAATCTCTCCCGTTTTTAATCTGTTTATATAACCCGCTTTGCGGTTTGTATTTCGTTCGCTCGACAATACAAAAATTATTTTTGCATTGTTCTCACTCTCTCAATATGATAAAACAAATCAATTAATATTTCAAATGTTTCATCAAAGTTTACATAGGAGTTGTCAAAAAGCAGTGTCGGTTCAATGAATTTAAGCCGTTTTTTGATATGCTCGGGCAAGGCGGCGGCAACCATGTTCCACTCGCCTTTTGAGAACGGAACCTCCAACCGGATGTTATCGGGTGTTTCGCGAATTGACACGATACCTGTTCCGGTGGCAGCAAGGCGGAGCTTGATTAGTTTTATTAAATTCTCAACTGACTTGGGCGGTTTTGCAAACCTGTCTGACCACTCCTCAATTATATAATCCAATTCCGCGGAAGTTTTTACATCCGCCAGTCGTTTATATTCTTGGATTTTTTGTTCCGGTGAGCCGACCCACTCGTCCGGTATGAAGGCTGTGACGTTGATGTCAACAATTGTTGGCGTCGGTTTTGGCGTGAAGGTGCCTTGAAGCTCCTGAACGGTTTCTTCAAGCAGCTGGCAATAGGTGTCAAAACCCACGTTAATCATATGTCCGTGCTG
>DBCX01000023.1:0-30123 GCA_002293275.1 Cyanobacteria bacterium UBA947 | reverse complement strand
GCATGGCGATTTGATAGCCGCTGCCAAGCGTTGTGAACTCTTGTATCGCTTTCAGCCGCTTGACCGCATCCTCGGAGATTTCTTTGCTTTGCTTGTAAAGGCAGTAGCAATAGGCCTGACGCTGCGACCGGCCGACACGGCCGCGCAGCTGATAAAGCTGTGCCAGCCCGAACCGGTCGGCATCGTGGATTATCATTGTGTTGGCGTTGGGGATATCGATGCCGCTTTCAATGATTGTGGTTGCCAAAAGCACGTCGTACTCACGGTTTGCAAAATCCACAATCACCTTTTCCAGGGTGTTTTCGTCCATCTGGCCGTGTCCGACAGCGATACGCGCGCCGGGAACAAGTTCTTGCAGCTGCATCCGGAACGATTCAATTGTCTCAACGCGGTTATAAAGGTAAAAAACCTGCCCTTCGCGTTCCAATTCGTGGTTGATGGCGGTTTTGACAATGTTTTCATTCCACTCGCCGACATAAGTTTTTATCGGCAGCCGGTTTTTGGGCGGGGTGTTGATGATGGACAAATCCTTTATGCCGGACAGCGACATATAAAGCGTTCTGGGAATTGGGGTGGCGGACATGCTTATCACATCAACGTTTGCGCGCAGTTTTTTCAGCTTTTCCTTGTGGCGCACGCCAAACCGGTGTTCCTCATCAATTACCAAAAGTCCGAGATCACGAAATATAATATCTTCTTGAAGCAGGCGGTGCGTGCCGATTACCACATCGCATTTGCCGGAGGCCATATTTTTAAGGGTTTCGCGCTGCTCTTTTGCGCTGCGGAACCGTGAAAGCAGCTCCACACCTATACCAAACGGCTTGAACCGCTCTGAAATAGTCTGGAAATGCTGCAATGCAAGGATTGTTGTCGGCACCACAATCGCGGCTTGCCTGCCGGACATAACGGCTTTGAAGATGGCGCGCATCGCGACCTCGGTTTTGCCAAAGCCGACATCTCCGCATACTAACCTATCCATAGGCATTTGCCCCTCCATATCGGATTTGACCTCGGTTATGGCGCGCATTTGGTCGGGGGTTTCCGTGAACTCGAACGCCTCCTCCATCTCAATTTGCCAGGGAGTATCAGGTGCAAACGTAATCCCGTCTTGCATTTTGCGTTTTGCGTAGAGGCGCAGAAGGTCGTGGGCGATGGCTTCTACTTCTTTTTTAACGCGCGAGCGCGTATTTTCCCAATCCTTGCCGCCCATACGCGAGAGTTTTGGTTTGGCCGCGCCGCCGCCGCGGTATCGCACGAGCATGTTGACCTGCTCTGCCGGCATGTGCAGCTTGTCGCCGGCCGCATACTCAATCGTCAGGTAATCTTTCAGCTGGCCGTCGAGCGTTTGCTGGTTCAAACCCTGATAAATCCCCACCCCGTGTACACTGTGGACAACGTACTCGCCTTCTTGGATATCGTTGATGCTTTCAATATATTCAGGTTTTTCCTTGTAATAACTGCGTTTTGCCGCGGTAATTTCCTTACTTCTACGGTTGAAAAGCTCACGGTCGGTGAAAACAATCGTCTTGCAATCGTCCAATATCGCGCCGTGAGCGCTTATCGCGGGGATTGTTTGAACCGCGGGCACAAGCTCTTTAACGCGCTCGGGAAAATCCGTTGCCGCGACAAGTTTGTAGTTCGGGCGCGACTTGATAAACGCCGCGATGTTGTCAAAGTTCGCGTTAAAAATTTGCAGCGGCTGCGAGCTGAACTCCAGCGGCACGGTATCGGTCAAAAAATTATCCAACCCGATTTTTTGGTGTGCGGCGGCCTGTTTGACAAAATCGTCGTAGGGGAGATGGTTTTGCCCCTCGGCAGGGGCCAAAAACTCATATTTTGAATAAATTTCGGACGTTTCGTCAAAAACAATCGTATAATCTTGAAAATAATCCAAAACGCTTGCCAAATCACTGTTATACTCGCTCAGGTGCGCGTCAATGCCCTCGTAATAGTCGTCTGCCAAGAACTTGTACAGCGGCACGATTGTGGCCGTTGCTGTTTTACCGGTTGCGCGCTGGGTTTCGTTGTCAAAATAGCGGATATCAGTGATTTCATCACCCCAAAGCTCAATCCGGGTAGGCTTTTCGCTAAACACGTCCACAATATCGCCGCGGATACTGAACTCGCCAATGTCGCTTACCATTGTGACGCGCTTGTAGCCCAGATTAACAAGTTTTTGGGCAAAGCTGCGGATGTCAAGCTCGTCGCCGACCTTGATAATCAGCGTGTTGTCCTCAAAAAATTTTACCTGCGGGAATTTTTCCAGCAGGGCCTTAACCGGTGCAAGAACAATGTCCGGCGCCGCGCGCAGCACCCGCACTTGCTCAAAATAGTCGTAGCGATTAGGTGACACCTCCTCGTACATAGACACCTGCTGGTACGGCAAGATTTCGGCGGTTAGGTTAAACACTTTTGCCAGGTCGTTTTGGTATTTGAGCGCGGTCTGCTCGTTTGATGTGACGAGCAAAACTTTTTTACTTGCGGCAACTTTGTCCGTCAAAACCAGCCGCATAATCGCGGTCAGCCCCGTCACGGAAAACGAGCGCCCGGATTCTACCCTGCGCTCAAAGGATTTGAAGTTTTCGCTCTCACAATTAAACATTATCTGGTCATATTATTATAAATCATTTCGGACGCTTTTACAATAAACTCCTTGCCCTGGACAGAGTTATGCGGGCGGTTGGCAAGGATTACGACGATATATTTTTTGCCGGTCGGGGTGAAGACAATCCCCGCATCGCCCAGCATTGAGCCGATGTCGCCGGTCTTGTGCAAAAAATCAGCGCCTGTGCCGAGCCCCGCCGCAATCAGTCGGTTGTTCGCCACATTACCCATATAATCAAAAATCCGCTCGCGCGAGCTCATTGTCAAAAACTTCGGGTTATCAACATTGTACAAAACGGTCGCAATATCGCGTGCAGTGGTCTTGTTTGTGCCGTCCAAATCGGGCAGCCAGCTTTGCATTGAGGTGTTTTTCAAGCCCCAGCGCCAAATCCCGTTGTTCACGTCGTTCATTGACCCGAGTTTTGCCACCAGCATATTTGTGGAGGAGTTGTCGGATTCTGTCACCATCAGCCGCGCAAGCTCGTCTATTGTATATTTTGTGCCGCCCGGCTTGTATTGCAGGGAACCCGAGCCGATTGCCTTGTAGGGTTCATCAAGCGTCATCGTGTCGGTCAGCGAGAACTGGCCGTCCTCAATCGCGTTAAACATATGGATTAATACGGGGAGTTTAATTATGCTTGCGGCCGCAAAAAGCTCGGAACCGTTGATATCAACGTAGTTTCCGTTATCAAAGTCCAGCACATAAACCGCCGGATGCACCGCCGGGTATTGATGCATCAGACCGGAGAGTTCTTTTTCAAGCCCTGTGAGCCTGTTTGTTTGCCGAAGCGGCGTCATTTGCGGGTTTTTGTCTGCTGAGCGCAGCAGCCTTGTCCCGAACGCCAAATGGTTTGACAGGTAATCGGATGTGGGGAACCGCAGCGTTTGGTAATCAACCTTGACCGTCGGATACAGCGAGCCGTGCGGGATGGACATCATCACCTGCCTGAACGACAGCGGCAGCACAAAAACGCCGATAGCCAGCATCATCATAATTGATGTGATTTTGGCGAACGGATTCCGCCGCCGCGGTTTTCTCGGCACCGGCCTTACAACCCGCAGTTTATTATAATTTTGCAACTGTTGCGCCATTTAACCATATTAGCAACCCGCGGGGCAATTAGCAAATAGTTTACAAATTTTCATGATATAATAGGGGGCATGACCGAGTTTTACAAGGAAATTACACCCGCGGGGTTTGGAATAGCTATTAAACAGGGCGAAATTTTGTTTTCGCAGCAGTCACCTTTCCAAAAAGTTGAGGTTTTTGAAACCGACAGCGAGCTGGGCCGTGTACTGACGCTGGATGATTTGATGATGACGACCGAAGGGGACGAGTTTTATTACCACGAGATGATTGCACACATCCCGATGATGAACCACCGCGAGCCAAAGACCGTGCTTGTAATCGGCGGCGGCGACGGCGGTACGATTCGCGAGGTGCTAAAACACAGCACCGTTGAAAAAGCTGTCCTGTGCGAGATTGACGCGATGGTAATTGACATATGCCGCAAGTTTTTGCCCGGCATCGCCTGCGCACTTGACGATCCGCGTGTTGAAATCCGCACCGAGGACGCGATTGAGTTTATTAAAGACAAAACCGCGGCGTATGATATTGTACTGATTGATTCCACCGACCCGATGGGCCCGGGGGAAGGTTTGTTTACCGAGGAGTTTTACACAAATGTGCGTAAATCGCTGCGGCTGGGCGGGATTATGGCCGCACAATCCGAATCGCCGGTTGTCAACAAAAAAGAAATCGGCAAAATGTACTCGCTTTTGAAAAAGGTGTTCCCGATTTGCGCGACTTTTACTTCACCCATCCCGACGTATCCCGGCGGGTATTGGGCGTGGGCGTACTGTTCGGCAGAAGTCCCTCCGCTTTCATACATTGATGAGGAGCGCGCGGCGCAGATTTCGGCGCAGTGCAAAATCTACAACAGAGACTACCATCTTGCGCGATTTGCCCTGCCGAATTTTTTGAAAGAGATTGTGGGATAGGCGCAGGCATAAAAGTCAAACCCCTCTCATTTACCCATTATAATAAAGGCACATCAACTGCCTTTTGCAAAATAACCTCAACCACCGAGCCTTTTGGCAGGTAAACATCTTTGCCTTTTTTCACCATATCGGCGAAGAATTCATAAAAATAATACGCGCCGCCGCCGATTGTACCGCCAATCGCCGCAGCCGGCACCGTAATCACACGGACATAGCCGCCCGCAACATCTTCAAACGTGTCGTTGCCCCAATCGGTCGCAGTCTGTACAATATCAACTGTGCTATGCCAGTTTTCGGCAAGCGCGTGCTTGTAGGTCAGCCCGCCAATCCCGCCGTCATAGGTCACATCGCTTCTGCCGGTCACGCGCAAATCAAGCGGCAGCTGACGGCCGTTCGGCGTTACTATATGGTCAAAATCCAGATACAAAACAGCACCCTTTGACATGCGCTCTGACGGGACGATGTTTCTGACGTGGCCTCTGACGAGCGTTCCCATCGGCAAAACAATATCCGCACCGGATGTTTTATCACCTGATAAAATCGCGGAAAAATCGCTCTTGCTGCCCGCATACGTTGTCAGCGGGTCAATCAGCTGCAGTTTTAATCTTGTGCCGGCAGGGATTGTTTTTGTCCGCGCCTCCGCGCTGAACGGCGCCGCGAACGCAGCTTGTGTCGCAAAAATCAGAACCAGCAAAGTTAATAATTTCCTCATGCACCTATTATATGTTATAATGAAAATTATGTCAAAGATTGATAAGATAGACGAGCTGCAAGGGATTTTGAAACAAACACCGGATGATGTCCAGACCCGGCGTCAGCTTGCGGTTTTGCTGCTGGACAACGGCTTTGCGCTTGAAGCGCTGCAAAATTTTGTCTACCTTTCAAAGCAATTGCCGGACGACAGCGGGATTTATTATAATCTGGGGATAGTTTACGAGAAGTTGAAACGGCTTGATTCGGCGGTGGAGGCGTATCAGCAGGCGATAAAATGCTCGCCCGAACAAACCGATGCCCACTACAATCTGGGGCTTGTTTATATGGACAAACACGAGTACGCCAAGGCGGTCGATTGTTTTGAGCAGGTCATTGAGCGCGACAAAGACGATTCCAACGCGTATTTCAGTATCGGGCTGTGCTATTTTAAAGAAGGCAAGACGGCCGGCGCCAAGCACTATTTTGAAACGACAATAAAACTTAACGATGAGGATTTGTACGCGCATTTTTACCTCGGCAATATTTTAAAAGATGAGGGAGATTTGGCGGGTGCGCAAAAGCATTTTGAAAAAGTTATTGGGATTTCGCCGGATTACAGCTGGGCGTACTACAACCTTGCGGTGATTGATTTTGAGCAGGGCAATACCGCCGGTGCGATTGAAAAACTTGAAGAAACCATCAAATACAACCCCAAAGACGTTGATGCGTACCGGATTTTGACAAAAATCCTTGTAAAAGAAGGGCAAAACGAATACGCATTGGACGTTATTCAGCGCGGGTTGAACCATTGCGGCGCGGTTGAGGACTTGCGTTATTTTCGCTCGGTTATCAAAAGCAAAGGTTTGTAGGTCAGCTCCGGCGTTGTGCATCTGGCGCAAAAATCCTTCACATCCGCGAAAGTCCAGCGGGCAAGCGAGTTTACGCCGGTGTGTTTTAGGTGCGCCAGAAGTTCCATCGGCGTTTCAAAAATCAACTTGTGCTCAAATTCTTCGCGGTAGAGGATTTCGGTGTCCGCAGCAAGTGCAGGCAGTTTGTAATCAAGCGCAATGCCGGTAAGTTCTTTCAGCTCGTGCAAATTCCCGGGCGCAAAAGTTGAGAACGCAAGCAGCCCGCTTGTTTGCGGCAGCCAGCCGTCAAGCCACTGTACAACAGCGTTTGAGACAACCAAATCCGCGTCAATATTTACTTCTCGCGCATCACCTGCGATAAAATCCACGTCTGCGGGCAGATAATCACGCGATTTTTCGCACAAATCATTTGCTATGTAGTGTTGGAATTTTATCCGCGGCATGATTTCGCGCGTCAAAAGCCCTGTCCCCGCACCGATTTCAAGCACTGTGCCATAATTACGCTGCGGGATTGCTGCGGCAAGTTTTTGCGCCATAATTTTTTGCACGACTGCGTGCGTATCGTAGCTGTCAAAACTTTTTTCAAACCGTTGCTGCAATAATTTCATCTAAATGATTATAGAACGGAAAATGTCCGCATTCAAGTGAGCGCGCCTTGTCCTTCCAAAACGCCAGCTGGTTTTGCGCCGGGATAATTTTGTCGTGCGCGCCGACAAACGCGATGTCGTAATCGTTTTGTGTGCGGCCTGATTTTGCAAGTGTAGCCAAATGTTCAAGCTCGGCCGCGCGGTTTTCAACGGTGCGCTGCACGGGGTTTTGCGCGTAACGGTCAAAATCGGTGCCAAAAACGTTTTTATAAAATTTCCCCTGCAAGCCTGTGGCCGCGTGTTTTAGTGTCAGGTCAAAAACTTTTTTCGGGATGCCAAAATTATCGTCAACCGGGCATGTGGTGCCGCAAACCGCGATTTTGCGGCCGTTGACTTTCACATTCCGTGCGGCAAAAACGCCCATCGACCACGCGATTATGTGGGTTGTTTTGTAGTCCGGAACCGTAAGAGTTAGGTCGCTATAATCATAAAGGATTAGAGCATCATAGTTCTTCCAGTTCAAGCCGAGGAACGGGTTTTCGTCAAAGCCCCAGCCCGCGAAAAATAAAATAAGCTCGTCGCTGCCGGCGCGATTCAGCCAATAATGCCGCATAAATCCTCTTTCGTCATGTCGGTTGTAAGTGAAAGGCGCAGCCTTGAAGTCGGCACGGTCGGCGGGTGGATGGGCAGGGTCAAAACCCCTTTTTCAAAATATTCTTCGTAAAGCGCGTCTGTTTTATCGCCGGCAATTATTGGAATGATATGGCTTCCGCGGCCGAGCGCGAGCATTTTTTGCCGAACCTCAAACGTGTGCGGCAGTTCGTTTTCGATTATGTATTTTGAAAACGCGATATTCACAGGCGGCAGTGCGGTCGAAAAAATAAACGGGCGCGAATGGTTGATTAGATGCTCAATCAAGTCCTTGCGGCCTGTCACAAACGCTCCGTATGAGCCGATTGCCTTGCCGAATGTGCCCATAATAAGGTCGATTTCTTTGATTAGCCCGAGTTCTTCGGCAAGGCCGAGGCCCTTTTGCCCCCGCACACCGAACGCGTGGGCTTCGTCAACGACAAGCAGGCAGTTGTATTTCTTTTTCAGTTCCACAAGCCGTGCCAGCGGCGCGATATCGCCGTCCATTGAAAAAACGCTTTCGGTAACGATTACGCTGCCCGGAACAAGTTTGCGTTCCAGCGCTTCCATGTCGTTATGCGGAAAGCGAAAAAACTTCGCCCGTGACAACCGCATCCCGTCAATAATACTGGCATGGCAGAGTTTATCGGCCAAGATTATGTCCGCATTCAAACCGCTTATTATCCCGACGTTTGCGTGGTAGCCGCTGTTAAAAATCAGCGAGGCTTCGGTGCCGAAAAGCTGCGACAAGAGTTCTTCCAGCTCTTTGTAGATTGGCAAAGTGCCGGTCAAAAGCCGCGCCGACGCTGCGCCGGGGTAAAGTGGTGGATTTGCCGCAAGAAAGCGTTCAACCACCGCATCGTTATCCGCAAACCCGAGGTAATTGTTTGATGACAGGTTTAAAAGTTTCCTGCCGCGAAACCAGATGTACTTGCCTTCTTTTTTCTCGATATCTTTAATCGTGCGCATGGTGTTAATTACGTTTTTCAAACTTAATGTCGTAGCCCAGAATATCGGCGATTTCGCGGACTTCCCGGAATTTAATTGTGTCATTGCGCAGTTTTTGTGAGAGGGTGCTCATCACCTTGCGCGTATCTTTGTCAGGATAAAGTTTTCTCATGACATTTGTCAGTGTCGTTGCCTCTCTGGCGGCCAAAACTTTTATATCTTCTCTTGTCCCCATGTATTTTATTATAGACTACTTGACAAAAACTTTATATTGTTGTAATATTGTTTATAATAAACTTAACAATATTAGTTTTTAGCTATATAAAATGAAGAAAGGTTAAGAATGGACTTTGAAACCGAAGGCAAATTTATTGAACTGCAAGCCCTATACGAAACCCTGCATAACGCACTGCATTTTTCCGTCGGCAGCAAAGACAACCCTGACGCAAGCCACCTGATTTTTTTATCAGACATAATTCTGAAAAAATTTGAAGCCTTTGATTATTAATACATTTATAATCTAAACAGATGATTTTTGCAAAAAACAGTTGAATTAGTTGACGTTCCCTGCGATATTATTAATATATACAAAAAGGGGGCAAAATATGAGCAGTTTTTATCCGAATTACGATTTAGCAGGCAGAATCGGGCACACCAAGCTGGATTCCGGCGTTGGAGGCATCCCGCCCGCGCGTATCGGCCGCATGGAAGACCCTGCCATGCCGAGCTTCGGCACCGTCTTAAACGGGTTTGTTGACAAGTTCAACACAGAGCTGAACGCCCCTGATACAATGCTTAAAGACTACATGTCCGGCTCCAGCAACGTTGACGTTCACGATGTTATGATTGCGATGTCAAAAGCCGAGATTAATATCAACGTTATGACTTCCATTGTCGGAAAAGTCATACAGGCGTATGACAAAATTATGCAGATTCAGGTGTAATATAATACTATAAAAGATTAACGGGACAAACAATGGACTTTTCTAAAATATTGCAAAACAGACCTTTATTATACTCCATTATCGGCGGTGTAGTCGTGGTATTTGTGCTGCTTATTATAATCGGTGTGGCCACAGGCAGCAAAGAACCCGCAGGGGTTGTCGGCGCAGAACCGCTCAAAACCGATGTTGACCTTATGACAACAGATAATTTGGGTAAAGCGCTTGAAGTTCAGGCACTGCTTGCAAAACAAGGCTTGACCGCCGGCCGCAAAATGGACGGTACAAAATCAGTGCTGTTTTTGAGCAAAGACAACTGCTCATCGCTGCACAAAAAATGCACAATCACAGACCGCGATCAGGCGATTATCGCGATTGTTCAAAGCGGGCTTATGGACAAAAACGTTGGCCTTGAAATATTTGACAAAGGTGATTTCACCTCAACAAAAGAGGATAAAAGAATCCGGCTTTCGCGCGCGATTAACGGCGAGCTTGCGCGTCTTATCCGCAACATAGAAGGCGTTAACGACGCAACGGTGTTTATCTCTATCCCCGAGCAGACAATGTTTTCGTCTATGCAAAAACCCATCACCGCGACCGTTCAAATCTCGCTGCCGAGCGGCAACAAGCTTGATATTATGAAGGTCAAGGCGGTTTCCAACCTGCTTTTGGGCAGCGTTAACGGGCTTTTGCCGGAAAATATCGCAATCACTGACACCAACGGCAACACGTACCGCTCAATTCTTGATGCGGGCGATGAGATGCTCCAAAAACTTGAAGAAAACGACCGCTATATGCAGCAAAAGGTCGCGTCACAGCTTGACAAACTTATCGGTAAGGATAACTATGTGGTGACGGTCAGCACCTACCTGCGTCAGGCGCCGGGCGAAAAAGTCAGCATAACCTATGACCCTGAAAGCAGAATCCCTATCGCCGAACAAACATTCACCGAGGGGCTTGGCGACCAGACAACAGATACCGGGCGCGGAACCAACGCGGTCAGCGTCTACCTGCCAAACGGTTTGCCTGCCGGCGGGTCGGATTCCAACCAGAACAGAAATTACACCCGTACCGCAAGAGAGGTTCAATACGGCGTATCAAAAATTCAGGAAACAGAGGTCGCAAAAGCGGGTGTTGTGGAAGAAATCTCCATCGCTGTAACGCTTGACAGAAACGCGCTGCCTGAAAATACAACATTGCAGGAGTTAAGGGAGCTTATCGCAAGAGCCGCATCACCGCGTGTTGACGCAACTAACGTAACAATCGCGTTCTCGGATTCCGATGACCCGTATTTGAGCGGGGACAGACCGTCCAATCTGCCTAAACCGGATGAAACCGGCAACCCGTGGTGGGTCGCAGTCGCTCTGGCTGTAATTGGTTCGGGGGTTCTGCTTAAAATGGTTGCGGACAAAATCAGAAAGGCAACCGATGAGCCGCGCCGTGAGCTTGAAATGCTCCGGGCGCAAAACGCGCAGCAAGAGCAAATGCTCGCGCAAATCAACCAGCAGGCGTCAGCGCTCTCGCAGCAGCAATCGCAGCTTCAACAAGGCTTGACCGAGCAGCAGCAGCGGGTTGCGCAAATCGCAACACAAGCCTCGTCCCCTCAAAGCCAGACCGCGATAGCACCGGCAAAAGACCCCAAAATGCTTGAAGATGCGCTCTCTAACATCTCCGCAGACCTTGGTCAGGCCGATGAAGACGCGGCAGAAAAGATAAAAAGCTGGATTGAAGCAGCATGATAGAAGGTTTTGATTATAAACAATTTGCACAGGACTTGACAGGGCAGGCCGCCGAGCTTGTCCCGCCGGATTTTAGCGCCGCAGAAAGAGATTACGTCGCAAACACATTGATGAACTTTGCCAGCATCGCAGGTGAGGCGCTCTCAAACGATACCGAGAGCAATTTTAACGCCGAGCAGGCGATTATGATTACCCAAATCATTGCGGAATGGTCGTTCCACAAATCCGTTGACCTTGTGCGCTCCGGCCTGCCGCAGCAGTATTGGGACCCTATTATGCAAAAAATTGCGTTCACAATCTTTGAGGTCGCAAAGCAGGCGTTCAAACAAAACATCCCGCAAGATCAGGTTTTGCAACTGATTGAGCACCACGTCAAAAAAACCTACGCCGAGGCCGTACAGGATTTGAAAGACAAAGATTTGATTGATGACGGGCTGATGGATCAGGCGATAAACCAGTCCAACATTGATTCTATGATGCAGCAGCAGGCCCAGCAAGAAGCCGTTTACGAACAGCAAATGCAAGACCCCGGTGCGCCCGCGGCAGAGCCGATGCCGGAGATTGTTGAAGCGCCGCCGCAGGAAGAAAACCCGCGCGTGCTCAAACTTGCCACGCTCGCGCTGTTATTCAAGCAGATGAAACAGGACAAGGTTCAAAGCATTATCAGCAAATTCTCCGAAGAAGATGCGGGCTCTGTTATTAAATTTATGGGGCTGCCGGATTTGGAGCAAAAGGTTGACACGGACGGCGCAATCAGATGCCTTGAAGAAATCAGATCAAATATCCCCGCACCGGACGGCGCAAGTCCTGCGTTGATGTTGAAACGGATTAAGGCGGTATCTGACAAAATGAACCGCAAAAAACTTGAACAAATGCTTGCCCTAGAGCGAAAGAATGTCCAGCGGTTTGTGTTCAAGGCGGTTGAGGGCGAGTATATGGATTTTGCGCCGAAAGTTGCGAATATTCTTGTTGCGCACCTTGAATCAGCGGCAGGTATCGGCGAGCCTGCAACAGGTATCGGCAAATTAGCAGCCGAATTCAGCGCGGCAGACAAAGAGGCGAACAACCCGGCGGACGCCGCCGGCGAATCAGCACCTGTTTAAGCCCTTTGTTTAAGGCAGCTGCGGGCCGTTGCATTTTTTGTACAGCGCCATAACATCTTCAGGCAGCTTGTGGCCGTTTATCAATGCCTTGTAGGTTTCTGCGGTGAACTCGTTGTAGTTTTTGCCGGCATATTCTGTTATCCGCATCGCAATTGCTTTGTCGGCTTTGCTCATTTCGCGTATCCCGTGCCGGTACTCTCCAGAATCCATGCTCTCGGATTGCAAACGGTGAGCGTATTCGTGGTATATCCAGCTGAATTTGCTGCCGGAAGCGTACCCGCGCTCAAATGTAAGATTGCCGGTTGACCTGAACCTGACGCTCAAATTTGTCATGTCGCAAAGCATTGCTTCCAACTCTGTTGCTTCAAAATCATCAAAACTGTCGGGGTTTTCAAGGTATGCCTGCACCGTGTCAAAAACTTCTTTTTGAAAGTCTTTATCTATATAGTCAACCATGTCAAAATCACCTTTCAGCGCCCGGTGATACCAGGCCCCAATGGCTCCGTTTTTGTTTGCGGATTCGGCCACCATACTTTCTTTTATGAATTGGTCTGTTTCCTGCCTGTTCTCAGCAAACCCCTGCGGGTTTATCTTCAAGGTTTTTGAGTCGGAATTGTATATGAAAAATTCAACGGTATCGGTCACTTCTATGTTAGGAAACATATTCACATCGCCCCCGTAGAGGTTGTGCAGGTTTGTCAGCGCCTCGTTTACGTAGTTTGCCGTTTCTAAATCATCACCCATGTTGTAGTTTTCAACCCCGAGGTTTTGCGCATATTCGGCCGCCTCATCCATGCTGCCGGCGGGTGTAAACTCAATCCGTGAGGGTTTTAACTCCGTGCTCGGTGCGGTTTGGACTGCCTTTGCGTCCGGTACAACAGCCTGACACAGCTGTGCAAAGGTAGTTGCTGCGTTTCTTTGCACCGTAAACACACTGTTTGGCTGCACAGGTGTTGTTGTGTATGATTTAAATGTTTGCAGCGGCGCGCTGTTAAGTCCTTGCAGAGCATCAATGCCCATGTAAAATCCCCTTTGAAATTTCCCCGTATATAATATTAAAAGGATTTTTGCAGCGAAAAATTGCCCTCATTTAAATATTTCTTAACAAAGCCGGCAGGTGCAGACTCGTGAGCGGGCGCTTATAACACCGGTCAGCGTCTTATGTGGCCGCCGTGAACCTCGTTCACCTCGGTAACTGTCGTAAACGCGCGCGGGTCAATTTCTTTTACGATTTCTTTCAGTTTGGCAAGCTCAAGCCGCGAAATCACGCAGTTGATGATAGTTTTTTCGCTGCCCGAGTACGCGCCTTTGCCTTCGTAGTACGTCACACCGACTTCAAGCCGTTCCATCAGCGCGCTTGCAATTTCTTGTGAGCAGTCGCTTATTATTTGCACGGCCTTTGAGCTGTTCATACCTTCAAGCACGATATCAATTGTTTTGTATGCGATAAAATAGGTCAAAATTGAGTACATCGCCTGATTCCACCCAAACACGAACCCCGCACCGGTGTAGATGAAAAGGTTGAACCCCATAATGATTTCACCGACGGAGAACCCGAATTTTTTTGACAGGATTAAAGACATAATCTCTGTTCCGTCAAGCGAGCCCTCGTTTCGCAGGATTAAGCCCACGCCCACACCCAGCATAACCCCGCCAAATACCGTCGCGAGCAGCACGTCGTTGGTAAACACGTGATGGTAAAACAGGTTCAAGAACAACGCCAGCATAATCAGCGCATAAAAGGTTTGCAGCACAAAATATTTTCCGATTTTGGTCAGCGCCAGCAGCACAAACGGGATGTTCAAAACCACAACCAGCACACCCAGATTCCATTTGAACAGGTAGCTCAAAATCATTGAAACCCCTATGATTCCGCCGTCAATTACATTGTTTGGCACAAGCAGGCACTCAATCGCGAACGCTGCAATCAAGGCGCCCAGCGTCAAAAAGAAAATCCTATTCAAAAGTTGTGTTATTTTTTTCTTCGTCATTGTTCCCTCGCGAAACCGGCGGCACAGGCGCGTTTTCGTCGTTTTTCTTTATCAGGTTGTTCAGGTTGAACACGGATTTTTTTTCGTCTTCCTGGCAGGCTTTGCATTTGAGGATGGTTTCCAGGTCGGATTTTAGCGTTGCAAGGTCCTCGTATTTTTTTAATACCCCGTCAATTGCGATGGAAACATCCCCTGTTTCTTCGGAAACAACAAGACAGGTTGCGCTGCTGACCTCGGACATCCCTATTGCCGCGCGGTGCCGGGTTCCGTATTTCCAGCTGAGTTTTGGGTCTTCGGTGAGCGGCAAAAGCGCACCGGCCGACAGAATTTTTGTACCGTTAATTATAACCGCGCCGTCGTGCAGCGGGGTGCCGTGATGAAACAGCGTCAACAGCAGCTCGGTTGACAAATCAGCGTTCAATTTTGTGCCGACATCAGAATATGTGTGCGTCAGACCGTCCTGAAACACAATCAGCGCACCGGTTCGCGATTTGGCAAGGTGCTTGACCGATTCAACGATAGTCTTTATTATATCAACTTTTTCATCTCTGGTTTGTGTGGAGAATGTTGTTGAGAAAAAGTCCATCTGCCCCAAAAATCCCAAAAACCGCCGCAGCTCCGGCTGGAATATAACGATTAAACTCAAAGATATGAACGTGACCAGCGCTTTGAGGAAAACGCCGAGGATTCCAAGGTTAAGCCGGATAAGAATCTCGCTCAAAATCCACATAAACGCGAGGATAAAAAGCCCTTTGACAAATTTTTCCGAGTGGGTATTTTTGATGAATTTTCTGTAAAACATTGTGATGACAACGCAAATAGCAATAATCTCGGCAAAGTTCACGAGATTAAACGACCAGTCAAGTGTTTGTATTTGAGCTATCAGGCCTGCAAAAATATCCATTCAATCCTCTACGCGTCGCGCGAAACCAAATCCTCATAGGTTTCTCTATTGACTATTGTAGCAGAGTTCCCGTCTTTAATCAAGACCATGGCAGCGCGCGGAACGCGGTTGTAGTTTGATGACATTGAGTAGTTATACGCGCCTGTGTTGAATACGCACAAAACATCGCCCGGCTGCGGGTTTGGCAGGTTAATATCTTTTATCAAAATATCGCCTGATTCGCAGAACCGGCCGGCAACGGTGACTTTTTCGCCCGTTGCATCCGGTCTGTTTGCCAGCACAGCCGAGTATTGCGCCTGATACATTGAAGGCCGCGGGTTGTCCGCCATCCCGCCGTCAACTGCGATGTAGCGCGTGCCGCCCGGCACCTGTTTTGAGCTGCCGATTGTGTAGAGCGTTACACCTGAGGTGCAAACCGTGCTTCTGCCCGGCTCAATGTAGATAGTCGGCGGTTTCGGGCAATATTTTTTTATCGCGCCGAGGATTTGCTCTGCGGCCTGATATGTTGAAGGCGGCTCGTCCGCATCGGTGTATTTCACGCCCAGCCCGCCGCCGAGGTTGATTTCATTAAGGTTCAGCCGCGCGATTTCTTTAACAAGGATTTCAACCTCGTCATAATAACATTGCGTGTCAAAAATCTGCGAACCGATATGTGCGTGAAGCCCGCGCAGCCGAACGTTTCTTGGAATATTTGCAATCGCATCGTCAACTTGCGTCAAATCAAACCCGAATTTTGAATCAAGATGGCCGGTTTGGATATATTCGTGCGTGTGGCACTCGATTCCGGGTGTTACGCGAAGGAAAATATTAACCGGCGCGCCGATTTGACCGAGCAATTCAAGCTCATAAAAATTGNNAACCGAAATCCGTCCGACCCCGAGTTGTATCGCAAATTCAAGTTCCTCGCGGGATTTGTTGCTGCCGTTGAATACGACTTTGCTCATATCTGCGCCCGTACGGGCGATTGTATAGAGTTCGCCGCCTGAAACCGCGTCAAACCCGAAGCCCTCGCTTGCCGCAAGCGCGCAGGTTGCCGTGGTGCAAAGCGCTTTGCACGCGAGCAGGAAGTTGACCTTCTCGTACGCCGCGAACGCCTTTTTGTAATCGTTGCATACCGCGCGCATTGTCGTCTCGTCAATGACGTAAAGCGGTGTGCCGTGCTCTTTTGCAAGCTCTACAAGGTCGCAGCCCCCGATTTCCAGATGTCCTTGTTTGTTTACCGCCGTTGTGACCGGCCTTAATAATTGATTTGTACTGTTCATTTTCTATCTCCTTTGCAATAATTTTAACATAAATATTAAATTTGTGATATAATTGATATTTGGAGGGCATGGAAAAATGTTTGATTTGGAGAGAACTTTTGTGGCTGTAAAGCCTGACGGCGTGAAGCGCGGGCTGATTGGCGAGGTTATAAGACGGTTTGAGGAAAAAGGCTACAAAGTTATCGGGTTAAAAATGCTCAAGGTGACGCGCGAGCAGGCGCAGGCGCACTATGGCGAGCACGAGGGCAAACCGTTTTATGAGCGGTTGGTCAAATATATCCAATCCGGCCCGATTGTCGGTATGGTGCTGGAAGGCCATCAGGCGATTGCCGGTGCGCGGCACATGATGGGCAAAACCGACCCGCTGGACGCTGATATGGGCACTATCCGCGCGGATTACGCGCTTGTTAAAGAATACAATATCGTCCACGGCTCAGACAGCGTGGAAAGCGCCGAGCGCGAAATCAATATCTACTTCCGGCCGGAAGAAATTTGCGACAATTGGAGCAATATGGCAGAGCTTGTAATTGAGTGTTTGCGCGCTAATGAACAAATCATTTGATTACAAATTAGAACACGTTTGTAGGCAGACGGGCGCGCGCGCCGGGACGTTAACAACGCCGCACGGGGTTGTTAAAACACCGATTTTTATGCCCGTTGGGACAAACTCTGCGGTCAAAACGCTTACCGGTGACCAGATTGAGGCGGCAGGTGCGCAAATAATCCTTGCAAACTCGTACCACCTGTCGCGCCAATCAAAGCTTATCGCGCAATTTGGTGGTATCCACAAATGGATGAACTGGGACAAACCCGTGTTGACTGATTCGGGCGGGTTTCAGGTGTTTTCGCTGGCGCATTTACGAAAAATTACCGAGGACGGTGTTGAATTTAAAGACCCGAAAGACGGCGCTATGCAATTTATCAGCCCGGAGATTTCCATGCAAATCCAGACAGATATTGGCGCGGATATAATTATGGCGTTTGACGAGTGCGCGCCGTACCCGTGCGACTATGCGCACGCAAAATCCGCAATGGAGCGCACGCACAGGTGGCTGGAGAGATGTTTTACCGCGCACAATAACCCGCAGCAAGCTTTATACCCTATTGTCCAAGGCGCGTTTTTTGAGGACTTGCGCAAAGAAAGCGCGCGGGTTTGTTCATCGTTTGATGCGGTCGGTTACGCTATTGGCGGGGTGAGTGTGGGTGAGCCGGCGGATGTGAAGAACCATTTTGTAAAATTTACCGCGCCGCTGCTGCCGCAGGACAAGCCGCGGTATCTGATGGGTGTGGGTACACCCGAGGATTTGCTTGACGGGATTAAAAACGGGATTGATATGTTTGATTGTGTGCTGCCGACGCGAAACGCGCGCCACGGTTCGTTTTTTACGTGGCAGGGCAGAAAAAATATTAAAACCAAGGCGTTTGAGTCCGATGCGCTGCCGCTTGATCCGGCGTGTGATTGTTATGCGTGCCAAAACTACTCGCGCGCGTATATCCGGCACCTGTGGCGATCCGGCGAGTCAACGGCCGCAACGCTTTTGTCTATCCACAACATAAAATTCCTTATCGACTTCACCCAAAAAGCGCGCGAGGTAATTTTTGCCGATGAGTTTGGGGAGTTTTATTCACAGTTTGCGAAACATTCCCGAATACTTTGAGAATGTGTCTTTTACCAAGAATTCATTTCTTTTTTGATTTGTTCTCGGCATTTTTCAAGCGCAGGAGCAAAGTTTTTGAATTCTACAGTAGCCTTCTTACCATTTGATTTTTTTATCACATCTGCAAAATCAGAATTATAATACTTTATTAAATTTTCAATATTTTCCACCATAGTACCTGATAAATATAAAGATTTTGCGTGATAATCAGGATAATATGATGTCATAGCGTTGCGAATCTGTTGCGCCTTTTCGTTGTTCATCTCGCCAGCACAACTGGTAATGGAACCTAAAAAACAATATGTTTTTTCATAAAATTCAAATTTTTTTTCTAAAAATAATTTCCGCTTAATTGTTATTGTGTCCAATACTTTACTAAGAACAGCACCCCCAATAACGGCTAATGCACCAATTATGGCACCAATTATATAAACCATATACTAATCCTCCTTTACAAATCCAATCTTCGCCGGCTTTGTTCTGTCCATAAGAAGGTCTATCGCCTGATTAATTTTATCAATTTCCGAATTATTGTCTTTTGCGTATTGGATAAAGTAGTGCCGCAGTTCTTGAACTTGTTTGGATAGTTCTTTGTGTTCAAGCGCAAATTGTTTCATTTTGACAAATATACGCATAATTTGTATATTTACCTGTATTGCCCGCTCATTATTCAAAACGCTGGATAGCATTAAAATCCCGTGTTCTGTAAAAACGTAGGGCATATAGCGTCTTCCGCCTCTTACCGTGTTTGAGGTCACAAATTGTGACCTCAAACTTTTAAACTCGTCCGGCGCAAGTTGAAACATAAAATCCGTCGGGAAACGCAGAGCATTTCTTTTAACGGCTTGGTTCAATGCTTTTACTTCTACGCCGTAGAGCGTTGCTAAATCGCTGTCAAGCATAACTTTGTGCCCGCGGATTTCGTAAATCATGTTTTGAACTAACGTTAAATTATTTGCCATTCTTTTTACTCCTTGAACAGCAAATAAGGCTCAATGCCGAGCGCGTTGGCAATGGCAAGCATTGTTTTTACACTTGGGACAGTCCTGCCTCTTTCAATTTGATATACATAATCACCGCGTATACCACTAAATCCTCCCAGTACTTCTCTGGAAAGTCCCTTTTGCTCTCTGTATTTTTTAATATTGTTTCGTAACAATTTTTTATAATCTATTGTCATAATTTAATTCTAGTGGTATAGTTCAAATACACTTAGTGCTGTCAACACTTAATAGGAGAAAAGATGGACGACAACGAAAAAGCGCACATAAGAACAACGCAAGCTCTTCTTAACAGTATTATACATAATGTCTGCAATTACTATTACCATGGTAACGATACTTTGATAAAGCATTTAAAAGACGTGCGCGACAGGCTCGATTGTGACATAGTTGCCCATAGCCGATAACGTATTGTATAATGTTGTTGAATCATGATTATCAAAAAACGACAAGACGGGAATCTGCCCGAGGACATTAACGTGAATGTTGATCCGGATAACGTTGATTTATTCAACCTGGACAACATTGACTTCAAGCAGCGCAACGAGCGCCGCCGCGGCGACCGCCGGCGCGGCTTTCGCAGGGTTGATGATCGCAACCTTATCTCACGCGCCCGCGAAGAGGCCCAGGCCATCAAAGACGCCGCAGCACAAGAAGGTTTTGCCCAAGGGCTTGAACAGGCACGCGCCGAAATAACGCGGCTGCAAACAACACTCTCCGGATTTATGAACTCAAAACAGGAGGTCTTTGACCAAATCGCACCGCACCTTTTGGAAATCAGCCTTGATATCGCAAAAAAAATCATCAAGGAAGAAATTGAGCAAAAACCCGACCTGCTTATGAAAACAGTCAAAACAATCCTAAAAGACCTGCCAAAAGATGAGCCAAAAATCACCATAAAAGCAAGCCCGGCGCAGGTTGCGGTAATCAAGCAATCAATCCCTGAGGTCTGCACAAACCTCGGGCTGGACGCGAAAATCCACGTCATACCTGACGAAACAATATACGACGGCGGATGTATCGTCACAACAGCAAACGGTGTAATCGATGCCACAATCGATACGCAATTGCAAATAATTACGGAGGCATTGAAAGGATAAAAAAAGATCGCGCAGCGAGTGCGCGATGACACGAAAGGAAAGAATGGCACAAGAAGGCGCACAACAGAATAACGTATTGGCAGAAGCGGGCATCGCGATATTTGTCCTGCTGCTTGTTGTCCTGCTGCTTGCGGAGCTGCCGACCTGGGCGGTCAACGTTTCAATCTGTTTCAACATCACCTTGGGAATCATTTTGATGATGATTGCCCTGTACGTTAAAAAGACGCTGGAGTTGGCCTCGTTCCCGTCAATTATCCTTGTCGGGACGATGTTCAGGCTGGTGTTGTCAATCGCGTCCACAAGACTTATCCTTGCGCGCGGCGAGGCCGGCGAGGTTGTCCACGCGTTCGGGACGTTCGTCACGGGCGGTAACATGATTGTCGGTGCGGTAATCTATCTTATCATCACGATTGTACAGTTTATGGTAATCACAAAAGGTGCCGAGCGTATCGCGGAAGTTGCGGCAAGGTTTGCACTTGATGCGATGCCCGGTAAACAAATGACAATTGACGCAGATTTTAACGCCGGACTCATTTCACCCGAAGAGGCCACCAAAAAACGGGAAGACTTGCAGCGCGAATCAAACCTGTTTGGTAGTATGGACGGTGCGATGAAGTTTNNGTAAAAGGTGATACAATCGCAGGTATTATCATCACGCTGATTAACATTGTCGGCGGCCTGTGTATCGGCTGTTTGATGAACCAGATGCCAATCGCCGACGCGGTCGCGAAATACACAATCCTGACAATCGGTGACGGTCTGTCAGCCCAGCTGCCGTCGCTGCTGATGGCAATCGCTGCCGGTATCTTTATGACACGTTCTTCCGCGTCGGATTCACTCGGTGCCGACCTGACAACCCAAATCACCAGCAAGCCCAACGCCCTTTTCTTATCGGCGATATTTTTGTTTTTCGTCGCCTGCACAAGCGGTATCAGCGGGCTGCCGTTCTTGCCGTTCTTGATTTTCTCGCTGCTTTTGGGCGTTGCAGGCTTCTCTACTCTTATCAACGCTGATGTTCAGGCGCAGCTTGGCCAATTGGAAGGTGTGCGGCAAAATATGCAAGACCTTGTTAACCCGAACCGGATGTACGAGCGGCTCGGGGTGGACGTGTTGAGTTTGCAGGTTGGCTCAAACCTGCTTGTCATCGCCGACCCTGATCAAGAAGGCCAATTGCTCGCCAAAATCGCCGCGTTAAGGCAGCGCGTCACAGACGAACTCGGCTATATCCTGCCAAACATACGGATTATGGACTCGTCCGCGCTTGACGCGAACGAATATATGATCTCTATCCGCGGAAACACCGTGGCGACAGGTTATGTTTACCCCGGCAAATTTATGGTTATCGCTGACCAGTGGGATGCGGTCAAAAAAGAGGTGCCGAACGACGCGATAATCGGTATTGACCCGACATACCAGACCCAGGCGTACTGGATAAACTCGGAAGATGCCCGTGCAACGCGCGCGGTTACGGCCGTTGACGCGACAGATGTTATCGTGACGCACTTGCAAGAGTGCGTGCGCAAACACGTTGACGACGTTATGACAAAAACCGACGTACTCAAACTTATGGAACTTGTGCGTTCGCAAGACCCGACGCTGGTCAACGACCTTGTACCGACGATTATTTCAACCAGCGACCTGCGCAAAATCTTTGTTAACCTTATCCGCGAGCGGGTTTCAATAAAAGATATTATATTTATCTTTGAGCGGTTATGTGATTACGCGCGGTTCTCAAAAGAGCCCGACATCTTGTCAGAACGTTTGAGAGCGGCACTCGGGCGGCAAATTTGCCTGTCAAATGTGGGTGAGGACAAGGTTCTTTATGCACTGACGCTCTCGCCGGAGTGGGAAAAAACGCTTGATGACAGCTGTCAGCGCACCGAGTTGGGTACGATGTTCCTGCTTAACCCGATGCAGGTGCAAGAGCTGATTGAGAGCACCGCAACGACATTGATGCGTGCACATCAGGCGTGCGGCCATCAACCGGTTGTGCTTTGCTCGCCGCGGATTCGGCTGCCGCTTTATCAGCTGTTGGAGCGCCACATCCCGACGATTGTTGTTATCTCCTATTCCGAGCTGATAACAGATATTAAGGTTGAGGCGATTGATAATATCGGCGAGGCTTATGCCGTTTGATAATGGAAAATGGTAAGTGAAAAGGGTTGTGCTGCTCTTCATTGATATTTATCGCAGGGTTTCGGCTCTGCTGCCGGGGTGCTGCAGGTTTTACCCGACATGCTCGGCATACACAAAAGAGGCCGTAGAAAAATACGGCTTGGCAAAAGGTCTTTGGCTCGGCATAAAGCGAATCTGCCGGTGCCACCCGTTTAACGATGGCGGAGTCGATCCGGTACCGTGATTATCAGGCTGCAGCTTCCTTCATTCTTTTAGCGCGCTCGGCATCGCGTTGTCTCATTTCTTGCACGTGTGACTTTGGTCTTCCGCTGCTTGAGTTGGTTTTAGTCGTGCTTGAAGTGCTATCGTAACAAGCCGGCTGCGGCTGTGTTGACTGGAACATCGCCGAGAACATCGCACTCATACCTGCGGCTTTTTTAAGAGCCTCGGAGCCTTTTTTCAAATTGCTCGAGAATTTCTCAGGATCAAATTTTGTTTCGCCGGATGTTTCCTTCCGCGCTTTTCTGACATCTCTTGCGCTGGCGTTGACAATGTTGCCGTCCTTGTCTGATTTTGTCCATTGGCCGGTTTCGGCGTTTTGCTGGAAGCCTTTGGTTGCCATATCGTCGGCGTAATTTTGCTTGATATTGCCCATGATTTCTGCATTGCCGCCTTCTTGTCCAAGTTTTGCAAGCGTATCATTTGAGAAATTCTCGTTGTTATACATCATTTTGGCAGCTTCGTTTTTGGTCAAGCCCATATCCTTGAATGCGGCAGCGTTTTCTGTTGAAGCTGCGATTGCAGCTTGTGCGTTGTCTGCCAGTGCGTTGGCGTTTTCAATAGCTCCTTTTGCCGCGACTGTGCCCTCAACAGCTGATGCGCCGGCCGCAAGTGCACTTGCACCGTTCATCAACGCGCCTGTAATATCACCGTCAGCTGCCGAGCAGCATGTTTTTGTGATACCAACCGCCATAGTACCGTATTGACCGATGTTTGATGCTACCGTACCAACATTAACAAGCACTGCACCCACAGCCGCTGTGTACGGGGTTGACAACATCATGTTACCGATACCTGTCATTGTTTGGCCGGCGACTGACACCAGCTGCGATATCGCGCCGACTGTGTCAGCAACTTGCGCCACCTGCTGCGCGGCTGTCAACTGCTGCTGCATGCAAGCCTTTTGACTGTTTTGCATAGACATGAACTGCTTGTTGTAGTTGTTCATGGTCTTAATTGTTGCGGCGTTGCTCTTTTGCAGGTTGTACATTTTTCTGCCATAGCTGTCTGCAATAGATACGTTGTTGTTCAAGGATGCCGCATATTTTTCAAACGCGTCCTGGTCACCGTTAGCGATAGCCTCTTGCAGTCCTCTTGTATCATCTTTGATTTTGGCATCATTTTCTTGCTGTTGTTTTGCAATGCCTGCCTGCTCTTTGCTGTTGGCGTTGATTGTTTGCAAATCGCGTTTTTGCTGCGCCTGCAATTCTTGAGTCTGTTTGGAGATGTCGGCGCTTGTTTGCTGGGCTTTTCTGCCGGACTCCTGCATTGCCGTTGCGCCGCCCTCAACCTCGGAAATCTGCCCTTTCAGGTCGGCAACACGGTTTTGCATAGCACCGGGGTCTTTGGTGTTAATCTCTGAACCGCCCTTTGCATCCGGTTGTTCCGGCGGTACGTGTTCAGGCGTTTTTTTGCTCACAGGCATAATTGAACCGTTCTTTGACATCGCATTTGTCGCGCCGGAGTTCCTAAAATGCCCCTGACTGTCAATGTTGACAGTCTTGACGGTTATTCCGTTTTGCACTGCTTGGTTCGTTATCTGCAAAATAAGCCTCTCTTATATTACTCTCTTAAACATATAAACGTGTTCAAAATGCCTGAAATTCGCATGTTTGACATGTTGTTACAAAAGTTAACGTAGTTTTTTTGGGACAAATTGTTACAAAAGTTAACGGTTTTTATGGTAAAATTGAGTCATAGGAAATAAGGAGAAAGATATGAATTTAATGCAAGGTAAAAAAGGGATTATATTTGGTGTGTCAAATCACCGCGGGATTGCGTACGCGATAGCGCAGCAATTGTACCGGGCGGGTGCGGAGATTGCGTTTACATACGCAGGTGAGGTGATGGAATCACGTGTCAGACCGCTGGCCGAGGAGATGAACGCCAAAATCATCATGAGCTGCGATGTGACAAAAGAAGACGAGGTCGCTGCCGTTTTCAAAGAATGCGAAAAAGTTTACGGCAAGCTTGATTTTGTTGTTCACGCGGTCGCGTTTGCGAACAAAGAAGATTTGATGGGCAGATTTATTGACACTTCAAACGACGGTTTCACGCTGGCGCAAAACGTAAGCGCGTATTCGCTTGTGACGATTTGCCGTCAGGCCGAGCCCATCTTGAACGAGGGTGCGTCCGTGTTTGCGCTGACATATCTTGGCGGTGAGTACGTTGTGGCAAACTACAACGTTATGGGTGTTGCAAAAGCGACTCTTGAATCTTGTATGAGGTATTTGGCCGCTGATCTTGGTAAAAAAGGTGTGCGCGTGAACTGTCTTTCGGCCGGCGCGGTTAAAACGCTTGCGGCTAAAGGGATTTCAGGGTTTGATAAGATGCTTAAAGCAGCTATTGCGAAGGCTCCGCTGCAGCGCAATGTATCGCTTGAAGATGTCGGCAAAGCCGGACTCTATCTGGCATCTGACCTTTCAACAGGTACAACCGGTCAGATTTTGTACGTAGATTGCGGCTGCCACGCGGTTTATGCATCGCTTGAGGAGATGGAAATAATCGCTAACTCATTGGCGTAGTGTCGTATTATTTACGTCATTCTGAACTTGTTTCAGAATCTTGTTGTCTTGATGGGATGCTGAAATAGATTCAGCATGACGTTATTGCGGCAGAGTCTTTTCCAAATAATCATACAAAATCGTCGGTAATTTTTCCTCGGTGATGTCTTTGATGTCAACCGGCTGGTAGGTGCGCTCTTTCGGGTCAACCAAAAACATCGCCGGATATTTGTCAACAAAAAATTCCTCAGCGAGTTTTGTATTCAAAATGTATTCCGGGTTGTGCTTTTTGCGCACGTATTTGTCAAACCTGCCTTTTATCCCGTACTGCACATTGATTATTGTGCAGTTATATTTGCCGTCAAATTGTTTGAAAATTATATCACCGAGCGGCGCGCGTTTGAACATCGCAAAAACATCCGGCGAGTCCGCAAAAATCAATATCAGAGGCCTGTCTGACTGCAAGGCTTGGTGATAGTTCATCCCGGCATAATATTTTGCCCAGAATTCCTCAAACTCTGTTGCGGTAATCGGCAGCGGCTCGGGTTGTTTGGGCGGCTGGTCGGCTGCCTCTTCTACCGCGTAAACGGGCGCAGCGAGCAGCGCAAGTATCAACAAAAGTTTTTTCATGGTATTATTTTAGCATGAGTATTAAAGATTTACCAACAGTTTACGATGCGAGGGCGACCGAGGAAAAAATTTATAAATTTTGGGAGGACGGCAGGTACTTTGAGGCCGATGCTTCAAGCAAAAAACCGTCGTATTCAATGGTCATTCCGCCGCCAAACGTAACCGGTGTCTTGCACATGGGCCACGCGCTTGATGAAACTTTGCAAGATATTCTGGCGCGCTACTACCGGATGGCAGGGTTTGAAACGCTCTGGCTGCCGGGCACTGACCACGCCGGGATTGCAACGCAGAATGTTGTGGAAAAACAATTGCGCGAAGAAGGTTTGTCACGCTGCGATTTGGGGCGGGAGAAGTTTTTGGAGCGCACCTGGGAATGGACGAACGAGCATAAATCCGCGATTTTAGACCAATGCAAGCGGCTCGGTGCCTCGTTTGACCGTACCCGCGAACGCTTCACACTTGATGAGGGCTGCTCCGAGGCTGTTAAAGAGGTTTTTGTCCGGCTGTACGAAAAAGGCCTGATTTACAAAGGCACCTATATCGTAAACTGGTGCCCGCGTTGTCAGAGCGCGATTTCTGATGTTGAAACAGATTACGAAACAAAAGGCGGCCACCTTTGGGAGATTTCGTATCCGCTAAAAGGGGAAAACGGTGCTTCAATCGGGGGCGGCGGCGCGATAATCATCGCAACAACACGGCCGGAGACGATGTTTGGTGACGTTGCAATCGCTGTCAACCCGGATGATTTTAAATACAAGGATTTGATTGGCCGCACGGCGATTATACCTCTGTCAGGGCGCGAAATCCCGATTATTGCGGACGATTACGTTGACAAAAATTTTGGTACCGGCGCGCTGAAAATCACACCTGCACACGACCCGAACGATTTTGAGGTCGGAAAACGCCACAACCTTGCACCGATTAAAATCCTTGACGAACAGGGACGCATGTGCGCGTGCGGCGAGGTTCCGCCGGAGTTCCACGGGCTTGACAGGTACGAGGCGCGCAAACAAATTGTTGACTCGCTTAAATACAAAAACTTCCTGCTGCGCATCAAAGACCACGAGCACAACATCGGCCAATGCCAGCGGTGCAGCACGACGATTGAGCCGCTTTTGTCTGACCAGTGGTTTGTAAAAATGGAGCCGCTTGCAAAACCCGCGATTGCAGCCGTAAAAGACGGACGGATTACGTTTGTGCCCGAGCGCTGGGAAAAAAATTACCTCGGCTGGATGGAAAACATCCGCGACTGGTGCATCTCGCGCCAGCTCTGGTGGGGCCATCAAATCCCGGCATATTACCACAATCAAACCGGCGAAATGGTTGTCGCAAAAGAAAACCCCGACCCGCAAAACTATACGCAGGACTCGGATGTGCTTGATACGTGGTTTTCGTCAGGCCTGTGGCCGTTCTCCACAATGGGCTGGGGGGTAAATGAAAAAGGAAGCCCGAACGGTGCAACGGAATGGGCTATGAAGAACGCGCCTGATTTTAAAAAATTCTACCCGACAACGACGCTTGTCACGGGGTTTGACATAATCTTTTTCTGGGTTGCGCGGATGATTACGATGGGGCTGGAATTTACCGGCAAGGCGCCGTTTTCAACCGTTTATATCCACGGGCTTATCCGCGACGAAAAAGGGCAAAAGATGTCCAAATCCAAAGGCAACACGCTTGACCCGGTTGTTTTGATTGACAAATACGGCTGCGATGCGCTGCGATTTACGTTGACGTCGCTTTGCACCTACGGCGGTCAGGATATAAAAATCAGCGATGAACGGTTTGAGTACGGGCGCAATTTTGCCAACAAGATTTGGAACGCGTCGCGGTATGTGCTGATGAATCTGGACGGCGTTGATGACAAACCGTTTGACCTTGCCGCGCTGACCCTGCCGGATAAATGGATTTTGGATAGGTTGAACAAGACTATAACAACAACGCGTAAAAACATGGATGAATTCCGTATTGGTGAAATCGCACATGATTTGTATCATTTCTTTTGGGATGATTTTTGTGATTGGTACATTGAACTTGCAAAATCTCAAATTGCCGAGGAGGGTTTAAAACTAAATACTCAGCGTGTTCTAAAACATGTACTTGATTATACGATGCGTTTGTTGCATCCGATTATGCCGCACATCACAGAGGAAATTTGGCAATTGTTGAGCGTGGGCGAAGCGTTGATTGCCGCTGATTTTCCAAAAAGTGAAGAAAAAGAATTAGACGCTTTGGCAGATATGGAGTTTGTGTTTGGGATTGTTCGCGGGTTGCGTAATTTGCGTCAAAGTTTGAATATCTCAACTTCGGTTAAATTAAATATTATAATTGATTATCCGAGCGCGGATTATTTTGTGCCGTTGGAAATGTACATCAAGCGGCTTGCAAAAGTTGAGAATATTACTTATGGCGGGAAGGTGCCAAAACAATCGGCGAGCGCGGTTGTGGAAGGGTCAAAGATTATCGTGCCGCTTGCAGGGTTGATTGATTTGGACGCGGAGCTTGCACGGCAGCACAAGAAGCTGGAAAAATTGGCGGCGGAAAAAGGTTCGCTTGCCGGAAGGTTAAATAACGAGAGTTTCAAGTCAAATAAGCCGGACTTGTGGGAGCAGACGCGCGCGCGTGTGGAAGAGATTGCGCTGCAGGAAAACGCGATTGACGAACTAATAAGCTCACTAAAAGATTGACAGTTAATTTTGTTTTGAGTAGAATAGATTTGACGGGCTCCCATCGTCTAGAGGCCTAGGACAACACCCTTTCACGGTGTAGACAGGGATTCGAATTCCCTTGGGAGTACCAATTATTAGAAGCTTCATCAGGCTTCTAATATGAAAATTAGGGGGTCGGGCATGTCAGAAATAGTAAAATTGGAGATTCAGGCTTTAAAAAAAGAAATTCCAAAGCTGGATGACTTAAAAGATGAGTATTTGTTTTCTTTAGTTTGTTACAAATATTTTTATAATGAGGGAAAATTAAGTTTTTCAGATTATAATGAAATTTTTACGGATGGAAAACTGGACGGGGGCATAGACCTACTTTCTTTATATAATTCACCCTATGATTATAATAATATTGAGAATTTGTTATTTATACAAAGTAAATATATTTCTCATTTTAGTAATAAACAAGACGTTATTGATATTTTTACAAAGATGATGCAAACAATAAGAGCATTTAAAAGCGGTAGCTATTCACAGTATAATGATAAACTAAAGAGGATATATTTTGATAATTATCAAAATTTGAGTTCTGAAACAACGTATAAAAATGAATTAGTTTTATTTGTAAGTGTTAATCCTTCTATTAAAAAAGAAATAGATGAATTGATNNNTTGCAAGTATATTATCTTTCTGACATTGAAAACCAAATTAAATTAATACAAGACGGGAGACTTTGTGTTCCTCATGGAAAAATAGGTGTTTTTAAGGATCAAGGCAAAATAGAATTTTCAAATAGGGATGGGCGTAAGGGTATTTTGGTAAATATATCGGCAAATTCTCTACGGCAACTATACGAACAATATAAGGAACAAGGATTGTTTGAACAAAATTACAGATATTTTACCAAAATGAAAAAAATTGATGATGAGATAAAACGCAGTTTGGAGAAAAAACGTGAAGATTTTTGGTTTTTAAATAATGGTATAATTATTGCTTGTAAAGAATTTAGTCTTGATGGTGATAATGTCAAACTGAGTGATTTTTCAATAATTAACGGTTGTCAAACTACTTCGCTAATAGGTAGTTATACAGGGAGTAACCAAGGAGTTGATTTCGCGATACCTTGTAAAATAGTTGACATTTCTACAAAAAATAAAAACGAAGGGGCAGTCGAATCCGATGATAAGTTTTTGACAGAAATTGCTCAGGCTTCTAATTCTCAAAAACCTATTAATGAAAGAGATTTAAAAGCCAATGATATTATGCAAAGAAAATTACAGCAGGCATTAAAAAAAAGAGATTATTTTTTAGATATAAAGAGAGGTTCTACCAGAAAAGGTAAAACTAATAGTAGAAAAAATATAAAAAATGAACTACTGGCCCAACTAATGTTATCATTCTTATATCAACAGCCCGGATATGCAAAAAGTAACAAGAAAGATATTTTTGCCGTAGAAAAAACCTTTCAGAAAATTTTTTATCGCGAGTTTGATATAGATATGATAATAGACTTAATAGAACTACATAATTTATTTAAGGAATTTCAAGAATATTACTACAAAGATGAGACAACAATAAAACTATCATCTCACCAAGAAAGCATAATAAAAAACGGTGGTTTTACAGTAATGGCTTTAATCGGATTTATAGTTAAAGAGAAAAGAGGGTTGATAAATTTAAAAAATGTCAATAATGCAAACTTTTTCAAAGAAGAAATTTGTAAAGATGATATCGAGGGTAAATTGTTTTCGGATTATTGGCATGAATATCCTAAAGAATCCAAAGATTTGTTATATGCATTGTTTAATTGTATTACGCGTGAAATCCCCAAAGAGTATAAGGAGGCTGAACATATAAGTATCCCGAATTTTTTGAAATTAGATAGTTACTATCGTGATGAAATGCTA
>DBCX01000034.1 GCA_002293275.1 Cyanobacteria bacterium UBA947 | reverse complement strand
TTTTCGCGGGGCGGCTGGTAAAAATGCCCGTGTATTGTCAAATATACTTCGTTGCTCATTATTTTTTCCTATTACGCCGGTTAGCCGTTACTTGCGGCACACCTGCATTTACCATTTTACACCTTTTTAGGCTTTTTAGTCAAAACGGTAAACTTTTCCACATCCAGCCAAACATCGCCCAATGCGTTAGAAAACATTCTGCCGGAAAACTCCACTTCATCGCCGGGGTTTAAGTCAATATATTTTTCAGCCTCTTTCCGTTTAATAAAAATCTTCATCTCCGAAAGCGGCACATTATGGTCTTTTACATCAGGTCGTTGGATAAGAAACGATATGTATTCATCCGAGTTTCTGAACGCAGGTTTGTAATCAAGCCCGAGCGTGGAGAATTTGTCAAATTTGCCTTTGACCGTGACGAATTTGTTCAGGTAGAACCCCGGACGTGCAACCACATCAAGCGCGTTCACCTGCTGGTATGTCACCTGCGGTTGTTTAGCCGGCGCACTGACGGGAGCGGCCTGAATATTTAACCCTATTGCCAACGCGGCTATTAAAATTAAAGCTCTTACATTTTTCATTACATAAATATTCTAGCGCATTTTACAAAATTTATCAAGTAGCATCACGGGTAATTTGGCGTACCATATAGAACCCGAATTTAGAACCGGCCCGGCCTATTNNAACTTTGGATGTAGTTGTCGCCGTTGATGTCACCAAAAACCTCAACCATAAACCGTCTGTAAACGTTACCGGCGCTCGGGATTTTGCTCAAACCGCTGTTGGCCGGCAAATCTTCGGCGCTGGGGATTGTGTTAAAAAGCGAGTTCAAAGACGCGTTGCGCAGCTTGCCGGCAACGCTTGTCACATCTTTTGAGAGGCTCCCAAAAATGTCCATATCCGCAACGGAACCGACTAAATTATACGACCCGCTCATATACATGTTCAAATCTTTGCCCCGCGAGTAAATATTAATAGTGTCCGCAACCCCGCCGTGTATGGCGATATCACCGTCAATACTTTCAAACTCGCCCGTCTTTAACGGAACAAGCAGATCCATAAGACTGTTGAACGACAGCGCGCCAAACCCGCCTTGTACAAGGTTTCCGGCCTTTAAAAGATACTCCAATGACCCGAGTTTTGGCATCTTGCCGTTTGCAACCTTAAACGAGCCCGCCCCCGAAAGCGTTTGCAAACAGGTTTCGTAGGTTTTGCCGCTGCAAGCCAGATTGGCAACACCTGTCATTGACCCGTAAATCTGACCTTTCAAATCAAACAGCGCCTCTGTCATCATTGATGCGTTGGCGTCGCGAAGATTAATATTCAATTTTGAATTGTGGCTGAGCAGGTTATAATTCAAATCACCGTTGACCAGCCCGTTTGCGATATCAAACTTGAACGTTTTCACATTCAGCGCCGATTTGTTATCAAGGCTCAAATGCGCCGAAAAATTATCCGCGTTGATGTTACGAACCGTCACTTTGTCCGCAAGAATCACGGCATTGCGGATAACAAGCTGCGTAATATCTATATACTCACCCTCAGATTTACCCTTGCCGCGAATGGTTTCCACCTCGTAATCGCGCATCATATTGGTTATTTTGTTTATATCCAAATCCGCCATATCCAGTTTCAAATCATTAATCACATACGGCGGCAGAAAACTGTTTTTGGCCGCAATTTCAAGGGTCATCGGGTTTGACACGACAACACCTTTGGAGGTTATGTTAACAATCCCGGGTTTAAATCTCATATTGATATCGGTAATCAACGCATCAAAAAACGGCATCTCAATACTTGTAATATCAAATGTGCCAAGGATTTTCGGGTCAGCAGCCGTACCGTTTATGACCAAATCCGAGTTAAAAAGCCCTTGCTTCATAATCGGTTTTCTAAAAATTATATTAAAAATCTTGGCATCCGTCGGGGTTTGGGTTTTTACCTTAAAATTTTGGAACCCTACGTTGTTGTTATCAAGAAAATTAAGCGTCCCGGACATACTAAGCTGCGGTGTCGGGTATGGCCGGTTGTTTTGGGAAGAAACGATTTTGTCGTAGCGCAGCGAATTAATTTTCAACGATTCGGGCAGCATTGTGCTGTCAACATTGATTTTCACAGGCGCCATCGGATCGCCGATTGTCGCGCCCATATAATAAATCTGCGCATCCTCGTCAAGCTCCAGTTCGCTTTTCACGTTGAGGCTGCCAAGTTCGCCCGTCAAACGCGATGTCAAATCAACATCACCTTTGACCTTTATCGGGTAGAGCGCCTTTGCGTTAACAAACTGGTCAAGAAACTCCTGCGTCACACGCGTATTGAGATAAAGATTAAATTTTGGCTCAACAGCGATATTTGTAATTTTTCCGTCTATCATAAACGGCATTGAATCAAACATTGCATTGATTTTGTTCAGCGTCAGAGTGTTGTTGCGAATCTCAAGCGGTATATAGCTTTGCGCAAGATGCAGCTTGCCTTTTGCGTTCAGATTTTTGTCCTTCAAAACGCCCGCACCGCTAATTTTTAAACCCCCGATATCGGTTTCCAAATCAAAATCCGCAGCATCTTTGTCAAAATTCACTTTGCCGGAAACCTTCGCGGCATCAATCGTGTTCCCCAGAAATTCCAGCGTCCCTTTTGCAAAAATATTTTTGTTCGGCACAATATCGTTAAAATCAACGACCTTTCCTGTTACGTGCGCGTTGAAATTAACGAGCCCTGAGGCTGTTGTAATTGGCGATGGCACGGCTTTTACCAGCTCGGCCAGATCCTGCCCGTCCGAGCGGATTTTCAAATCCAAATCGCCGGCGACCGTGAATTTTCCTTCAATTATCAGCGGTTTTCCGTTGAGGTCGGCGCTTTTGATGTCGCTTTTTATATCCGTGCCTTCAAAAATAAGACTCCCCGCCCCGTTTTTCACCGTCAGACCCTCCGTATCCAAAAACGATACCGAGGTGTTTTTGAAATTGAATTTGCCGTTTACCAGCGGAGTTTCGCGGTTGCCGGTGACGTGCAAAATCACGTTGCCAAACCCTTTTAAATCAATAACAGGCAGCGGCCCCATATCAAATCTCAAAATTTTGTGCAGCGGGTTCAAGACCGTTTGCGCCTGTTTCAAATCCACATTCTGCGTGCTTGTGATAGTAAAATCAACATTCTTGCCGCCATACAATTCCAACGGGCCTTTGACAAAAACTTTTTCCTTGCCGACCGGAACAGCCACATCCATAACGATTTTACCGCCTTCAAAGATAAGTTTAATCACCGCATCTTTAACCGTTGTAGCAGGGATTCCGGCGTTTGTTATGACGATTTCGCCGATGACATCGGGTTGTTTCGCGCTGCCTGAAATCTTCAACGCACCTGCTGCTCTGCCGTTAAACCCTGTTTTTTTAAGCTCGGGGATATTAATATCAGGACTCAAATCCTTGTCCGGCAAGAACGTTATGAGTTTTGACGTATCCGCGCTGTTCAATGTCAAATTCAAATCCAAATCCGGAAACTTCGCGTTGAATTTATTTATTTCACCGTCCAGATTCGCATCAATCCCGGCGCCGGTAATTTTTAGCCCTTGCAGCACCAGCCTGTCGGAAATCCCTTTAATATCAAGGTTTTCCCCGTGCATTTGCAGGTTTTTTCCCGCGGTATCAACAGAAACGTTGTATGAGCGCACGTGAACATTTTTAAGTCTCATATCGGGGAGCTTCGGAATCTCGTATTCGCCCAGTTTCAAGGTCTCACCCAGCACAAAATTCACACTAAAATCCTGCGCGTCAAAACGGTTCACGTGGATTTTGCCAATCGCAGGAAGCGCTTTTACAAGTGGTTTTTCAACGTACAACGCTTTTGTGTTATCGGAGTTTAAAATAGCAAACTCATCGGCGCTAAACGCCAAATTTCTTGTCATACGCGGGTTTACCACGGAGATATTAAATCCGGTTTTGGCCCTTGCAAAATCAATTATCCGCGCCATATTCGCATTAATAACCGCCGGCAGCACCCAGAAGTACGCACCGCAAAACAACAATATTACCCCTAAAATTAATGCGATTTTTCTGTTCATATATACCCAAATTATATCTTAAAGGGGCATAATATACAATAGTAAACCAAGTACAATGGAGGTATGATAAACTTGCTTTCGTATACAAAAAAACTTGCCCGGCAAATAAACCTTTATGACAAGCTTGCAAAAAAAGCGGCCACAAACCCTTTTGCCAAGCCGCTTAACATAACAATAATCTGGGTTGACAAAATCGTGGACAAGTGATTATTTTATCCTTTTTCCGGCGGCGTTGAAAAAATACAAATCTTCCTCGCGGATGCTCAGCTCCAACCGCGCGGCAGCCTCAATATCTGCAGGGATTTTAGCGCAGCATTTTGCACCGCCGATTTCAAAATAAACAATCTGCTCCGAGCCCAAAAGTTCTGTCATATTAACGTCAACCTTGAATCGTATCTTGCCGCCCGTGACCATTTTCTCCGGCCGGATTCCGATGCGGGCGCAGTTTTTTTTGCAAAGGGCTTTTGGTGCATTATCGCAATCAATAAAATTCATCTGCGGGGAGCCGATAAACGATGCAACAAACGTGTTTGCGGGGTTGTTGTAAATCTCCTCTGGCGCCGCAGCCTGCTGAATGACGCCTTTGTCCAGAACAACGACCCTGTCGCCCATAGTCAGCGCCTCTGTCTGGTCGTGAGTCACATAAATAAACGTTGTACGCAGCTTTTGGTGCAGTTTTTTAATCTCGGATCGCATCTGGACACGCAGCTTTGCATCCAGATTTGAGAGCGGCTCATCCATCAAAAAGACCTTCGGATTGCGAACAATCGCGCGCCCGAGCGCAACGCGCTGGCGCTGGCCGCCTGACAACTGCTTTGGTTTTCTGTCCAGATACTCGCCCAAATCCAGAATCTTTGCGGCTTCTTCCACTTTTTCGTCAATAGTTTTTTTGTCAATTTTGCGCATTTTTAGCCCGAACGCGATATTCTCACGCACGGTCATGTGCGGATACAGCGCATAACTTTGGAACACAAACGCGATATCACGATCTTTTGGCGCTACATTATTAACTTTTGTGCTGCCGATACGGATATCCCCTGATGTTATATCCTCCAACCCCGCAATCATGCGCAAAAGCGTTGATTTTCCGCAGCCGGACGGCCCGACCAGCACCAAAAATTCCTTATCTTTTACCGTCAAATCCACCTTATTGATAACTTTTTTGTCATCATAAGATTTACTCACACTTTTTAAAACAACACCGCTCACAATTTATCCTTTTCTGCTCCCTCTCTAATACTTTACCCCTTTTCACACGGAAAACTTACGTTAAACGCCGTGCCGAACGCAGTGTTTGTTTCAAGCCGGACAGAACCCCCGAGCTTTCTAACCAGTGTCTCAACCGTTGCGAGACTAATCGAGCGCAGCAGCCCTTTTCTGTTTGATTTTTCCAGCAGCGCGTACGGATTAAACAGGTCAATTTTTTCCATCTCTGAAACCCCGATACCCACACCTGATATAGAAGCCTGACATCTGTCGCTGACTTCGTCCTCGTCCACGGAATTCGTCACCTTAACGTTGATAATACCGGTCTCGCTCATTTTGAGCATGACATCTATAAGATTTTGCAGGATTATTTTCATAGCATTTTCGTCGGAATAAATTATTTTCTTGCCCAACCCCTCGCTGTCAACGGTAATTTCCTGAGTGCCGGAGGTCAAAGTAAGCGTTTTAATAACGTTTTGGATAGTGTTTACAACGTCAAAGTTACGGTATTCGGTAGTGAACACAGTTGATTCCACAAACGAAAACTCAAACAGCCTGTCAAGAAAGTACGCGAGTTCCGTTGAGTTTTTGTTAATAATTTTGATATATTTGCTCTGTTTTTCGTTAAGCTCCCCGCCCAAACCGTCAATCAGCGCCTGCGAAAACCCTGAAATTGATTGCAGCGGCGATTTTACATCGTTGGCGATCTTGCACAGCATGTAATTCTTTTCTTTATTAAGTTTGCCGGTATTTTCGGCCAAATTCAACAGCTCGGTAAGCGTCGTAATATCACGCACCGTGATATAATACTGGTCATCATAAAGCCCCGCGCTCAATTCAACAAAAATCTCCGCATCGCTTCTGGAGAACGCGCCTGTTGCAACGGGTTTTTCATCATCATAGGATTTTCTGGCAAGCTGCAGCCCGTTTGCGACTATTTCGTCAAAAAAGCTGCCGATAAGCGGTTTACGGTAGGTTTCAAACAAAGCCACCGCGCGAAGGTTCACCCAGGATATTTCGCCCGTCAATTCAACAATAAAGACCGCGTCAGGAAGCATGCGCAGTACGTCTTTAAAGTTTTCGGATTCGTTTTGTTTGAATAACTTACCCAGTTTCATCTTGCGCTCCTTCTACAGTATATGTTATCATAAATTGTAAAGTTTTGCAAATTTTTGATGTCAGCTAACAAAAAAAAGTTATTATAGGTTTTAATATGAAAGAACACGAAAGGACGTATTATGAGAGAAGTTGATAAAGTTGGACATACCCAGCCGGTTCAATTTGGCGGCAAGAATGGCAAAAAAGAGTCAGGAAAAGCCGCACAACACGGGAAAACACAGATTAACGAGCTTACGAACAACTCTGCAATGCAATCAACCGTCAAATGTGATAACCTAGCCGCAGATATTGCATTTATGGCCAAAAACCCCGGTAAAGTAGAAGCAGCTAACAGCCTTACAGATAGACTGATTAACGCAGGCGTCAGCTATGAAAAAGCAATAACATTCACTAACGAGTTGCTGCGCTAATAAGCGCTTTTATCCCCAAACGATAGCTGTTTGCCCCAAACCCGCAGATTTGCCCGATGCAAACCGGCGCAATGTATGATTTGTGGCGGTATTCCTCGCGGCTGTACAGGTTTGTCATGTGAACCTCAACAGTTGGGATATTAACTGACGCGATGGCATCTGCAATCGCAACACTGGTGTGCGTGTGCGCACCCGCGTTAATCACAATCCCGTCAAACTGGCCGCGTGCGGCATGTATCTTTTCAACGATTTCGCCCTCAAAGTTGCTCTGGAAGGTCTCCAGCTCAAAATTTTCCTCAAATGAGTACGCATACAAGTCTTTTTCCAGCTCTTTGAGCGTCATCGTGCCATATTTATCCGGCTCGCGCACCCCCAGCATATTCATATTCACCCCGTTTATCACTAATATTTTAGGCAATTATATATCTCCCCATTTCATTTACCCCCAAGATTTTCAAAATACCCCAAAACTTTCTTTATTTTCTCATCCGGTTCAATTTCAAACTCCATTATCTCATCCTTGAACGGTTTTGTAAAGCGCAGGTAAAACGATTGCAAAACCTGCTCGCCTGTCTTGACCTTGCCCTTGCCCGAGCCGTACATTGTATCGTTGTAAATCGGACATTTAAGATGGCTCAAATGCGCGCGGATCTGGTGTGTGCGGCCGGNNTCGTTGAACAGCGGATGGCCGATGTGTTCCATGTGGATGCGGATCTGGTGTGTGCGGCCGGTCACCAACTCCAATTCAATATATGCGGCAGGTCCTTGTGAATCCTTAAACCGCTGCAAAACTTTGACGCGCGTGATGCTTTCTTTTGCGTTTTTGCCGTCAACCGCCATTTTTTCGGGACGTTTGGGGTGCCGGCCGATAGGCAAATCAATCGTAAACTCATCTTGCTCAAACTTGCCTTTTGCGACCGCGCGGTATTTTTTGACCACAGTGCGGTCTTTGATTTGCTGTGACAAAAACTCGTGCGCCTCGTTGTTTTTTGCGACCATCAAGAGCCCGGATGTGTTTCTGTCCAGCCGGTGCAAAATTCCGGGCCGCTGTGCACCGTTCAAATCCGACAACTGATACTTTTGTGCCAGAATATCCGCCAGACTCTCACCTTTTTCACGCGCGGTTGAGTGGGTCAGCATACCCGATGGCTTATTCACAACAAGCATATTCTCGTCTTCATAAACAATCATTTATTAAACCTTCCGGATAATAAGCAAACCTATCAGCGCGACAACACCAATCATTATAAATATATCAGACACGTTAAACACAGGAAAATCAATGAAATTCAGCTTGAAAAAATCACGCACAAACCCGAGCTGGATTCGCTCGTGCATATTGCCTGCAATCCCGGCGCACAAAAGCGCGGTAAAAAACATCTCTTTAAGCGACGGCAGGCGGTAGTAAACATGCCTGAAAATCAACGTCAGCGCCGCACACGCAAGGATTATCAAAAACTCGCGTGCGTTTTGAAAGATACTGAACGCCGCGCCGGTGTTTTGCACGTATTTAAGTGAGAAAACAGCGTTGTCAACACCGGTCAGCTCAAGCAAAAACTCCGTCACGCACAAATTCGCAAACGTAAAAACCATAAAACAAGCTATGAAAAACAAATACCTACTTCGCATTTTCGTCCTCTGCCGCCTTAACAACGGTAACCTTCGTCATAACAAAAGCCCACCCGCCGTTTTTGGTCTTATCGGTTTTTTGCAGCACAGCGTGCGCAATCGCATACTCGTTTGTACCGTCTTTGTTGGCATTAAGCACCCGCTCTAAGGTATTACTTCCGGGCAGCTGCCTGAATATCTCGCCCTTAGCCGGTTTCAAGTCTACGACCTTAGCGTTGCTGATTACCGCATACATTGAGATATCCTCCGATGCATCAACATTTAATATTGCGCTGTAAGAGGTTCCGACGCCAACCATAGCCGGAGCAGTCAAATCCATTTTCATAAATCTTGCATCATCCACACGCAAAATCAACTTTTCATCCACAAGCTGCTCGGCGTATATAAGCCAGTCATCACCGGTTTTTTCAAGGTAATAAACAGTGTTTGCGGCAGAAAATATATCCGCAGCCCCAAGCCCCGGAACATCCTCTGAAGCCTTTGACATCTGTTCATAAACTTCTACCATCGCGAACCTGTCGCTACAGTCAATGTTTTTAATCCGCACATCATAATCCATTGCCGGAAAAACCAACCAGGTCGCCTTTACGCGCTTTAAAAACTCCTCTTGGTTATATCCGTCGCTGTTGAAAAACTGCGGAGCATATAGCTGCGAAATCGCTTCAAAATTGTTTTCTCTGATATATTTGGTATGCTGCTGCATAACGGCATTGATTTCTTTTTGTGTTGCCCTTTGAACACTTTTGGCCTTAGCGGAGGCCGGCTCCATTTTTGCCTCAACAGGGCAGCAAACCAGCATCAAAATTAAAACAGCTATAATTCTTTTCATACGACAATTGTATCGCAAAAAGATTAATTAAGCAAACCGTGTTTTATAGCCATACAAACCAAACACGCACGCTTACGAGTCAAAGTCTTGTTTATTATCGATTTGATGTGAGCTTTGACAGTGTGTCTGCTCACCTGAATCTTTTTTGCAATTTCATTGTTTTCATATCCACTCTTGACTAATTGCAAAACCTCCAGTTCTCTTTCTGTCAGTTTTTCCATAATTCTCCCCTCTCTTCCAAGGTAATTATAGTCCATGACGCCAAGACGTGTACATTACCCATACAGTTATAATTTGAAAGGGTTTGAAAGCGGCTGCACAAAAAGCTCAACGTAAATCTAGTCTTTCATAAATAATTCACTGGAGTAGGTCTCTCCGGCTGCTGTTATAACACCGTCTTGCGCACCGTCAGCCATATCAGCTATTTCATTAAAAAGTGTGAGCTCTTTGTACGAAATTTGATTATCTGAGTTGATATCCATCTTTTGAGCAAACAAGTTTGCCATCTGGCGCGCCTGCGCATCAACTTCAGCATCATCGCCAAATCCGAGGATTTCACTCATTTTTTTTATCCCGTCAAGCTCAACAGCCTCAAACTCACCTTTTGTCACAACACCGTCAGAATCTTTGTCATAATAGGTGTCAAGCATCCGCTGCGAATATTGCATATAAGCCTGCTTTTGCTGCTGAGGCGTCTTTGTATCCGGCGAAAAAATGCTTACTTTTGAATTCAACGCCCTTTCAACATCATTCACATTTTTCAAGTTATAAGAAACAGCTTTTTGCGCAACGGCCTTATCAATCTCTAACGACATAGGTATCCTCCTCGTTAATTACATGTATATAAAAAGTATATGTCGGCAGAAAAATTGCGTAAATGTGAAATTTTCGTAACAAAAAAGCCTCTCAATTGAGAGGCTTTTTCAAAATAGAACTTGGCAACGAGTTATCTTTCCGGGCGGTGGCCCGCCGAGTATTGTCACCGCAGTGAGTCTTTACGACCGTGTTCGGGATGGGAACGGGNNTCCTCACGCTTTGTCACCAAGAAATCTTTGGCTGTACTTTCGCGAAATGCGACTAAGTCGCCTGCTTCGCGCTCGTACACTTAAAATTACATAAGACTATAATATCATCAATTTCCAACTAAGCGTCGCCGTAGTGCTAAAGCACCGGCTTCGCAGATTAGGAAAAGCCCTCGTCCTATTNNCTGAATATGTTGCCATACTTACACTTGCGACCTATCAACCAGATAATCTGTCTGGGGACTTACTGACTTGTGTCATGAGAGAACTCATCTTACGGTGGGCTTCGTACTTATATGCTTTCAGCACTTATCCGCTTGGAACACAGCTACCGGGCGTTTACCGCTGGCGCGATAACCCGTACACTGGAGGTTCCCTCTTCCCGGTCCTCTCGTACTAAGGA
>DBCX01000060.1 GCA_002293275.1 Cyanobacteria bacterium UBA947 | reverse complement strand
TTAAATTGTTATCAATTGTAATATCCATTGCAACGCCTATTTCATGCCCGCTGTTTCCTGGGATTCCGGTTTTTTCAACGCCGTAAATATGCGCGTATTTATCGAACAATTCTTTTTGCTCGGCATAAGTTCTCCGGCCGCAAGCTATGTCAAAATGCAAATTTTCGCCCGCGCATAAATTATATAAATCAAACACTTTCGCCTGCATTTGCGGCGACAGCTGATTGATTTTATCCAGATTTTTTTTACTGATACTCATATAATCTATTTTCTGATTGTCAACCGTTCCAGTTTGCGCGCAAACCGCACAATCCAATGCTCGCTGCCGGCTGTTATGCTGTCAACCAAAATCGTCCTGCAACCGAGCTTTTTGCCGCATAAAATATCGCTGAGCGGCCTATCCCCCACCAGCACCGTCTTTTCACAAACCAGCCCGTGCTCTTTCATAAAATCCAACGCGCGCGCAATATCAGGCTTTTTGGCACTGCATAGCACCGGAAAATCCGACACCGACCGCACCTTGTCCATATAATTTTGGTTGGAATTGTTAGACACAACCCCCACAAAAAAATCCTTCCGAACGCCCTCAAGCCAACCTAAAACCTCATCACTGTACTTGCCCGCGCGCGACGCCATCAGCGTGCTGTCCAAATCAAACAACATCGCCTCAACCCCAAGCGATTTTAACTCATTCAAGTCAATATCGTATAAACTTTTTAAATTGTAATCAGGCTTTAAAAACATCCTCTCACCTTAACCCTTCCAAACTTCAGGCAACACCCCATACATTTACCCCCTCCTCCCTAAAGCGTATTTGTAATCCTTTGGCGCGCGCAAAAACTTCACAAAAACCTCATCATTTGTGTTGCCAAGGGGCAAATTATTTTGGGTTTTGTCCTTGATTTCAACAACAACCGTGCTAAATTGCTCGTCCGGCGTGATAATTTCCACCTGATCGCCAGTGTGGATTTTGTTTTTGATTTTGACTTCGTAAGAATCACCTTCCTGCCGCCAGATTTCAAACAAAAAATCCGCGCCCGCAAGCCCTTTTGACACCTCGTAATTATAATCACCGCCTGCGCCAAACGCAAAACCCTGGGTGTACCCGCGGTTGCCGACTTTCAAAAGCTCCTCAAACCCCTCATCTGCGCTTAATTTGCCGTCAAGCACCTGCCGGTACGTTTTTGCCACCGCGCTGACGTAGTACAAACTTTTTGTGCGCCCCTCAATCTTGAACGAATCAATCCCCGCATCAATGAGCTCCGGCAGCCGTTTGACCAGACACAAATCCTTCGGGCAAAGAATATGCGAGCCGCGCTCATCTTGATTAATCTCGTAATACTCGCCCGGCCGCGTTTCTTCAACAAGTTTATAGCTCCAACGGCACGGCTGGCAGCAGTTTCCGCTGTTGGCCTTTCTTTCACCCCCGCTAAAATAGTCGCTCAACAGACACCTGCCCGAAAACGACACGCACTGCGCGCCGTGGATAAAGCATTCCAGCTCAACATTAGGCACCTTCTGACGAATTTTTGCCATATCACTTACCGCAAGTTCTCGCGCCAGAATAACCCTCTTTGCGCCCAAATCACGCCAAAACTTCACGCTCTCATAATTCAGCGTATTCGTCTGCGTACTCACGTGGATATTTGTCCCCGGCATATATTTTTTGACCAGATTATACACGCCAAAATCGCTTAAAATAACGGCGTCGGGCTTTGCGGCGGCAAATTTGTCAATACAGGCCTCAAGCTGCGTGATATCGCTGTTAAACGCAAATATATTCAGCGTCAGGTAGGCCTTTGCGCCGAGTTCGTGGGCTTTTTCAACGGCACCGCCGAGGTTTTCAAGCGTTATGAGCTCGCCCTTTCGCAGCGCGCGCAAGCTAAAATCACCCACACCCAGATAAACCGCGTTTGCACCATACTTAACCGCATATTCAAGTTTTTCCAGGTTGCCCGCAGGCAGCAATAATTCAACCATTTAACAATTGTAACATAAATTTACCAAACAATACACCAATTAGGCGATGTTTAAAACCCATAATTGACGAAAATAGTATTAGGGCCGAGAGAGCTGCCCCAAAAAAAATGTTCAAGGAGAAAACATGAGATACGCGGCCAATACAATAAAAGAGATTTGGGAGTACCAACACCCGATTATGCACGCCTGGTTTTTGGCGAGCTCGCTTGCGCTTGGCGTAACATTTGCCATCGTAAATATGATATAATAATCACGTGAGAAGATTTTTCGGTTATTTGACACTAATTGTGCTTGTAGCAAGCATGCTTTTGCCCTTTGCGGCGATGGTTTGGCTCTCGTTTGTGCCGACGGCCGATATATTTTTAGGGAAACACTCTTTTACATTTGAAAACTACAAGAACGTATTTGCCCAGCTGCCTGTGGCCAGATATTTTTTAAACAGCCTGTTTGTGGCCTCCGTTGCAACAGCAGGTCAGGTGTTTATCGCATCGCTTGCGGGGTACGCGTTTGCGCGGCTTGAGTTCAAATGGAAAACCCCGCTGTTTTTGCTAATCTTAATCACAATGCTTGTCCCGCCGCAGGTCAACATAATCCCGTTGTTTTTTCTGATGCGCGAGATGCATTTGGTGAACACATATTCCGCGCTGATTTTGCCCTCGTTCTTCGGCGGGTTCGGGGTGTTTTTAATGCGGCAGTATTTTTTGTCGCTGCCCAAAGAGCTTGAAGATTCCGCGCGAATTGACGGGTGCACAAGGTTCCAGACGTTTTGCAAAATCGCGCTGCCGCTTGCGCTGCCTGCCTGCGCGACGCTGGCAATTTTTACGTTTGTGTCAACGTGGAACAGTTTTTTGTGGCCGCTGATTATCACTAACGACGATGCGATGCGCACGCTGCCTGTGGGGCTTGCGATTTACAAGGGGAGCTTTCGCGAACTCACGCTCTGGGGCGAGCTTTTGGCGTGCTCTGTAATCTGCGTCATCCCTGTCATCGGCGTTTTTCTGCTCGGCAAAAAATATTTTATCTCGGACATTCTTCAAGGCGGAGTAAAAGAATGAAATGTGGTATAATATTTTTATGAAAAAGAGAGCTTTCACAATAGCAGAAGTTGCGGTCGCGCTGATTGTGTTCGGAATAATCGCGGCGGCGGCTTATCCGGTTTTGAGCAGCCTTAAACCGGACAACAACATGCTTATGATAAAAAGAGCCTACTATCAGGCGGAAACTGTTGTGGAAGAGCTGATTAACAGCCCGCTTTATCCGCCGGGGACAGATTTTGGCGCCGAGTTTCCGCAGCGCTTTCAAGACAAACTCAATATCGCATCAAGCGAAAGTGCCACCAAGTTCCAGACAGCAGACGGTACCGCCTGGGAGTTTGAATCGCCAACGGTGCTCAATGTGACGGTAAACGGCGGCGAGGCATCGTTTACAATCAACATCCGCGCAGACGGCAAAATGGGAGTCCCCGACGATAACACCGACGGTCAAAAGTTTGCCATAAAAGCAATCCAGGCATCGACTTACAGGTAACTGACACTGCCATGCAATATTAACAAATGTAAACGAAATTTTGCCCGCTGACAAATTTTATTTTTCACGCGCCTTATATGAGCAAAATTGTTATGTTACAAAAAGGAGATAATTTATGAGAATTTCAAGCATCGGAGCGTACAACACGCACACAAGCTTCCGCGGTATTTCAAAAGAAGCGCAGAAGGTGCTCGATAGCGGTAACTATCAAACTAAAGCCGCCAAAGTGACTATAAGACGTTTTGAAGAACTAGGTTACCCCATCACAGAAATGTCAAAAGATAAACTTGCCATAATAGCAAAAAGTCCATCTGTGCATATGGTATTAGATAAATCTTGGCCACTTGATAACAATCGGCTGAAATTTGTAGATACTGCCGGGCAGGAATTTATGGACTTTCTGGATGAAGCTATTCTTGGTGGGGGCTGTGTTGTTTTTGATGATGAAGCACTGGACAAAGCCTTGGAAATAGCTAAAGAATTGGATGGCTGTGCACAGAATCCCGATGTTGCCCGCGTGAACGCGCAACAAGCACAACAGAGTTACGACATACAAAATCAATAATCGCCTTATTTAGCATCGGCGCCGCCGACAACAAGCACCTGAATCTCGCCGGGTTCAAGTTTGACGTTTAGTTTTCCGCTGCCTGCAATCGGAACCGCGATGATTTTTATAGGCATTACCGTGCTGTCTTGATTAATCTTTGGCACGCGGATACCTGTTTCAACCGGATTTTTGCGGTCTAAATTCCCGTAAACCACCACACTCATTGTTTCATGGCTTAACATATAGGCAAATACACTTGGCGCAGCGGCGCTCAAAGTGGTGTACTGCCCGCTTGCCAGCACGGATGCGATATCGGACTTGAACCTGTTTGCAAACTCAAACTGACGCTGCAGCTGCAAATTATAGCCGCCGGGTTTTCTTGAAAAGTTGAATATATCAAGCTTGCCGCGGTGTACAAAATAATACTGGTCGTCGGTGAAGGTTTTGCGCGCCTTTTGGTTGGCATAGGAGTAAACATAGGTATCACCTGTGGAAAAGCCGTCAACAAAGTAGGAATTCACAGGCAGCGTGGCATTGAGCCAGATAATCATCTCGCTGAACCGCTCACCGCCTGTTATGATTGGGCTTGGCTCATCGTGCGTGGCAAAACTTCCGATAACGCCCCTGCCTTTGCTGCGCGCAACGGCTGCCGTCAGCTCTTTGCCTGTTTTCCAGTCTTTCAGCGTAAAAAAGCTCCCGTAATACCCGTCAAACCCTGCATCAAAAAGTTTGCCCGCCGGTGTAAACACGGCCTGCTGGGCAACCGGCTTTGTCCAAAGCTCGGAGGCCTCTGCCAGCCACAAAAACTGCGGGTCGCGCCTGTGCGAGTATGCAATCAAATCCTTCCAAAACGACGCTGGCTTGGTTGATGCAGCATCCGCCCGTATCCCGTCCGCACCGAGGTTAATCATATAATCGACAAACGCCTTGTACAGGTTATAAACATCCTTGTTGTAAACCGCCTCTGTGCCTGCGTTTAGCAGCCTGACGTCCGTCCAATCGCTCGGCACAACGGGTTGTCCGGATTTGTCTTTCACAAAAAGCTCCGGCCGCTTCAAATAAAGGTCATAGGCGCCGCACGAAGGCAAATCAACAATTATGCGAAACCCTCTGGCGTGCGCCTCATCAAAGAATTTTTTTGCCTGAGTTTCAACGGACAAAACGGTTTTGTCGCTTGCAAGCTGCGGATTCAGCGTATTAAAAGCCGATGCCGCGTACAAAGACCCGGCCGTCCCGAGCGCCTTTGTTTTGCCGACAGGTGTCACCGGCAAAAGGTGCAAAGTGTTGACCCCTTGCGCTTTTAGCTCGTCCAGCCGCGAGATTGCGTTGAGAAAATTTCCGCTTTCTTCTGCTTCGCCCAGGTCAATTATGCCGTTTTTGTCCGCATCAACCGCACCGAATGTGCGCATATTCACCGCATAAATCACCGCACCGTTGCCCGCAAAAAGCTTCCTCAAATCGTTAATAAATCCGTCCGCATACACGGCCGTGCCAAAAAACACCAAAAATAAACTGATTAAGAGTTTTTTCATGTTAATATCCTATCACAAAATTTGATTTTATGTTAGAATGAGGGCATGGACTTGAAGTATAAACGGATTCTGTTGAAGATAAGCGGGGAAGCGTTGATGGGTGAGCTTCAGTTTGGCATCGACCAAAAACCCGTGAACAAAATCGCCAAAGAAATCAGTGATGCGCGGCTTGCGGGCGCTGAGATAGCCGTTGTTGTCGGCGGCGGTAATATTTTCCGCGGGATGAAAAACAGCGAGAAACTCGGGATGGATCAGGCGTCAGGGGATTACGTGGGCATGCTCGCGACCGTTATGAACGCGATTGCGCTACAATCCGCGCTGAACCAAATGGGTATCCCGACACGCGTCCAGACAGCAATTACAATGAACCAAATAGCAGAACCTTACGTTCGCCACCGCGCAATCCGCCACCTTGAAAAAGGCCGTGTGGTAATCTTTGCAGCCGGTACGGGCAACCCGTTTTTTACAACCGATACGGCATCTGCGCTTAGAGCATCCGAGATCGGCGCGGACGCAATGCTCATGGCAAAAAACGGCGTGGACGGCGTCTACACCGATGACCCAAAAACCAATCCCGACGCCAAAAAGCTTGAAAATGTTTCGTATGACGATATTATAAAAAACAGTCTGAAAATTATGGACACATCCGCGGTCGCGCTGTGCAAACAAAACGATATCCCGATTGTGGTGTTTGACTTTGACGCGCCCGGCGGGGTTTGCAAGATACTGAACGGTAAAAATATAGGGACTTATATTGGAGGATAGAAATGAGTGAACTTTTAGATGAATTGTTTTTAAACGGCGAAGAAAAAATGGAAAAGGCAATAAACCAGCTTAAAAAAGAGTTTGGGTCAATCCGTTCCGGCCGCGCGAACCCGATGATTTTGGACAAAGTGATGGTGGATTACTACGGTACACCAACGGCGCTGCGCCAAATGTCGCAGGTTACCGTGCAAGACGGCACAACGCTTGTGATTTCGCCCTACGACAAATCCATTTTGAAAGAAATTGAAAAAGCAATCATAAAGGCCGAAATCGGCATCACACCAAACAGTGACGGGATTGTCCTGCGGCTTGCGTTCCCGCCGCTGACCGAGGAGCGCCGCAAAGAGATTGCAAAAGAGGTTAAAAAACTCGGCGAGGAAGCGAAAGTCGCTGTCCGTAACGTTCGCCGCGACATGTCAGACGAACTTAAAAAGCTTGAAAAATCCGAAAATCTGCCCGAGGATATTGTAAAAGATAATCAGGACAAAATCCAGAAACTGACCGACAAATACACTGCGTCCGTGGACAGCACCGTGGGCGAAAAAGAAAAAGAAGTGTTAACGGTATGATTTTAAACAACAACGTAACAAGGCTGCTTACAGGGCTGGTTATCGGTACTGCGGCTTTGCTGTGCATAATGTACGGCGGGCTGTGGCTTTTGGTGCTGACGCTTGTCATAATTTATGCCAGCACCACCGAGTACGCCAAAATCCTTCAAAACAAAGGGTTTTACCCGAGCCTGCGCGTTATGATCGCAGCCGAAACCGTGCTTGCCGCGATTGCGTATTGCTCACGTATGGATTTGCTCGCTGCCGGAATGACCCTGTGTACAATCGTTGCGTTCTTGTGGATACTGTTTTTTGGCAGGCAGCCCTATATCGCAAACGTTGCCACAACAATTCTCGGGTTCATTTATGCGGGCTGGTTCCCGTTCCACCTGATTTTTTTGCGGAATTTAAGTTCAAACATCTACACCGACGGGCTCGGGTTTGTTGTGATGATGTTTACAATCGTTTTGTTGACTGATATTGGCGCATATTATATCGGCAAGAATTTCGGTAAACGTAAGCTGGCACCTGTTATCAGCCCGAACAAAACGGTGGAAGGGTCAATTGGCGGCAGTTTGTTCGCACTGGCCGGTGCGTTTATCGTTGGCAGTTTTTTGGAGCTCGGATGGGTGCACTGTCTTGCAATCGGGCTGCTTTGCACGACAGCAGCGCAGTTTGGCGACCTTGCCGAATCACTTATCAAGCGCGATGCGGGTGTCAAAGACTCAGGCGACAGCCTGCCCGGTCACGGCGGCGTTCTGGACAGGGTTGACAGTTTCGCGTTCACCATCCCTTTGATGTTTTATTACTGTAAATTCTTCATATTTTAGGGGTAAACGGGGGCAACGAGGGCAAAAAAGAGAATGAACGGACTGGGGATAGAAATTAATAACAAAGCGCTTTTGCGGCAGGCACTGCATCATCCGTCTGCCGGCGGTGAGAATTATGAACGGCTGGAATTCCTTGGTGATGCGGTCTTGAAACTGATTATATCGGATATTTTATACAAAAAGTACCCGGACTACCGCGAGGGTGATTTGACCAAAATCCGCTCCATCGTTGTATCTGACCAGATACTTAGCGAAATCGCCGCAGAGCTGGACCTTGATATTGAATGCGACGCGCACCTGCGCGGCACCCAATCTATTCTGGCGTGCGCGTTTGAGGCGGTTTTGGGCGCGTATTATCTGGACGGCAAAACCGATGAGCTTTACATTGTTTTGGAGAAACTTTTCACTCCGTATTTTGACGATGTTGACAAAAACTTCCAAAAATACAACGCCAAAGCCGTTTTGCAAGAGTACACGCAAGGGCTGAACAAGGAACTGCCGGTTTACAAAGTTGTTGAAGAAGCAGGACCCGCACACGAGAAGATGTTTACGGTTGAGGTCTGTTACAATGACAAACCGCTTGCGCGCGGAACCGGGCGCACCAAAAAAGAGGCCGAACAAAACGCCGCAGCCGCGGCATGCGAGGGGTTGATATGATAGTTGCACCGTCTTTGTTATCAGCGGATTTTGCCAATCTGGAGCGCGACATAAAACGCGTTGAACAAGCCGGCGCAGACTGGCTCCACATAGACGTTATGGACGGACATTTTGTCCCGAACATCACAATCGGCGTGCCTGTTGTCAAATCAATTAAAAAAGCCGCAAGCGTGCCGCTTGATGTGCATCTGATGATAGAAAACCCCGAAAACTACGTTGAGGCGTTCCTGGACGCCGGCGCGGATATTATAACTTTTCACTACGAGGCAGTAGCCGACCCGGAGGCCTTGATTCAAAAAATCCGGCTGCTTGGCGGTCATGCAGGGGTTTCAATTAAACCGAAAACACCACCCGAAGTGCTAAAAGGGCTCACACCCAATTTGATTTTGATTATGACGGTTGAGCCGGGGTTTGGCGGGCAAGCCTTCATGCCGGAATGCGCGGAAAAAATTACGACGGTGAAGAGAAACGCACCAAAAGGCACTATTATTCAGGTTGACGGCGGGATAAACGAACAGACCGGCAAAATCTGCGCTGACCTTGGCGCAACATCGCTTGTCGCCGGCAATTATATTTTTAAGTCAGACGATTTTGTTCGTGCTATAATGAGTCTGCGAGGAGGGCAAAATGGGAAATAAAAATCTTGCAACGATTGGTGTATTTGGCGGTTCGGGGTTCTATAAATTCCTTGATAATATTGAGGAAGTGGCGATTGAAACACCTTACGGGATGCCCAGCGACAACCTGCTGATAGGTACAATCGGCGCGCACCGCGTAGCTTTTATGCCGCGCCACAACAGAAACCATTCTATTTTGCCGCACTTGATTAACTACCGCGCAAACGTCTGGGCGATGAAATCAATTGGTGTACAGCGGGTGTTCTCGCCGTGCGCTGCAGGCAGCCTGCAAAAAAACGTTAAGCCCGGTGATTTTGTTATCTGCGACCAGTTTGTTGACTGGACAGACGGACGCAAATCAACCTTTTTTGAAGGCCCGATTGTGACCCACCCGTCCGCGGCCGACCCGTATTGCGCCGAGCTGCGCAGCCTTGCGGTTGAAACAGCAAAGGAACTCGGGATAACCGTCCACAAAGAAGGCACCGTCGTTGTAATCAATGGCCCGCGCTTTTCAACCAAGGCCGAATCAAAGTTTTTCACCGCACAGGGCTGGCAGGTTATCAACATGTCCGCATTCCCGGAAGGGTATCTGGTCAAAGAGATGGATATGTGTCCTGTGAATATTTCGCTTATCACCGACTACGACGCGGGGCTCGTCAGCGGCTCGGAGCCTGTTTCGCACGACGCGGTTATTGAGGTTTTCAACCAAAACCTTTCCAATTTGAAAGAGCTGCTTTTCAAAATGATAGAAAAAATCCACGCGGGTGAAAACACCTGCGCTTGCACAAGAACAAAGGAGAATTCAAGACTATGAGTTCACTCGTATACGGCATCAACAACATATTTAACCTGTTCTATTTCTTGATTATTTTAAGAATCTTTTTAAGCTGGATACCGAGCGTCAACTGGTTCAACCAGCCGTGGAAAACTGTTCGTGAGGTCACCGACCTTTATCTGAACCTGTTCCGCCGGATTGTTCCGACATTCGGGGGGCTTGATTTTTCGCCAATCATAGCGATTATCGTGCTGCAAATCATACAGAATATATTACTGTTCCTGATAGCAAAGGCCGCGGCGTAAATTTCGTGATACAATGTTAATTATGAAGAAATTATTGACTATTTTTTGTCTAGCGGCAAGCGCGTTTTTGGCGGCGCCGGTCTTGGCGTTTGAAAATGAAACCACGATTAACGCGCTCAACCTGAACGTGTGCCAAAAACAGCAGCTCAACGAGCTGGACGATAAATATGCCGAAAGCTCGCTTGCCGCAGGGCAAACAGATGCAAAAAGCGCAGCCAAATCCGCAAAACAATATGAAAAAGAGTTAAAAAGAATCCTCACTCGCAAGCAGCGCACCAAGCTGAAAACCATCAACCGGCTTGACAAAAAAGCTGACAAACGCGGTGATGAGCGGATGTTTAAACCCGACCCGAATTTTAACGTGTTCGGGATGAAACCGGAGTGCAAATGCAAAGGCCGAGCAAAGAAAAAATGCCCTAACCATTCGCTTTGATATAGTCTATAATCCCAAGCGCAAGCTCTTTCCTCACCTGCGTCGGCGATTGTTTGAGGTACTCAATTGCGTGTGATACCTTGATATTTTTGTCGTACCAGCGCTGCATTATGTATTGGTATTGGTCATCAAGCGACATTTTTACATCAAAATCATAGTCGCGCAGCTTGTCTATAATAAAATCCGCACATCTGACCTGCAGCTGCTCGGGTGAATCTTCAAGCCGCTTTATTGCCGCGCTCACGGCAGGATCAATATCATACCAACGTTTAAACATGCCCTAATTTTAGCGTAAATATTACAGATTTGCAATTTATTTTTGTGCATGATATTATTATATTTATAAGCTTATAAGGAACTTTTGCGAGAGCTTTTATGGTTCCGGCTTACAATTTACAAATCGAGGACAACAATTTGAAAAAAGCATTACTGTTAACTTTTACGCTTGTGTGCGTAATGCTCACACAAGGACAGGTACAAGCAACTGATGTAAAGACCGTAAAAGCAACGATAGTGAAACATGCTCTTGAATTAGGCGTTGACCCTGCGCTTGCGTTGAGTATTGCACGCACGGAGTCAAACTATCGCTACGACGCGAAAAGCCCGGCCGGCGCTATCGGTGTGTTTCAGCTTATGCCTGCAACCGCCAAGTCAATGGGGCTAAACCCGTACTACCTGAACGACAATATCAAGGGCGGTTTGATGTACTACCAAAAATTGTACAAAATATTCGGCTCGCACGAGCGTGCGTTAGCTGCTTACAACGCGGGTCCGACTGCGGTCAAAAACCACGGCGGCGTACCGTCGTTCACAAGAGGGTTTGTCAACAAGATTATGGCGGACTACAAGCACCTGCAAAATAATCCGGATCAGGCAATAATTGATGCGACACAAAAAGTCGTTGCAGATGCTGAGGAAATCCCTATCGCGGAGCCGCAAACCGAAGAAGTCGCAATTTAGACGTATCTTCCAGCTTTTGGTAAATCATTTGCGCGAGTTCATGCTCGCCGCACAGTTCGTGGCATTTGCCAAGCTGCAAAATCGCCTCGTCGCATCGGTCAAGCTCTATTGATGTGCGCGTGTATTTTAGCGCTTTTTCATAGTCGCCGCGGTTTTTGTATGCAGCGCCCAGCGCCAGATGCGCGCCGGCATCGTTTCTGTCCAAAAAAATCCTGCCAAGTAATATTGTGATTTCGCTCATAATTTTATTTTAGCGGCACGGACAAATTTGGATAACATATAAACGAATGATATTTTACTAGCAAATTTTATTTTTACGGGCTTTAATGCGGGTATGCAAGTTTCAAGAATAACTTTTCAGGGGAACTCTCCTGTTTTATACGGTCAGGTGCAAAACCGCGGGCTGCGGGCGCCGCAAAAACGAGAGCAGCCCGAAAACCTTACGGTAGAAACCTATTCCGCTGTCCATATCAGCCCCAAAGATAACATAGCCAATGTTAAATGCACAGGGGATGTTCGGTTGGATAAAGGTGCAAAAACCGGTGATATTGCAAGTTTGGGAGCTGTTTCACTGTACAAAGGCGCGCGCTCGGGCAATATTACCACCAAAAAAGGTACTGTGACAATATACCAGGGCTCCGTTGCAAAAGACATTTACAACCCAAAAGGGGATGTATACTTGCACTCAGGTGCAAAAGCGGGCCGGATTATCGGCAGCCATGTTGTGGTGGAGAAAGGAGCGGCGGCAAACGATATCAAGGCGGCAGGAATAAGAATCCACGGTTCGCCAAAAATAGGCAAACTCGCGTTTGACGATATGATTGAGCTGCCTCCCGGCGCTAAAATCTCAACCGATATCTATTTGACAGGTGAAAGCTCCCAAAGAACATTCTATTTTGATTCAACATCAATTAAGGGGACAACGGCTGACGCTTTCCGCAAAGGCAACACCTCCCTTGGCAAATCAAACATCTACGTTGACGACAATATTAAAAAGATAACAATAAAAACACCTTACAAATATAAGGCCGATAAGGCGTTCGAGAACGTTAGGTTCTTCGATTACAAAACAGGCGAGCCTATTTCTGTTGAACATTTGATTGAATATGAATTTTTGGCGATATAGGTCAAGATTTTCATTTGGTGATATAATATTGACATGATGAAAAAACTTTTGGCAGCAACAATTTTATGCGCAGGGTTTGGGGGTGTCGCGCTTGCGAACGAGATTAATTTGGGCAATGTTGAAAAACAAAAGATTGTCTATCCTGATGTCAAAGCAAAACCCAAGGAGACACTTGTTTTAAAAAACGATCAGTCCGTGCAGAAAATTGTTGAGTACCAAAAAGAAAAAGATATTGAAGATATTGAAAACCTCTGGACAGGAACGGTTGAGAACAACCGGGTTATCGGGTTTGCGCTGAAAAAGCTCGCAAGCCCCGAGAGCACAAAACGTATCCACTCGTCGCTTATGGCAAAAACCATGTCCGCGATGGTCGCCGGCGCCTCGTTTGTGCCGATGATGACAGGCGGCAGCTACCTGACCCAAACATCAGCGTTTGCAGCCGGCCGCGCCGCGCAAAACCTTATCAACAAAAACAATATTATCAAAGAAACTCCGCTTACCGACACGGAATTAATAGAGCTTGCAAGTCTTGTTGAAACGCTGCAAGATGACATCATAGGTACATATTACAGCTACAAAAGCGCGCTTATTCAGCTAAAAGAAACGCGCACCAAGATGCTTTTGTACAACAAAAATTACTCAAAAGCCTTGCAGGACAAAGATGTTCTGGAAATCGCCGTTTCATCGTCGCTGTACGATAATATGCGCGTGGAAGAGTTTGAGTATATGGAAGAAGCGAAAAAATACCACCTTGAATTGCAGCGGCTTGCGGGTAAAAAAGTTGTGGACAAGCTGAATTTGTACCAGTTTAACTACAACGCGGCGCTGATGCAGGAAGCAGGCGGCAAATGAGGGGTAAAGTGGCGAAAAAGTTATTCCTGATATTTTCCATATTGGTTATGCTGCCGGCGCAAGCAGTTACGCTTGACGAACTCAAAGGCATAAAACCGTCAATTTACCGGCTCGGGTTGACAAACGACCCGGAAAACGTGTACAAAGAAGAACAAACAAAACCCGTGAACTTTGTAAAAAAAGATACCAGCATCCCGGATATCGCGGCCTTGACGTACGCGGATTTGAGCATCAAAGAGATTTCAAAAGAAATCGGTGCAGACCTTGATATAGACAGCGGCGCGATTGTGGGCGATTTGACGATGCTGTGGCAGGGCGCTGCAACACACAGCGACACGATAAATTTTGCGCTGTACAAACTCGCCAACCCCGATGAGAACAAGCCCGATGAAAAATCCGTAAAAAATGTGCTCAAAAATATCGCGGGTTATTCAACGCTCGCCGGCGCGATGACAGGTGATCCGATTCTGGCGGCCGGCTCAATGATTGGCGGAAATATTTTCGGGATTATGTCGCAGGATAACAAGGCGCTGAACTACAAGTACACCAAGGTGACCGATGCGGATATGATTGTGCTTGTGCGCAAGATTGAGGATTTGCAGCAAAAAACAATTAACCTTTATTTTGATTATATGAGTGCGCGCAAAAAGCTTGATATGATTGGCGAAATCGCCGCAACACGCAAAAGTAATTATGAGTATTCGCTGACCAAATCGCGCGAGGTTGTTTTGGTGGCGGACTCGTATTACAGAAGCGCGCTTGATATGCAGGTTAAGGCGCGTTCTGATTTTATGTCAAAACGTGCGGCACTTGAACAATTTGTGGGCCCTGAAACATTTAAGCAGTTTGAGCGGGGGGTAAATGACGGAGCAGCGAAAAAGTGAAGTTCATTCCTTTTGAAATCCGCACCGGCGCTGAAAACATGGCAATAGACCAAGAGCTTTTGGAGGCCAAACAGCCGGCGTTTCGGCTTTACGGGTGGTCGCCGAAGTGTGTGTCAATCGGGCGTAACCAAAATTTTACAGCGCCGGACGGCGTGGATGTTGTGCGGCGGTTGACCGGCGGCAGAGCGCTTTTGCACGATGATGAGATTACATACAGTGTTGTTTGCGAGCAAGGCAACGAAACTGTCGCGGAATCGTACAAACGCATATCGCAAGGGTTGGTTGACGCGTTTGCGGAAATGGGGATTGAGTTGGAGTTTGGCGGCGGCAGGGATAAATGTATAGGAAAAACCGCAAATTGTATGTTGCTGTCAACCGGTGCAGACCTTTGTTATAAAGGCAAAAAACTCATCGGCTCCGCGCAATTCAGGCAAGACGGGTGGATTTTGCAGCACGGATCAATTTTGTACGACTATAACCCAAAGTTATTGGAGCAAATTTTTGGCGAGCCCGTGGATGATGAAATCACCTGTATAAAAGAGATTGCGCCCTGCCTAACAAAAGCCGAAATCATTGACATGTTACAAACCTGTAACATGTTTTGATCCAAAAAAGCAATTTTCCAAAATAAAAATACTTTTTATAAATAACACAGGGAAATTATTTATTTTGGAGGATACAAAAATGGGGATCACATTTTACGACCCGTCTACTTTTTTTCAAAGCAGCATGATGAATGACATGGCAAGTTTTTACGCGGTATCACAAGCGCCGGTCGGGATATTTGCCAACTTTGGAAACAGATTCCAGGCGCGCGTACCGGAGTTTGCTCCGTCATATTTGTACAGCGGCGGAGGCGGCATCGGATTGTTCGGCAACGGCGGTATCGGCGGAGGCTATGGCGCTGGCGGCGGTGTCGGCGGCGGATTTGACATGTTTTATATGTTCATGCAAATGATGTCAATGTTCGGCGGCAGCAGCTCAAGCACAGACAACCACAGCGGCGGCCACGATTTGTCAAAACTTGAAGGCGTTGATAAGATTGCGGCCAGATTCTGTGAAGCCTGCGACGAGGATCTGAAAGGTTTTCAAAACATTGCCGAAATCGAAAAAATTATCAAAGAAGAAGTAACCGCAGACAACGTCCTTAAAGTAATTGAGGCCTGGAACAAGATCCACGAAAAAGATACCGAGGCAAACGGCGACCCGGTGGCTAACTTCATCAACTATTTTGTCCAAAATATCGGCGAAGATCAATTGACAGGTTCAACCGCTTTGCATCTGCAAAAAGTGTTGACAGAATGCGGCTCAACCGATACCAAAGTGACCACAGCACTGACAACGCTTGACGAAGCGATTAAAAAAGTTACGGTGTCGGCTGAAGAAGGGGAAAAACCGGCAGACACTGGAACAGAGCCGCCGGCCAACTAAAATAAAGGATAATCAAAAAGCTCTCCCCCCGGAGGGCTTTTTTCATGCAAAATGGTCGTAAAACTTTTGCTCTAATTCTTTGCCGTCAAGCAAGACTCGCGGCGCGCCTTCTTTAACCTCGCCGATTATTGTGCCAAGGTGACTGAATTCTTCCGGTACGCAGGCGACCAGCTGATAATCTTCACCGCCAAACAGAGGTAAATCAGAGTCAATCCCCTCCGGACGCGGGATTTTCTCATACTCCACTTCCATCAAAACGCTGCTTGCCCGCGCGATTTGCCACAGCGCATCGGCCAAGCCGTCAGAGGTGTCCATCATGGCGTACGGCACGTTTATCTGCGTGGCAAGCCGGCGTGAAAACTCCACCCGGGCTTCGGGCATCAGGTGCGCATCAAGAAATTCCGGGCGGCCTAAAAAACCGGCAGCACTGTTGCCGTGCTCGCCGGAGACAATAATCTTGTAACCCGGCCTTGCATTCGCACGCGATGCAATGTTGCGGCCGGCGGTGGTGCCAATCGCCGCCGCGCTGATAAAAATTTTGTCCGCGCCTGTTATATCGCCGCCAACGATTTGCACGCCGCATTTGTCCGCCGCGGCCTTTACCCCGCGCGCAAATTCAAGCGTATCAATAACGCCTGACACCGCAACCGTCAGATATTTTGGTTCGGCGCCCGAGGCGCAAACATCGCTGACGTTCACCATAACCGTTTTGTAACCTAATTTGTAGGGCGTTGTCGTGCGCATATCAAAATGCACGCCCTCAACCAAACTATCTTGCGTCACCACAATCCCCAGCTCTTCCAGATACGCGCAATCGTCCCCGATAAATCTCGTTCCAAAGATGGATTTTATTATTTCAATACATTCTTTTTCCTTCATTTCTCCATCATATCATACAAACAGAGGATACCTTCAATACAAATTTCAATTAAAATTAGCATGAGCATGCTTTCTTATTACGAATTGTGAACGAATGTTAAGGAATATTAAATCATGCTCAAACCATGTGATAATCATGGTTTCAGCCAAAAGGACATGGGTCAAAACGCAAGCTGTTGCTCTCTCATGACAATTTTAGTAAAATGAAAGAATGAAAGACGCCGCCAAGAAAAACCTTGAACAAATCCGGCGGGAAATCGCACCTTTACAACCAAATATCGTTGCCGTAACAAAGTACTTTACAGACGAGGCAATCATCGCCGCGTACGAAGCGGGTTTGCGCGACTTCGGCGAAAACCGCGCAGAGAAGGCCTTTGACAAGGTCATCAACCTACCGGTTGAAATTAAAAACAACTCACGGTTTCACCTGATTGGCCACCTGCAAAGCAACAAAGTCAAAAAGGCCGTCGCGCTGTTTGATTTTATCCACTCGGTGGACACGCTAAAAATCGCACAGGCGATTTCAAACGAGGCAAAGGCTCAAGGCAAAATCCAAAAGGTTCTCCTTCAGCTAAACAACGCAGGCGAAACGCAAAAATTCGGGTTCAGCAAAAAAGAGCTGCTTGAACAATTTGACGAAATCAAAAATCTCGACGGGATTGAGGTTGTGGGACTAATGAATATGGCACCGATAGACGCAGAAGAAGAGAGACTGGCGGAGCTTTTTGCAGATGTTGCAAAAACAGCCGGACAGCTCAATCTCAAAGAAGTTTCAATGGGGATGAGCAACGATTATAAAATCGCAGCGCAGCAAGGCGCAACGATGTTAAGAATAGGAAGCAGATTATTTAGATAAAATGGAGGACAAAGTAGTGGCAATTGTACAAGACGGAATCAACAAAATGGTGGATTTTTTGGTAAAAGGGTTTGAGCAGAAGAACAATGTGTTCGCACAGCTCGGAGACGCGTTTAGAGAAGAAGAGTACGATGAAGTGTTTTACGAAACAGACGACAATCTGGCGCTTGCACCGTCATACAATTACCAGACCCCGCCAAAATTTGAGCGTGAAAACAATTCAAAGGTGGTTCAACTGCCCGGTCACAACAGAGGTTACGAGGTTATGGTTATGGAACCGCGCTCGTTTGAAGACGCCGCGCAGGTTGCAGCTAACCTGAAGGACAAAAAGACCGTTGTTTTGAATCTTCACCTGCTTGATAAAGAGCAATCCCAGCGGACAATTGACTTTGTTTGCGGCGCAGCGCACGCGCTGAATGGCAAACCGCAAAAAGTCGGCGAGCTTGTGTTTGTGTTCACACCAAGCAACGTAACGCTATCGGTTGATGCGGCAGAAACCCACAACATCAAGCAATTTAACGATTCACTATGGACAAGACCGGTCCAACAAGTTTAAATAACAAGACAGACCTTAACCCCGGGCGGCCTCGACCGCCCGTTTTTATTATTTGGGGTAAATGAGTAACCCCGTGGCTGTCGCGCTAGGACGTGCTAGTGTTTAAACATCTCTTTGATGCCGTCAATTGAAGACAGGATACCGGTCGCCTCGTACGGCATGTAGACCACCTTGTTGTTTTGGCCGGAGGAGATATCCTTCAAGGCCTCAAGGTATTTCATTGCGATAAGGTATTTATCCGGTGCGGCAGCTGTGCTCTCAAGCGCTGTTATAATCCGGTTGATTGCCTCTTTTTCGGCATCGGCCTCAATGACGCGCGCTTGTGCGACGCCTTCCGCGCTCAAAATTGCGGCTTGCTTTTGGCCTTCTGCGACACGGATTGCGGCCTCTTTTTGACCCTCCGCCTCATAAATCATCGCACGTTTTTCACGTTCCGCCTTCATCTGTTTGTCCATCGCAGCCTGGATATCGGTTGGCGTGATAATATCTTGAAGCTCAACGCGGTTAACTTTTACACCCCATTTGCCGGCCGCATCGTCAAGGATTATCCGCAGCTCGGTGTTGATTTTGTCGCGCGAAACAAGCGTTTCTTGCAACTCTAATTGACCGACAAGGTTGCGCAGCGTTGTCTGGGTGAGCTTTTCAATCGCCTCGGGCAGGTTCTCAATCTCGTAGACAGCGGCTTTTGCGTCAACTATCTGGAAATAAATAAGCGCGTTTATCGCGATTGAAACGTTATCTTTTGTGATTACGTTCTGGCGCGGAAAGTCAAAAACCGTCTCACGCAGGTCAATTCGGTCGGTTTGTTTTGAAAACGCGAATGTGTTACCGTTGATATCTTTTTGGGAAAAGCGTTTTGTCGTAAGCCGCGGGACGTCAAAAAACGGGATGATGAAGTTCAGCCCGGGTTTGAGCGTTTTTTCGTACCGTCCGAGCCGCTGGATGATGACCTCTTCCTGCTGCTGCACAATAATAATCCCTTTTGCAATAAGGACCGCCGCCAATATCAGTAAAATTATTAAGTTCATAAAATATCTCCCTTTTTACCCCTTTTTTTCATTGTTTCATGCACACGGCCAAAAATCAATTGCCATCGGGCAAGTTTTTTGTAAAACTCATCTTAACAGTGTATGGCAAACGCGGTGCAAAGGTTATAAAATATAAGAATGAGGCAAAAGACCGGAGGTCTTATGAAAAAGTTTTTGGTATTGTTGGTTTTATTAACGGCAAACACAGCGATGGCGCAGGATTTGACGACTGAATCTGCATCATCGCGCGAGTACCTGATTAACCGCGGGCACTCGGGTGCAACCGCCGATATTATTGAGAAAAGAAAATCCCAGATGCGCGGTGACCCCCCGCAGGAGAAAGAAACAATCTGGATTTCCGCGCCGTTCAGAGCGTTGAGAAAGTTTGGAACCTACCTTGATCCGGGGCTTGAGGACAATTCTTTTATGAACCATGACATTAAATTCACACCAAGGTACGATGATTTGTAAGTGGATAAATAGATTATTCATATTTGCGGCGGCGGTGTTATTTTTGGCTGTCCCGGTTTTTGCGGTGGGTGTTGAATATAACGATTATTACATAGACCACACGTTGATTGATTACCCGAAAATGGAAAAAGAGGCCGATACGTTTTTTGTCGCGGCGGCGGATTCCAAGAGTGATTTTGAACGAAACCGGCTGATGGAGGCCGCGCAGGCGCGCTATTTTCAGCTTGCAGAGTATGATTCAACCCAGATCAAATACCCGCTGCAGCTGGCACGGATTTATGACTTCACAAAAGAGGACAGGCTTGCAAAGGGTTACTTTTTCCGCGCGCTGAACCTTGATGCGCACAACGCTTACGCAAACCTTTATCTGGGCGATTTTTACTTTGCACGCGATGATTACAAACGCGCGTTGAAAAGATACCGGGACGCTCACGTAAACGGCTTGCAAAATAAGTATGAGTTGAACTATAATATGGGTATAATCTATGAAAAATTCGGCGATTTGGTGAACGCGCAAAAATACTACTCCGCGGTGGCCGCAGCAAAAAACACGCCTGAGCTGCAAAATAAAATCAACTCGATTAAAGCATTGGATTACGGCAAATCTGAATACTACTATAAGATTAGAGGGAAAAGTGGGAATTAAAAAGCTACTAATGTTAATAATACTGCTGGGGCTGCCTGCGGCTGCGGCGGACGAGGCGGTTGAAAAACCGCTCAAAAAAAACACCCTCGCTGTCTACAAACCCTATGAGCTTTCAAAGAACGAGGTGCAATTCAGCACAACAAAGATTAAAATCAACGCAATCAACCCAAGCTCCGGCTCAAACCCGGGCGGTGCAGGGTTTCCGGGCGGCAGGGGCGCAAACCAGCTTGTTATTTACACATCTGATTACGGCAAAAACACCAATACCAACGAGTTTGGTGCGGAGGCAATCGTTGACGGCAACATTGTGACCGCGATTTCCGGTGCGGACTCGTTCATCCCCGAAAACGGTATCGTTATCTCCGGCCACGGCAAGGCAAAGACATGGCTTAATTCATCGCTGAACCTCGGGACGCGCATTTTTATTGACGGCGACACACTTTATACCTACACGACCTCCGAGAGCTATATTTTTGAGAGCATGAAAAAAATCGCCGAAGCCGAATTGATGATTGATTTTTACAGCAAGGCCAACACAAACTACAACCGCAAAGTCCCGAACACCTACATAAACGATGCGAAAAACTATATGAAAAAAGCCGCAAAGGATCACGAAAAGGTGCAGGAGTTTTCACGGCTTGCGATTGAGGCCGCAAACAGCGCGATAAGCAGCGCAATCCCGTATAAAAACGGGGAGCTGCGCGGGATTTGGGTCCGGCCGACCGAAAAAACCGCCGATGAGATAATTAAATCAATTGAGCTGATTCAAGCTGCGGGTATTGACGATATTTTCCTTGAAACCTACTACCACGGCAAAACTATTTTCCCGAGCAAAACAATGAACTCATACGGGTTTACGCCGCAATACGCGCTGTTCTCAGGCGCAAATGAGGGTGATTGCCCTGATATTTTGCAGGTTTGGGTTGACGAGGCGCACAAACGCGATATGAAAGTTCACATCTGGTTTGAGACTTTTTATGTCGGCACAAGACCGTCAAAACCTGACCCCGCGAGCATTCTGGCCGTCAAACCCGAGTGGGGCAACAAGATGAAAAAAGATTGCGACAGCAACGAGCCGTCAAAATCCACCTCCGAGCACAACGGATACTTTCTTGACCCGGCAAACCCTGCAGTGCAAAAGTTTCTGCTGGAATTAATTGATGAAGTCTTGACCCGGTACAAACCCGACGGGGTGAACATTGACTACATCCGCTACCCGAACGCATCTGCCGGCCAGCCAAACTGGTGGGGCTACACCCAGCCTGCAAGAAAAGAGTTCCAATCCCAGCACAAGATTGACCCTGTTGACCTGAAGCCGACCGACCCGCAGTGGGCGCAATGGGACGAATACCGCCGCGGCAAGATTACGGATTTTGTCAAAAAAACGGGCGACCTTTGCAAAAAACGTAAAATCTATTTGTCCGCCGTTATTTTCCCGGACCGCGCAGCAGCGCTTGCAAGCAAGCAGCAGGACTGGAAAACATGGTCTGACAACGGGTATCTGCACGGGTTCACACCGTTGTTTTTGACGTGCGATGCAGAAATGGCAAGCGCTATGATGAAAAAAGTTATTGAGTCAAAAGCGCCTGATACCGAACTTTTTGCGGGTCTGTTTGTCACGTTTATGAGCGGCTCACCGGAAGATTTAATCCGGCAAATCCACGAGGCGCGCCAGCTTAACACAAACGGTATCATACTTTTTGACTACAAACACCTCAAACCTCAATATGCAACAGCGCTTTCAAGCAGCGTGTTTAAACAAGTTGAGGAAGAACCTCAGCCTTGTGAAGTTGAGCCGGCGCAAAAGAAAAAATGGTGGCAGTTCTGGAAACGCGCTAAACAAGAGTGTTAATGTGTGCGCCGAATGTGAATGGCGTGCCGTCCTCGGCGTATTGCGCCAACCCGCTTATCACACCTGTTGATGATGCGCCTTGCACGGGCGGGAGCGTCGCAACGGTTTGTGATTGCAAAATGCGCGGTGTGTTATTTGAATTTTTGGACGCATTTTTTTCAACGTACTTTGTTGCGTAAAATTGCGGGTTTAAAAGATTAAATAAAACTGATGACATTTGTTTTCCTTTTTTTTAAATGAACGCGCGGTTTTGCGCCGCCATTAACTCTTGTGCCGTGCCTTTGACAAAAGCTTGTGTCTCGCTTTCGCTTGGCGGTCTTTTTGGTGTAATCCCTTTATCGCTTTCATCGGCCTTGGCCGCGTTTTGACTGTTGCGGTCGTTGGCAAGATTTTGCGACTGCTGCACTTTGCTTGTGTCATACACCGTCTGCGCCAAAGTAACGTTTGGCGGTGCGCTCGGGTTTATTGCCGCTATATCAAGTTGCTGGCTTCTTTCCATTAGCCCACCCACATCTTGTATTTTAACATTTGTTCGCCTGTTTCCGGGTCATATCCGGGGTCTTGGGCTGTGCAATGCCGATTCAACCCGGCGTAATACGGGTTCTCACCTGCTGATATCAGGTTCAACCCGCTGCCGTTGGGACTGTACCACAATTGGTTGCCGCTGCCAAAACAAACCGCGTTGGCCTCTTTAAATTCTTCTGCATTTACACTAAACCCGGGGGTTTGATAACTGGCTATCTTTGCTGCAAACAGATTATTGTAATTCTGCACCGCAGCCAGTGCTGACATTGCTCCGCTCATATATACTCTCCTTGTTTTGCTCTTATATATACAAAGTATATAAAGCTCAAAAAATTGCCTTTTTTTAAGCAGCGGCGTTTACAATTATTTACAATCCGAAGATGAAGCCTGCGCTTGCAGCATTTTGAAAAGATACTCGTCCCCTTTGCTTGATTGCAGGCCTTTCGGGATAAAGTGCTCCTCAAACTTTTCAACCGCATAACGGTCGGTCATGCCGGCAATGTAGTCGGTGACGATTCGCTCAATTTTGTCCGCATCGCAGTGCGGTTTTATCATATCGGTGTACAGCGCGAACAACTCACGCACAATTTTGCGCGCCTTGACCTCCTCAAATTTGGCGGGCGAGTCCTCATAAACATTTTTAAACATCCACTCGCGCAGCCGCGTGGTGTAGGCCCACGCCTCATTACTCATCTGCACAACAGGTTTGCCCGCGGAGTTGTTCACAATCTCTGTAATCATTTTATTAAGCCGCCGGCTCTGGTTGGAAGAAAAATATTTGATGCAGTCTTTTGGCAGGTCGCTCTCGGATATAATCCCGGCGCGGATGGAATCTTCAATATCGTGGTTTATATAGGCGATTTTGTCGGCCAATTGGACAACCTGCGCCTCGGGGGTGAGCGGTTTGTAGCCCCACGAGTGGGTCAAAATCCCGCTGATTGTCTCTTCGCACAGGTTAAGGTCTTCCAAAACCTCTACAACGCGCACACTTTGCAAGTTGTGGTGAAACCCGCCCTTGACAAGTTCGTTCAAAACCCCTTCCCCGCAATGCCCGAACGGTGTGTGCCCGAGGTCGTGCCCCAGCGCAATCGCCTCGGTCAAATCCTCGTTCAGCGCGAGCGCTCGCGCAATCGTGCGCGCGATTTGCGACACCTCCAGGGTATGTGTCAGCCGCGTTCTAAAATGGTCATCAAACGGGGACAAAAAGACCTGCGTTTTGTGTTTGAGCCGGCGAAAGGCTTTTGAGTGCAAAATTCTGTCCCTGTCACGCTGAAACTCTGTACGGAAAGGGCAAATGTCTTCGGCACTTTTACGCTGCGCGCCGGCACTCCTTGTCGCAAACTCGCTCAAAATCGCAGACTCTTGCGCTTCTAATTTTTCTTTAATCATGATTTATATTTTATCATGAATTTTGCGGCTCGGCAGTTTGTGTTTTGTTTTGCGCTATTTTTTTACGCAGGTTATCTATCGGTGTAATAATCTGGTTCAGAACAACACCGGCGCAGGCCGACACGATAACGGATTTGAGCCCTGCAACAAACGCCATTGTCGTAAGCGGCTGCATTGCAATTGCACCTAAGACAGGGATACCGTATTTCAACATAACAGAGGTGCGCGCGTCTTTGTCTTCAAGTTTTGACAGCGTTGCGCCGATACCGATACCTGCCGTGGCGACACCCGTCACGACAGAAGTTACATCGGTAAACGCCGAGCCCAAAAGCTGGTCGCGCACCGTATCAAAATATTTGCCTTTTTCAATTTCAAGCACTTTTTTAGCCTGATTCCCAATCGCATCAAGCCTTTTGCTGTCAACACCAATTTTTTTGAGTTTTTGTATTTTTTCGCCGTTAGTCTCAATTATCTTTGCAACGGTTTCTTGTATTTGCTTCCTGTTTGGAGCAACAAGCTCATTGGCTATATGCTCTTCCATCAAATAAGTGCCGGTGTCTTTATTTTTAATTTCACCTAAATTTTTCCACGCGGTCTTGAAGTACCTCGCGGCTGGCTTGTTCATTCCGGATTTCATGGCTTTAAAACGGGTTTTGCGAACCTCTTTTGTAAACGGCGCCGCAATCTCATCCATAAGTTTTTTAGCATCAGCACTCTGACATCCGCTGCTGAGTTTTTTAAGTTCTTTGGCGACAGCACCCTGTTTTGAACCGAGGTTAAAGGTTGCCAGACCAATCCAGGCATCTGTTATACCTTTATGGATTTTTCTGGGCAGCCCGCCCAGCTTTTTGTTGAATTTTTTGCTGTACATAACTTTCTTTGCAAGCGTATCTTTAAGGTTAGTCACGTTATTACCGGCGTTACTCACCGCCTTTTGAGAGTCCATCCTAAGCTCAACCGCTCTGTCTTTGATTTTAAAGAGTTTATCCACCAGCTTTGTGCCGAATTTGAATTTTCTTATTCCGAAAACCAGCCCCAGCACGGCTAACGCCAGCCCGCCGCCTACGATTATAACCTTTTTCCCGTAGTGTTTTTCTGTCTCTTCTTTTTGTTCCGGTGTCGGTACGCTGAAAAAATACCCGTCATTGTTAAACATGGACGGCGCCTTAAATTGCGAGAACGCGCTGCTTGTGGACACAACTTTACTAACCATAACTTATATAAACATAAAATAAGCGAAAAATTGCGCGATTATTAGCCTTTTGGGTTATCTTGGCAACAATTTGTTACAATTTGTCCGGAGGCCTCTTTGGCACAGTGTTTGTCGGACAAAAGAGCTCTTACTTGTCCCAATTGCCGGGTATGCTGCGCGCGATAATTTTCGTCATACAAAAGTTTTTCCGTCGTATTCACGATATTGTTTACCCCGGCGCCAAACTGCAAGAGCTCGGGGACAACGAGTTTGTCCAAAATAATGTTCGGCAGCGAGACGAATTTGGTGCACACAACCATCAAATAAATCAGGTAGAACAACACCGGCCCTTTGTAGGCGATGAGCATCGGCGTCTGATAAAGCGCGGCCTCCAACGCGACCGTGCCGGACGCCAAAATCAACGAATCGGAGACACTGAGCAGCGCGTGGTTGTCTCCTTGGATGACCTTGAAAGGCACATCGGGAAACGTTTTCAGGTTCGGCGCCTGCGAAACGCAAAACTGCAAATCCGGGTGTTTTTTTTGCAGTTCGCGCGCGGATTTGATAAAAAGTTTCATCAAATGTTTCAGCTCAAATGTACGAGAGCCGGGGAAAATTGATACGAGTTTTTTATCCGGGTCCAAACCGTGACGCGCAAAAAATTCCTCCCGGTTTGCCTTTTCAGGCAGCTGCCCGACAAGCGGATGCCCGCAAAAATGCGCGTCAATCCCGCAATCTTTATACATTTGCTCCTCAAACGGAAAAATACAAAGCACCTTGTCTATGGTTTTTTTCATCGTGTTAAGCCGCCATTTTCTGCTTGCCCAAACCTGCGGCGGGATGTAATAGAACGTCTTTATCCGCGCGCGCTTGAGGAACTTTGAGACATTCAAATTGAACGCGCCGTAGTCTACAAGCAGCACCAAATCAGGCTTGTACTCTTTTGTCAAATAATCCACCACACGTTTACCCAGCCCCAGGTGGTCAACAATCATCTTGAGTCCAATCCCGACCTGACCCATTTTTTTGTGGTCGGAAAAAAGTTTAACCCCGGCTGCGCGCAGATTTTCACCGCCGATACCTTCTATTTCAAGCTCCGGTAAGCGCGCACGCAGCTCGCGCACAACATTTGCAGCATGGATATCACCCGAGTGTTCGCCCGTTATTATAAATAATTTCATAACTTAATACCCGATAGACCAGTTAAAAACGGTGGACTTCAATTGCTTTTTCTCAACAGGAGCAGCCGACGCGACCGCGCTGACTTCAATCACCTTGTCCGCTTTTTGCAAAAGTTTCAGTTGGTTGATTTTTGTATCCACGTTGCTGAACGATTTTAGCCTGTCCAAATCGTTTTGCAAATCCGAGTTCTCATCGTTGAGCATCCCGATTTGGTTGCTTAATTTATTCAGCGACAGCTCGTATGTCATCGCAAGATAATAACCGATAACTGAAACCACAATAAACATCGCAAGTACGCTGCAAAGGGTGCTATTTACTTTTTTTATGGCATTGTTCTTCATAAAACCTTTTCGTCTGTTGAAATAACCTTCTATGATAGTGTTATCTTGATATTTTTTTCTTACCCTTAAAGTATTCACTCTCTGGCCCCTTTTTTATCCCTATTCGCATTTTCGCGCTTCGCGACGGCGGATTTTCTCTTAACTCTTGCTCTGCTGCACACAACGGTTTTTTGGTGATTATTTCCAGACCGCTCTCTTTGAAGAAGTGTTTCACTATCCGGTCTTCCAGCGAGTGAAAACTTATAACAACTATTATAGCACCAATTTCGAGCATGCAAAACACATCATTTAGAGTATTTTTTATATTTTCAAGCTCTTGATTAACCTCAATCCGAACCGCCTGAAACACACGCGTTGCAGGGTGTATGGAAGATTTTATGCGCGGAGTTGACGCAATGATCAAATCCGCGAGCTCTTTTGTGGTCTCGATACGTTTTTTGCGACGGGTTTCGAATATCGCCTTTGCAATCCGCTTGGAAAACCGCTCTTGCCCGTATTCGCTGAAAATCCTTACCAGGTCGGCTTCTTTGTACGTATTAATCACATCCGCGGCGGTAAAATCAGAATTCTGATTGAAGCGCATATCAAGCGGCGCGTCCTTGGAGAACGAAAAGCCGCGCCCTGCCTGCGCAAACTGGTGCGCAGATGCGCCCAAATCAAACAAAACCCCGCCTGTTATCGTTTCGGTGCCGAGTTCTTGTAACATTTTCTTAATATTTGTATAGGAATCGTGCACAATTGTTAAGTTTTCGTAACCTTTGAGCCGTTCGGACGCGGCCGCGATGGCCTCTTCGTCCACATCAAAGGCTATTACTGTCCCGCCGCGCTTTAAGATTTCCTCGCTGTGGCCGCCGCCGCCGAGCGTGCAGTCAACGTACAATTTACCCGCGCACACTTGCAGGGCGTCTACCGCTTCGGCTTTCATAACAGTGTAATGACTATATGTACTTTTGCATGGTTTGCTCATCAAAAACCTCAATATTGTCCTTGGAATGGATGAAAACCAGGCACGACGGGGTGAACGGGGCAGCTGGCGTGAATTTGAGTTTTGCGCGCAAATCCTCAAAATTATCAGCCGAAAACTCCATAATGACTGTCTTATCTGTCAAGCCGGAAAAATATTCAAACAAATCTTTTGCTTTCAGGCCTTCAACATAGATAACATCGGGCGATTGGAACTCAATAAATCGCGCGGCCTTGTCCATGTTAAAGCCGACATTCTCGTTCAATTCGCACTGGTTGACCCCTGCAAGCTCGTATTTGGCAAGGCTTTCAAGCGTCATGACCGCAGCGCCCGCGCTTGCCGCTTCAACAAGCATTGAATAAATCACGTGGGTTTTTCCGCTTAACGGCGAGCCGCAAACAAGGATGGTACCGGGGTTTGTGAGCGCGCTGCGAAGCTGGGCCAGACTTTTTTCGTTCTTGATTATGCTGCCGAGCGCCACCGGCGGCTTGTAAATTTTCAGGAAAATCCGCTCACCCAAAATCGTCGGGAATGTTGAAACACTCACCACAATCGTCACATCATCGGCTTTGAAACTCATTTTGCCAAGCTGCGGAACCTCTGATACCAGGGGGTCAAGCTCTGCCAGCACTTTTAATTTTGCGGCAAATGACAGCGCCAAGACTTGCGGGATACTGCCCTTATCGGTCAGGCTGCTGTTTTTTTTGAAGTTCACACCGAGCCCGTCGTCGGCGCTTTGGAACACAATCTCGTGAAAATCCTCCTGCACCGCTTGTTTCAAGATAGCGCTGATGATTTTTTGGATATGGTTATCGCTTAAATCCTCGCTGTGAAGCTCTTCGCGCCAATCGTATGCAACCTGGTCGGTGACGATTTCTTCAAGCAGCCCGGGCGCATAATACTCGTCAATCTTGCCCAGAATACTTGTTTGCGACGACACCACAGGCTCAATTGAGCACTCAACCGATTCAATAATCCTGTCTATCGCGAACAAATCAAGCGGGTCGGCCATCGCAACGGTCAGGGTGTCTTCAATCTTGAACAGCGGCAAAATCCGGTAGCGCTTGGCGTCTGACGCGCTGACAAGGTTCAGGCATTTGGAATCCAGCGTGTAATCTTCCAAATTCACGTACGGGATGTGCAGCTTGGCCTCCAAAAACTTCAAAATCGCCTCTTCCGTCAAAACGCCCGAGTTTATCAGCGCCTGACCGATGTTGATATTTTGCGCATCGGCGACTTCTTGGGCGCGCTCAATTGTTTCGTAATCCACAAGGCCTGCGCGCACCATATCGTATTTGAGTTTTTCCAGCGTTTTGTTGAGTTTAAATGTTGACATATTTTTTCACCCTTGATACAACATCTTTCAGGTCAAACGGTTTTGTGATATACTCATCAGCACCGGTTTCCTCGCCTATTAGTTTGTCGGATTCCTGCGAGCGTGCCGTGAGCATAATTATCGGAATATCTTTATATTTTTTATCAAATTTCAGCAGCCGGCTGATTTTGTAACCGTTAATTTTTGGCATCATAATATCAAGTATAATCAAATCCGGTTCAATATCTTTTGCCAGCCGCAGGCCTTCCTCGCCGTCGCATGCCCAGTAGCAATTGAACCCCTCGGCCTCTAACACAAACCGCAGACTCTCCACAATATCACGTTCATCATCCACAATCAAAATCTTTGTCATAACTAACAGTATACCACACTTTTGGGATAAAGTTTTGTTAATTTTTTTCAAAAACTTGCTAAGATTTGAAAAAAGCGGCCTATAAATAATAAATATGGGAAACCAATGGCAGGTACAATTTCAAAGACCGGTGAGCAACCGGACTGAAAGAACTGCTGAATCTCAGAGAGTCCAGGAACAATTTTACTGACGCTGGACAAGCAGGAGCAGAAGGAACTGGGGTCAGGACCCTTGACGCAGGAGTCAGTGTGCTCGCCGGGTTAGACTACACCGGCTCATTCAAAGGGTTTGACCTAAACGCAAACGTCAGCGGCGGCGGGCTTGGTGCATTAAGAAAAAATAGTTACGTTAATAGTGACGGCGTAGGCGTAGACTTTGGTTATCAAACGGCAAGCGGTCTGTCGGTTGTAACCAATAATCAAGAAGGCTTTAGGTACGGGTTTACCGGAACTTTTGCGACAATGGGCAACTCGACGGAAAACCGTATGAGCTCATCCGCACAAGTTGCCGCTGTTTATGATACAGAACACTCGACTTTTAGCGCCAATGCCATTGCGGATTATTCAAGACGCAATATCAAAGGTGTGTTCAACGAAAACATCAACAACGATTTAACCATTGGCGGCTCGGCGCAGTTGACATTCAAAAACACCTTTGACGGCCACGGCTCCACTTCGGTTTATGCCGCGATGTCGCAATCAATAAATCCTGAACGGATTGGACATAACACACCTGATGTTACGGTCGGTGCAAGGATTAAGCTGAAATAGGCAACGTAACCTTGAATGACGAGCCTTCCGCCCAAATTTCGCCGCCGTGCGCCTCAACAAGTTTTTTGGCGATAGAAAGCCCGAGCCCCGTACCGCCGGTGCTTCTGGCAAGCGTGCTTTCAATCTGAACAAACGGCTCAAAAATCTTCTCGTAATTCTCCGGTGCGACGCCTGCGCCGTTGTCCGTGACGCTTATCAAAACCTTGCCGTCCTTGAGTTCGGTCTTGATTGTGATGCAATCGTGCGTAAATTTCACCGCGTTTGACACAAGATTTGACATAACCTGCTCCAGCCGGCTCACATCAGCGCTCACAGGCGGCAGGTTTTTCGTCTCACAAACATTCAGCTCAATCCCTTTTTCCTTGGCCGCGGCGCCAAACTCGGATTTCACGTATTCAACAAGTGTGCGTACATCCGTCGGCACAAAATTATAGTTTATTTTACCGGCCTCAATTTTTGACAAATCAAGCAGGTCGGCGACAATTGTGTCAAGCCTGCGTGCGTTGCGCTGCGCCATCGGCAGGAATTTTTCTATCTCACCGCCGGCTTCAAGAATATCAAGCGAATTTTTAATAGATGTCAGCGGGGTGCGCAGCTCGTGCGAGACAATTGAGACAAACTCGGATTTTAATTTTTCAAGCCGCGCGGTTTTTTGGTAAAGCTGCGCGTTGTGCACCGGCGCTGCCGCCTGCGCTGTTATCGCTTGAAAAAACGTCTCCTCCTCGTGCGTGAACGGAGTTTCGCGATAAATTTTAATGCAGTCGTTACTCAAAGAGCTGTATTGCAGCACATCAAACGAGAGCATCTTGGCCGGGTTTTTAATAGTTTTGATAACCTTTGCACCGGTGGGGTTGAGCACCTTGACGAGTTCGTCTGATACCTCATACACGCTGCCCACAAGCAAAACATCCTCATCACCCGGGATAAGCACGCTGCACAGCGAAAAACTCAACGCCCTGTCCAGCCCGTCAATCATATACCGGATTATCTCGTTTTCATCCAGCGTTTCGCTAAACTGCGAGCCTGTTTCGGNNAGTTTCGTAAAGCACCTTCAGGTGGTACAGATCGTTTTTCAAATCCTTGTTGGCTGCGGCGAGTTTTTTCATCTGCGCAGCAGCGGCGAGCATACGCGATGCCAGCTCCAAATCATCGGTTGCAGGTGCCAAAAACGCGTCGGTTTCGGGCAGATGCTTGTCGGTGAAGATAATATCCGCCGGTTCATCAAGATACGCGGCAAACTCGTGCTCGCGAAACGCGTCCTTGTAGCGCGCAATTTTTTGTTCGTCATCAGACAGGATTAAAATTCTCATGACAACAAGTATACCATCACGGCGCGCTGCAGGGCAACCTTTTAATCCACAAACCTGTATTTGATAAGCGCCCAGACCGTAGGGAAAATATCGCGCCAGGTGATTTTTTTACCCTGCGCGTGCGTGCGGCCGGTGTATGATATCGGGGCCTCGGCAAAACGCGCGCCGCGCTTAAGAACCTTCCCCGTAATCTCCGGGTCAAACCCGAACCCGTCCGACTTAAGCTCAATCCCTTCCAAAATCTTTGCACTGAACGCTTTGTAGCAAGTTTCCATATCGGTAAGGTTGCTGCGGTAGAGAATGTTTGTCAGCAAGGTTATCCCGCGGTTAAAAATAAGGTTGGGCAGCATAAACGACTCGGTTGATTGGCCTTTTCCGAGCCGGGTACCGTAGGCGACGTCAGCCTTACCCTCAAAAATCAACCGGACAACCGGCTCGTACTCATTTGGGTCGTATTCCAAATCCGCATCCTGCACAACAACAATATCACCTGTTGCCGCGGCGATACCTGTGCGCATTGCTCCGCCCTTGCCCATATTGCGTTCGTGGAACAGCGTCTTGTACGGCAGTTTCGGGTACAAATCCTTTGTCCCGTCAGTTGAACAGTCATCTACAAGTATAATTTCTTTTTCAAGTGTACAAAACGAGGCTGACTCAACCTTCTCAAGCACCTTTTCAAGCAGCTCCACTTCGTTATAGACCGGTATTACAATTGAAATCTTGTTCATGCTTGTTTACACACCAAAAATAGTATATAATAAAAATATGAAGGTTGCAAATGAAGGTTTACACATAGAAAAAGTGCTTGCGCTGCTTGACGAAAGCGATTATGCAGGGGCAAAGGCGCTTTTGGGTAAAATAAAATCAGGTGACAAGGCCGTAATCTCAATACTTTTGAGCCTGACGGGCTTGACTGACTACCTGATTGACAAAAACAATTGCACCGGCTCGCTGGCGCTGATAAACGACGGCGCATATATGGCGGCAAAAAACGAGGACGCGCGCGCGGTCAACGAGTTTGCGCTCGGCTGCATCAACTATGCGGAACGCAACGGTGATGCAGCAACAATCCATTTTAAAAACGTTTTGGAGCTTGCATCCGATCGGTTTGCCCTCAAAGAACGCGTCAAGCGCATTGATTTTTCGCTGCGCAACGACCCGTTGATGAGTCTTGTCAAAATCGGGCGCTCAATTTCCGCGCTCACGGATATTGATGTGCTGTTGAAAGTTATCGCGGAAGAAACGACCTTTGCCATCGGCGCTGACCGCTGCACAGTTTTCCTGCTTGACAAGGAAAAAGACGAGCTGTGGTCAATGGTTGCGCTCGGCAGCGAGGAGATTCGGTTCCCGAGCAAAACGGGGCTGGCAGGGTTTGTTGCGACGACCGGCGAAACCGTAAACATTGTTGATGCCTACAACGACGAGCGTTTTAACAAAGAATTTGATACAAAAACCGGCTACAAAACCAAGACCGTGCTTTGTATGCCGATAAAAAACAACAACCAAGAGATTATCGGCGCGTTTCAGGTACTAAACAAGCTTGACGGCGTATTCACAAAAAACGACGAGGACCTGCTGGCTGCAATCGGCGGCAGTGCAAGCGTTGCGCTTGAAAACGCACAACTGTTCAAAGAGCAAAAGGAACTGTTTGAAAACTTTATTGACACACTGGCAACCTCAATTGACGCACGTGACAAGATTACAGCCGGTCATTCCAGCCGCGTGAGAATGTATTCCGTCTTGATAGCCGACGAGCTCGGGCTTGATTTTAACCAGAAAGAACTCATCGCAAAGGCCGCAACCCTGCACGATATCGGCAAAATTGGCATCCGCGATTCGGTTTTGCAAAAAGAGGGCAAATTGACCGACGAGGAATACACCCACATCAAAGAGCACGCGCAGATAACGCAGGATATTCTGGCGAAAATCCACGGTTCACGCGACTTCAAGGCAATAACAGATATCGCCAGCTCGCACCACGAAAAATGGGACGGCTCGGGTTATTACCTCGGGCTCAGCGGGGAGAATATCCCTTATGGCGGGCGGATTTTGGCGGTCGCGGATGTCTTTGACGCGATAACTTCAAAACGTCACTACCGCGACAAGATGCCGATTACAAACGTTATAAAAATCCTCATAAACGACTCCAACAAGCACTTTGACGGCAACCTGGTCGATACTTTTTTGAAGGTGCCGCTTGATAAAATTGTAGGCGTGTTTATATGCGAAAACCACGATATTATCAACCTGTCGGACGATGATAAAAACGTGCTGACGCAGTACAATCTTTATGATATATATAAGGAAACTTCTACAAGCGTAACAGAACTTTTTAACAAGTATTATATGGGAAAATGAAGAAATTACTTTTATCCACAGCATTAATATTATCAGGCGCGCTTTCAGCCGTCGCGGCGGATTTTGACCAGATTGCGCCGATAAACCCGCTTGAGGTCCGCACGGTTCCGCAATCAATGGTTATAACCGCGCCAAAACGGGCAACTTTGACGCACAACGACATCCACAACCAATATGCGATTGCGTTTGACCGGTTTGTCCAGAGCAACGTAAAATCGGCATACACCAACTTCCGGATTTTGATTGAAACGATTGTACCGAACGATTACGCATATATTGTTATGGCGGAAAACATGGCTGATATCGGGCTGTTTAACCTATCCGAACTCGCGCTTGGCAAGACCACCGACAAGGAAATCTCCGGTGTGATTGCAGAAGATATCAAACGCTATTATATGCCGTCAAAAAAGCTCAAACGCGAGGATGAGATTTATTTGGGCGAGGTTTATTCAAACATAATTTACAACGACCAAAGCCGCGAGGCGACAGCCGAGCTGGTCAAAAACACCGGGTTGTTGACGGATTCGGATTATGCAAACTATATTGCTGCGCTGGGAAATTTAAAGGCCGGTAACCTGACAGAGGCCGAAAAGTTCATCACAAACGCGATGAAAATGAACCCGCAAAACATCAACTACAAAAAACTGCAAGCGGAAATCATCGCACTTGGCAAAAAGCCGCAAAACGCGCTGAAAATTGTTGAGGAAATCAAGCAGCAGCCGCTTTATTCGGTTGATTTCACACGCAAGGTTAACTCGCTTGAGCAATTCATCCTGTACAAGACCAAAAAGACGGAAATGCAGCGGATGTACCACCTTGGCTACTATTACTACTACGAAAACGAGCTGAACCGTGCGGCACGGACGCTTCAAAGTGCTATCAGCACCAAAAAAGGCGCCAACGGGGATGTTTACGCGCTGTTGTCACGGGTTTATTTTGATATGAACGAGTTTGAAAAGGCGAGCGACACCGCGCAAAAAGCCTACAAAATTAACGGCTCAAACCCGATAACCCTGCTTGTTTTAGGCGATTTGAGCACACGCGGCAAGGATTACAAATCGGCGTTGAAATATTACAAGGACGCCCAGACCAAGGACTCGTGGATGCCTTCAATCCGTCTGGCGCAGACCTATGAGATGCTGAACAGAGCAGAAGATGCCCGTCAGATTTATGATAAGGTTTTGCGCACATTCTCGGATGCGTACCTTGCGTACTACAAGGTGGCCTTGAACGACAAATCAAAGGAGCTGGCGTACCTTAAAAAAGCGCTCGCGATAAACCCTGCCTTTAAAGACGGCTGGATTGATTTGGCCCGGCTGCAAATTGAGCGCGGCGAGTTCAACGGTGCAAGAAAACACCTGCAAATCGCCTACTATATTGACGAAAACGATTTCAGGTATTATTATTATCAAGGGTTGGTTTACAAAAATCAGGGGCTCGGTGACGATGCAAAAGCCAGTTTCAGAAAAAGTTTAATCTTGAACCCGGATTGGACTCCGGCGAAAAAGGAAATAAATTTGTGAACATATTAATAGTTGAAGACCATGAACTGACAAGATTTGGGTTGAAAACCGCATTTGAAAACGATTACGGGATTCGTGAGGTTGGCAGCGGCGAGGAGGCTTTGCGGGTGTTCAACCAAGAAACGCCAGATGTTGTGATTTTGGATTTGGGGCTGCCCGGAATAAACGGGGTTGAGGTCGCGCGCCAAATGCGCGAATCAGGAAAAGATGTCAAGATAGTCATTTTGACCTCACACAACGATGAAAGAGAGGTTCTGGCTTGCCTGAAAGCCGGTGCGAACGCCTATTGTTCAAAAGAAATTGACTTGAAACGGCTGGCGCAAGTGGTGGATTCTGTTATGGAAGGTGCGGCGTGGTTTGACCCTGCGGTGGCGCAGATTGTGCTGAATGCGGTCAACAACGTGCAGCCGGCACCGGCGCAAAACTACGATATGACCGCCCGCGAGCGGCAAATCCTTAAACACATCGCACAAGGCTGCAACAATCAGGAAATCGCCGACAAGCTCGGTATCGGCGTCAACACCGTCAAAGTCCACGTGGTCAGTATCTTGAAAAAATTGGAGGTGGACAACAGGCTTCAGGCAGCAATCAAGGCGTTGAGCCAAAATATGGTATAGGGGTAAATGGGCGGCACAAGCACAAATTCAACGGGTAATATTATTTTACAGGCGCTCAACACGCGTGAAAAAGAGATTCTTGCGCTGGTGGAAAAAGGTGCCACCAACAAAGAAATGGCCTTGCAATTAAATTTAAAAGAGGTTACAATAAAAACACATATAAATAATATTTTTAAAAAATTAAGAGTAACAAACCGAGTGGAAGCAGTATTATTGATCAAGGAGTGAAGGAAAAGTGATTGATTACACGAAAGAAGAACTGGTAGAATTATTACGCAAAANNCAAAAACCCTGAAAAATTTAATGAGTGGAAAAGTGAGCAGGAAGAAGTCGATTTGAGCGAGGTGGATTTCTCCGGGGTTAATTTGAATGAGGTGGATTTTACGGACGCTGATTTGAATTCCAGCTCGTTCGCGGACGCGAATTTATCGCTGGTGAAATTTGTTAATGTTGATTTGACATCGGCTGATTTTACACGGGCAAAAGTTTTGGAGTGCGATTTTTCGGACTCGCTGATGACGGGCTCTGATTGCTCGTATGCGCAAATGACGTATTGCAATTTCTCGGATTGCGATATGGCCGGGTGCATTTTATCCGAGACCGTTTTGAGCCACTCGGATTTGGCGGGCGCGGTTAATCTGGACGCCAGCCGGTTTGATTCGGAAACGGTTTGGCCGGAGCAAGACTTGATGCCGGAGGATTTTGAAGGCGTTTATGACTCCGATCTGTCGTCGCTGCGCGATGATGATGACGAATACGCAAGCGATTATGAGTAGTCAGTCATTTTTTCTTTCAATCCATTTTAGGTCATAGCCTAAAATGTCCGCGATAATTTGCGCTTCGGCAAGCGTTACTCTGTTGCGGTCCAATTTACCTTTAATGCTGTTATATGTGTATTTCTTGCCGGTTTTCTCGGTCATTTTGTCCGCCAGCATTTGAAAAGTCATCGCGTTGAGTGATAACAGGAATTTAATATATTTTTTATTGTAGTTTTCGTTCATAGAACTATTATAGTAGCTGTTGACAAAATAATAATCATACTTTATAATATAGATTAAATATAACCTTTATAATTT
>DBCX01000041.1:21524-28596 GCA_002293275.1 Cyanobacteria bacterium UBA947 | reverse complement strand
ATGGTAATGAACTTTAATATTCCATAACATTCAATGAATTTACTGAGTATCTGAGCAACTATTAGTTTCTCAACAAGGAAGATGCTCCATGGAGTTAGACAAGTAAACTTTCATTCCTCATTCCCCAAACAGAAATCAAATTTTGGAAACCAATGTTGATTGTGGCTGCACAGCTCACCCTGAACATGGTATTAATTAGCTGCAGTTACAACTGTGCTGTAAACTGTCTTCAAGATTGACAGCCTAACATAAACCATTATAACCTCACAATCTAAGCTGTCAATGCAATCTAATATTATTTTAGGTTACCAGCCTTTGAGAAAATAATTTTTATAGCGGACAAGATTGAGCCAAACACGCGCGATAAAGAGTTTACGCAAAAAATTGAGGCGATTTTGGAGCACGAAAATGGTTTGGATAAGGCGCTGTTTGAATGTTACAAAGCAACGATTGTAAGCCTTGCACAGCGCGGGTTATACATCCGTGAGAAAACAATAGAGACGTATAATTATTTTTATGATATAATACAACAATGAATGTTCTGGAAATTAAAAATAATTTATTGAAGATAGATTATGATGTAAGAGAGAACCTTATTCTATCAGGTTTTGTGTTGGTTGAAGACGAGAATGCGCCTTATGTGGGGCAGATTATGAGCCTTGGCGCGAGCGCGGACGCTAACTATGCGATGGTTAAGCTGCTTTTTACGTTCAGCGCGGACGGTTTGTTGAAGGATTATGACGGCTCGATTCCGTCGTCAAAATCAAAAATCACCAAGCTGGATGCCGGCGAGCTGCTTGACATAATTCCTGTCAAAACCCCCGTTGTTGTGGGCAGATTGGCGCAGCAAGGCACGGTTTTAAAAATTGACAAAGCCGCTTTTGAAGATAATTTTGTGATTTGCTCCAACAAATACGAAGATACCGATTTTTTGCTGCTGAATTTTGTCAAACAGTTTGAAAAAATGGAGCAAAAAACGGTTGTTTTTGACACCAACGGTGATTTTGCATACCCTGGTGTGGTGGCGTTTGGCGAGGATTTCAAGCTGCCGCTTGATGTCGGCGCAATGGATTTTATTCTTGACAACGATTTAACCGATGTTGATGCCGCGAGCAAAGCCGTTATTCAGGAGATTTTTATTGAGCTTCAGGATTACGTCAAAACCACGCCGGAAAAATTCATCCCGTTTGACACATTTTTGCAGGTGATTGAGCAGCAGCACGTGCAGACAGGGATTCCGGAGCTGCTTTTGCTTAAAAATAAACTTATAAAATACAAAGGTGTTTTTGCACAGAACGAGGACGAGGTTGCCGGTTTGAGCCGCGCGCTCACAGAATCCAACACGACGATTTTTGATATATCAAAAGCTGAAAGTACCGTGCAGCGTGAGATGATTTTCCATACTTACAAAATAATGGATCATCTTGGCGGGTCGTTCTATTCATTTGTGAAAATTAACAACGAGAACAGCACCAAAAAATTATTGAAACGTTTTGTTGAAAAAGCGACGATTTTCACAATCCCGATTTGCACCCACGAGTACAAATATTTGCAAGAATTAAAGCAGATGGCGGGGAATATGGTATTGTTCGCGCCGTTGAGCACCGGGCACGATTTTGCAAATTACAACACGTTCCTGCACAAACTCAACATTGACGAGTTCATAATTTTCGGGACTTACACGCAGAACATTCCGTTGATTGTGCAGCTGGAAGATATTGATGAGATTCCGTTGGAAGAGCAGGTTGAGCTGCCGTCGTTTGAGGAGATTACGGTTGAGCCGGCTGCTGCCTCTACCGTTGAACCTTTGCCGCCGATTGTTGAACCTGTCGTTGAGACTGTTGTTGAAATTGCCGATGCGCCGATTGTTCAGGTTGCTGCGCCGCAAGCCGAGCCGGAACTTGTACCGTCCTTTACCGCTGATGAACTTGATATGATTGAAGAATCGCTTGATGTTGAGCCGGCGTCAATCGCAGAACCCGAAACGGTGCAGCCATTGGACGCTATGACAGAGTTGCCGGCAGCTGAGGCGGAAATTATTGATGATGAGCATATAATTATTGAGGATGAGTCGCTTGTGGAAGAACTTGACGACATTCCGATTTATCCGGCAGATGATATTGACCACAGAAATGTGCCGCATTTTGAAAAAGGTGATTCGGTTTCGCACCCGAAATACGGGCAGGGGGTTGTTGAAAAGATGATTAAATACGGCAACAAAACGCTTGTGTCAATTGATTTTCAAGACGTCGGCAGAAGACTGCTTGACCCTGCNNCGATTTCTGAAATCAGTAAAATGATTTAATCCGCTGTATATTTTACGTGTTTGGGGAAAAGCCCCCGTTTTTTAAATCTTGAAAGCAATCGCTGTTCTGTTTTTTGGTCATCAATAAAAAATTCGGTGTGCCTGTTTGTCCCTTCAACCGGCACAGCAACCCCGACAGCTTTTTTGTCTAGCAATCTCACCACTGCGTCTAATTTTTTAACTTGTCCCACCTGTGACTCTCTCACAAAAAATGAACCGTTAAAATTTGGCCGTGAATTTACGGGATTAATTCTCATCTATTCCTCCGCGACGCCGCCTTCGTTGACGGTCAGCGCAATACGTTTATCGGCAGGGTTGAATTTCAGCACGTAGGTCATAATTTTGTCACCGACTTTTAAGATAGTATCGGACGCGTTTTGCATCTCGGTTACCTCCGCGTGCGGCAAGAGCGCCTCAACGCCCGGGAACACTTCAACAAATGCGCCGAAATGCTTGATTCTGGTGACGGTGCCCTCAACTTTATCGCCTTCTTTAATATTTTTCTCGGCTTCAAGCCACGGATCAGGCTCAAGATTTTTCAGGCTAAGGCTGACGCGCTGCTTGTCGTGGTCAACCGCGATAACTTCAACATCAATCTTGTCACCGACTTTTAGAATATCTGTCGGGTGGTCAATCCAGCGCCATGAAAGCTGCGAAAGCGGCAGCAGGCCGTCGATTCCGCCAAGGTCAATGAATGCGCCAAAATCCGTTATCCGCACAACATCGCCTTTGACGACCTGGCCCGGTTCAATTTGTGAGAATACATTTTTGCGAACCTCAACGGCAGAGTCCTCGTAAACCTTTTTGTTTGAAAGGATGAAATTGTTTTGCTGCGCGTCAAGTGTCAGAATTTTCAGCTCAAGTTTTGTGCCGGCTTCAAGGTCGGTTTCTTTCGCACGAAGCTGGGATGACGGTACAAACCCGCGCACGCCCGAGATATCAACAAGGATACCGCCTTTAACAACGCCCGCGACTGTGCCGAGGATGGTTTCGTCAGCGGCTTTTGCTTTTTCAAGCTCCTGCCACGAGTATGCAAGGTCAACTTTTTTGCGCGAGAGCAGGAATTTGCCGTCGTCGTCCTCTTCTTTTATGATGAGGAACTCAAACTCGTCGCCTTTTTTGAGTTTTTCTTCAATATTTTCGCCTTTGTCAACGGCCTCACGGGTCGGGACAGATGCAACGGTTTTCGCACCGATGTCAACAATTGCGCCGTATGAGTCATAACCGCAAACCACACCCTTGACCAAATCACCTTTTTGGAAATTGTAGTCGTATTGTTTCAATAACTCTTCAAAATCTAGTTCTTTCTTGGCTGCCATGTGTAAGATTCTAACAAGGTCATGTCAATTTGTCAACAAATTGTTACATTTTAGCTGTACATCTCGTCTTCGTAGTAGACAAACTCCAGCCCGCCGGCGATAATTGTGTCGCCGTCCTTGATATTGAGCTTTTTCACCTCATTAAAAACACCCATACTTTTCATAATATTTTGCAGCCGCAGAACCTGTTCAAGGTTGCGGGTATCGGTGACGCCGGCAAGCCGGCTGATTTTCCCGCCTTCAACAATAAAGGAGCCCTTTTGCTTGTAGATTATGTAGTCGCTGTCGTCGTTGTTGTAGGCATCCGGGTCGTCCTCAACGGTGATTTCAATGGTTGGAGCGGGGATTTCGTCAACTTTTTGCGCCATAATGGTGAGCAGCTTGTCCAGCCCTTCGCCGGTTACGGCCGATATGGCTGTCAAACTGTCATTGCCGGCGCCGGCGAAGCAATCCAGAATCTCATCAAGATTTTGCACCGCGTCAATTTTATTCAGGACGACGATTTGATAACGTGCCGCCAACTCCGGCGAATGAAGTTCCAGCTCGCGGTTGATGGTTTGGTAGTTTTGGTAAGGGTTTTGGGCTGTTGCGTCAACCAGATGGACAAGGAATCGGCAGCGCTCAACGTGGCGCAGAAAATCGTGGCCGAGCCCGACGCCTTCACTTGCACCTTCAATAAGTCCGGGGATATCGGCGACAACATAACCGTCACCGTTTGGTTTTTTGACCACACCGAGGTTTGGAACAAGCGTGGTGAAAGGGTAGTCGGCTATTTTCGGTTTGGCCGAGCTTATGCGGCTGATAAGTGTTGATTTTCCGGCGTTTGGCATCCCGAGCAGGCCGACGTCGGCGATTAGTTTTAATTCCAATCCGAGGTCGCGCTCGATACCGGGTTCACCGGGTTCGCAAAACTGCGGGGCACGTTTTTGCGAGGTGGCAAACCGTGCGTTGCCGCGTCCGCCTCGTCCGCCTTTGGCAAGCAGCACTTGCTTGCCGTCCTCGTTAAGGTCAGCGATTGTGTTTCCGGTTTTTAAGTCCGCAACAACCGTGCCGACAGGGACTTTTATGTACAAAGGCTTGGCGCATTTGCCGTGCATATTTTTAGAAGAACCGTTTTCGCCGTTTTGGGCTTTGAACACGGATTTGTGCTTAAAATCCATCAGGGTTGACATATTTTCGTCCGCAACAAGATAAATATCGCCGCCGCAGCCGCCGTCGCCGCCTGCCGGGCCGCCTTTGTCAACGTATTTTTCTCGCCGCCAGGCAACCATCCCGTTTCCGCCGCGGCCTGAGATTATCTTGATTTTGGTCTTATCTATGAACATGGTACAATGATAGCATGAACATCTTTGCGATAGAAACCAGCTGTGACGAGACCGCTTGCGCCGTTGTGAAAGACGGGCGGCAGGTGCTGGCAAACGTTGTGGCATCACAGATAAAAACCCACGCGCAATACGGCGGGGTAATCCCTGAAATCGCGGCGCGCGAGCATCTGGAAGCGGTGAATGTTGCAATTGACGAGACTTTTACGCAATCAGGTCTGACACCGGACGATATTGACGCGTTTGCAGCGACTGTTGGGCCGGGGCTTGTGGGGTGTCTTTTGGTGGGGTTGAACGCGGCAAAATCGCTCTCACTTGTGTATGACAAACCTTTCATCGGGGTGAACCATTTGAACGCGCACCTTTGCGCCAATTATTTGGACACCGGTTTAAAGCCGCCTTTTATGGCGCTGCTGGTCAGCGGTGGGCACACGCAGATTATTGATGTTGAAAACTATGACAAGCAGACAATTATCGGTGAAACGCTTGATGATGCGGTTGGCGAGGCCTATGACAAGGTCGCGCGGCTAATCGGGCTGCCGTATCCGGGCGGGCCGATGCTGGATAAGCTTGCGCAGGAAGGCAATCCCGTTTACCACCTGCCGGAGGGCAAAGTTGACGGGTACAATTTTAGTTTCAGCGGGTTAAAGACGGCGGTGTCGCGGCTGGTGAAATCTTTTGACGGCAAAGAGCTGCCGGTAAACGATATTTGTGCAAGTTTTCAAGATTGCGTATCGGCGACGCTGGTGAAAAAACTGCGGCGCGCGCTTGACGAAAAGGGGTACAAACAGGTTGTGATTGCAGGCGGTGTGGCAGCAAACTCCGAGCTGCGGCACAGAGTTTTTGCGCTGGAAGCAGAAGGTTATGCGGTTTTTGCACCGCCGATGAAATACTGCACAGATAACGCTGCAATGGTCGGCGCGTGTGCGTTTTTTGATACAAACACCACCTGTGACCTCGGTGTTGAGGTATTTTCACGGGCGTGAATCGGGATTAACCGATGAGGTCCAGCTTGTCTTTTGAAAATTTGCAGGCGTAATCACGGCTCATATCTGATATTTTGCTACTACTTTCTTTGGCCAATGTTGATTGCCGATTGATAAAATCCGCTGCGGCAGCAGTACAATACTCGGGGACTTTGCCCACCGGCTCAAACTTGTCAAATCCTACTTTCACAATAGCCAGAGCAGAGCCCTCACCCCAAGGGTACGACTCTTTAAGATCTTCTCTTGTTACCAAATGCACACACGGACTTTCAATAAGGCCGGATAACTCTCCTACTTTCACGTCATAACAGCGGTTCGTCAATTCTGCAAGGGCATTTTTTGTAACTCCGCAAAAACCGGTGCCGGATGCTCCTATGCTTGAAATATTCATATCTTAAATCCCCCTTTTGTGTATGTCATTATTGTAAACCACGAAAAGAAAGAATTTGCTTACCCAAAAGTTTAATATTTACATTTGTTAATAAACTGTTTGCCTGCCGGGTGAGCGGGTTAGGCGGTAAGTTTCAGTTTTCGGTGAGCTAATACATAAGCTTCTGCGCGCTCACTGTGTGACAGACTGGCGTCACTTTTCAGTGCAGCCTCTGCCATACGGCTGATTACACCTTCTGTACGGTCATTTTCTAATCTGGCCAATTCTTTATAATTTTCACCGTCTGCAGTTGATAGAAATACCAATGTTTTTTTGGCTTCTTTCGGTACATTTTTACGGCCCATTAACTCCCCAAGTGTTGCCACGTGCGTTGTAGAACTATATCTTAGCATACGCAGATGTTCTTCATAAACATCGTAATGGCGCAGCTCTTTCCACGCACCTTTTGTAACCCCGCAAAAACCGGTGCCGGACGCACCCACACTTGAAACGTTCATATTCTTAATTCCTTATTTTTCCCAGCCGGTTGCATTAAGGCATGTAAAAAATTAAATTTGCTAGTAAATATATCAAAATTTACATTGTTTAATAGTTCAGCTTTTTGTCAAAACAATCGCGTTAGAGACGGGGATTCCGCCGGTTTGCACGGGACGGTTTGCGATTTGGCCGTTGACGTACATAACCGTTGAGCCGCCGCCGTCAAGGTTCATGGCCTCGGTGCTGCCAAAGCGCACCATCAAGCCGGAAAG
>DBCX01000041.1:6993-21467 GCA_002293275.1 Cyanobacteria bacterium UBA947 | reverse complement strand
CCCGCCGATTGCGCCCAGCCGCTGCGCTGCCGTATCAACAAAAACCTCACCGTCCTTAACCAGATACGGGCCGCCGCTTATGATATGTTTGACATTTTGCCAGTCGGGGGTGGTTTTAACTGATAACCGGGCTTTTTTGCTTATCTTGTTAAGCTCGGCCGCTGGCCCGACGACAACAAACCCGTCAGATGGGATTTGGCTGCTTTCGGTCACGGTACTGTCTGAGATTGCGAGCGATTTGCATCCTTTTGGCGCCTGCGGCGCTTGCGCGCCCCATTCCGGTGTGTAGACCAGCACATAGTTTGCGAGCATCCGCGGCTGGTTGAGGTTGTCAACTTTTATTGTTTGGTCGCCGGATTTTATTGAGGCATCAAGCTGAACACGCGCCATATCAAATCCGTCTTTCATAATCCCCATCGCAACCCTGTCATAAACGGGTCCTGTCAAAAGTTTGCCGTCAATCATCAAGGTACCGAGCGGTACACCGGTCTGCGGTTTGAAATATGTGCCGTTCAGCGCAACAATTGCGTTGGAATTTTTTGCAATCGTTGTGATTGTGCGCCGTGCGGGCAGTTTTTCGGCTGCGAGCACAGGTGTAAGCTGTAAATCGTTTGCCCCCAAATCCGCCTCAATAACGTTTATCCGGACAGGTTTTCCGCCGTAATATTTTGTCATTTTGATGTGTTTGACGCCTTGTGTGACGTTTGCGATGTTCGCGCCGCTATATTTTGCCGACACAGTATCATCAAATGACACTTGCGGCGCTACATCCAGATGCGCAAGCCGTAGATCCTCGGCCAGAACGTTCGGGCAAAGCACAAATACGCATATCAGCGTAAGCTTTAACAGGGCTTCCGGCAGGGTTAAATTCTTCCATTGCAGAACCGTATCCATCAGACTCGTCCGGGATACCGTTTTTTTTAACGAGTGGTGGTTCTCAACACTCGGGGGCCTCTATATCTATTATAACGGTTTTTTTCACCGAAATCTGCACTTTTTTGCGCACATTTTACAAAACGAAATAAGGGCAAACGCACACTAATTTTTATGTTATATTTAAGAACATGAAAAAGTACAAACGGCTGGCAAAACGAAAACTAAGAAACATAAAACTTTTGGACAAATACATCTTGAAACAGGTTATTGAGATGTTCATTATGGGTGTGTGCGTGTTTACGGCGATAATTTTTGCGTCGGACACGTTCATCACGCTTATCAAGCAGATTTCAAAGTTCGGGATACCGTTCAAGGTGGCGTTTATTATGGTTATTTTGAGCCTGCCGTCGGTCATTGTTATGACAATCCCGATGGGGGTGCTGCTTGCGACGGTAATGACGCTGAATCGGCTTAGCCTCTCGTCTGAGATAACAGTCTTGAAAGCCTGCGGTATCGGGCTTAGCCGGATAGCAAGACCAATATTTATTTTCGCCGCGGTGATGTCGGTTTGCAGTTTTATCATCAATGAAAGCGTTGTGCCTGTTATGACGACGCAGTCTAAAAACCTTGCACTGTGGGCGTTGAGCCAGAAAAACATCCCTGACGGCAAACGTAATTTTGTGTTCAAAGATACATCAAGCGAGGGCAAGTTAAAACGGCTTTTTTATGTCGGGCTTTCTGCCAACGATGTTTTGTACAATATAACGGTACTTGACAATTCAAGCGACAACTCAATCCAGGTGCTGCAAGCGCAGGAGGGCAAAACATCTCCTGACGGGTGGGATTTTCAAAAAGGTGTTATTTACACAATCGGCACCGAGGGTAAAATCCTTAACACGACTTTGTTTGACGATTCCAATGTGAAGTTTGGGGTGGATTTGTCAAGAGAGCTTGAAAAGAACGTCGCAAAAGAGATGAATTTTATGAACTTGATGAAATTTATCAGGGAAAACACGCTTGATGAGAAAAAACAAAGAGAAATCCAAATCTCGCTGCACGACAAGATTGCGCTGCCGCTGACTACGATTGCGTTTGTGCTGATTGGGGTTCCGCTGGCGATTACGCCGCCGCGTGTGCGCTACAACCGCGGGTTTTTGTTCAGCATTTTGATAATTTTTGCGTACTATCTGGTGCGCGCGCTGTCAATATCAATTGGTGAAACAGGTTCCCTGGCACCGATTTTGGCCGCGTGGATGCCAAATATTGTTCTGACGATGACAGGGACGCTGCTTTACTGGCGAAAAGTTTATACAATCACTTAGGCCGCCCGCCAAAAATCGTGCCGAACGGGTAGTTTGGGTGGTAGTTGTAGATATTGATGTTTGCGTTGTCATTTGCCGGCGGACTCAGGTCATAACGCTGGGTCGGGATATTTTCGGGCGGTTGTTTTATATTTTGAAGAAACTCAGGCTGGCGCGCCTCGGTTGGCGGCTTAATCTCGTGTCCTGAGTTTGCGCTGCTTGCAACGCACGCGCCTGTGTCAAGACTGCACGATGCTGCAGCCGGCAGCGCGGCAAAAAATACCATGGCTAAAATAATCTTTTTCATAATTTTTCCCTCCAAGCTCATGTTAGCTCTTTACGCGTTGAATTTCATTGCCCTTTGTGCTATGATGGCGATGCTTACATTAGCCCTTAAGGAGAAAAAGATATGAAAAAACCGAACATAGCGATACTTGGCGCAACAGGAGTTGTGGGCAGAGAGATTTTAAAGATTACGGATGAGTTGAAACTGCCGTATGAGAATATAAAATTCCTTTCCAGCGCAAGAAGTGCCGGGCAGGAGATTGAGTTTCAAGGGAACAAACACACGGTGGAAGAATGCACGCCGGAATCCTTTGAGGGCGTGGATATTGTTATGGCGTCGGCGGGCGGCGGGACAAGCGTTAAATTTGCGCCGGAGGCCGTGAAACGCGGGGCGGTTTTTATTGATAATTCCAGCGCGTTCCGGATGGATGAGGATGTTCCGCTTGTTATTGCCGGCGTTAATGATGAGGATTTGCGCCGGCACAAAGGGATTATCGCGAACCCGAATTGCTCAACGTCGCAATTGATGCTTGTTTTAAAACCGCTGCACGAGAAAGCAAAAATCAAACGGCTGATTGTGTCAACATACCAGTCGGTTTCGGGCGCGGGGATTGCCGCAATAAACGAGCTGCGCGATGATACCGCGGCGAATTTGGCGGGCAAACCGTTTACCAACCAGTGTTTCAAAAAACCGATTTCATTCAACGTAATCCCGCAGATTGACGTGTTCTGCGAGAACGGCTACACAAAAGAGGAGATGAAGGTTGATTTGGAGACAAAAAAAATCCTTCACCTTGACGCTGCAACACCGATTTCTTGCACTGCGGTGAGGGTTCCTGTTTACGTGGGCCACTCGGAAGCCGTTGATATTGAGTTTGAAGGGGTAAATGGGGAAATGACCCCCGAAATTGCAAGAGAAATACTAAAGAACGCTTTCGGGGTTGAAGTGATTGACAACCCGGATAATTTTGAGTACCCGACAACTCGTGATGCGGCGGGGGTTGACCCTGTTTTTGCCGGCAGAATCCGAAAATGCAACGCGTTTGACAACGGGATTTCGCTGTGGTGCGTGGCAGACAATCTTCGCATCGGCGCAGCGCTAAACACCGTGCGTATCGCTCAAAAGGTTATTGAGATGCAGCTTTGGGGCAACCTTGCCGCGGCGCATAAATAATTATAGGTAATTCGCCAGAATATTTTTAACGTAGTTTTGTGTTTCGGCATAAGGCGGTACGCTGTTGTATTTGTCAACCGCACCGGGACCTGCGTTGTAGGCGGCGAGCGCCAGAACCACGTTACCGTTGTATTTTTCAAGCATGGATTTCAGGTAGCGCACGCCGCCGTCTACGTTTTGGACAGGGTTGTATGCGTCAGCCACACCGAGGCTTTTCGCGGTTGTCGGCATAAGCTGCATCAAACCCATAGCGCCTGCTTTTGAGGTGGCTTGCGGGTTGAAACCTGATTCTTGTTTGACCAGCGCGTTGACAAGTTTTTCATCAACACCGTGTTTTTTAGACATTTGCGAAATCAAATTCAGAATCTGGTGGCGCGAAGAAGTCTTGTCTTGAAGTTTTTCAGCGGCCTCAACATCTTGCGGTGATGCGATTTGCGCGTTGACTTTCATGCTCTGCGGGTTGGCAAGCAGTGAGCCAAAATTCAACTGCGCCTGCGATTGCAAAATTTTATCAAACGGCTGAATTGCAGCGGTCTTTGGAACCTGCTGAGCGGCCTGCTGTGCAGCTGTGTTTGGGTATAGCACATCAAGCGGATTTTGCGGTAATTGCGGCGCCTGCTTGATTGTCTTTTTATTAAGCTCAACGGCGCGCTGCATCGCCTGCGCTTGACCGCCTGTGTTTAGTAAATTTTGTATAAAACTGGAAAACATAATTCCCTCCCTGACTATATTTTATATCAGGTTTTAGGGCTTGTTCTCATCTGTTTGTATGAAATCTGCGCGGGTAAGCCGGCATATCACAAAGAGTCCAAATCAGAATCCGGCTTGGCCGGTTAGTCGGCGTTAACAGGTTCGCGCAGAATTTTTGTAATCGCCTCGCGTGCGGTAAAAACAATTGCGTCGGGCACATTTGAGATTGTTGTAAGCTGGCGCAGCACATCAACCACACGCTTAAACGAGCGCACAATATCGCCCTCGCCGATTTCAAGCTCGCCGGTGATTGTTTCCCAGTCGGCGCCCTCAACCCAAAGTTCAATCAGTGATGAAAAATAAAGATTTATATACATCGCATCGTCAAGTTTGTAGCTATTTTGCAGTTTTTCAACCCTGCGGCGGATGTTGCGGATTTGGTTAACGGCCTTGCGAACCTTTTCCCCGATTGGCATAAACGGCATCTCAATTCGCGAATCCTCCGTGGTCACAGCGCAAATGACGGACGCAAGCTGTGCGGGTGTCAAATCTTCCAGCACGCCGGAGAAAATAATTTCCGCGATAAAAAATTCGTTTTCGCTTCGGATTTGCGAGGTTGTTATCCCGCGATCGGTCGGGTAATCGTCTTTTAAATATCCGGCATCGGTCAAAACCGCACGGTGTGCGAGAAACTCGTTCCAAAAAACATCACGCTGGTGCTCGATTTCTTTTTCAACGCGTTTTTTGCGCGCGATTGCGCGCTCAATAACTTCCAGCGAATGTGCGTGTTTTTTGTAAACCTTGCACCGATCGCACGGGCAAGACTGCATCTTGGCAAGCATTTTTTTGTTCTCTTCGCCAAACGCGATTGTTTCAGGGGTTAGCGGCCGGTTTTTGGCGCGTTCTTGTTTAAGTATTTTTTTGAATGTCTGGCGGTCTTGGACATATTGGCTGCGCAGCTTGTCGTAGTTGAGCATTTCATCGTCGCCCAATCCCCATTGGCAGACAAACTCGCGTTCGCGGATGAGTTTTTCCTCATCGTCAAGCGCTTTTAAAAACGGTGCAAAGCGTGAACCTGTTGAAAAATACCCAAAACTTTTTTTGATAAGTTCTTGCGCTTCGTCCAGTGAAAAGCGCTGCAAAAGGTTCAAGACCATTGAGTAGCTTGGTGAGAAGCGGCTTTCAAGCGGGTTTGCGCTGCTCAGGACAAGTTCTGCGACTTCCTCAGGTGATTGAAAATTCGTCCCGACGACCGTCACGTAGCCGATTTCGTCCATGCCCCGGCGGCCTGCGCGGCCTGACATTTGTAAAAACTCGTTTGCGGTCAGCATCCGGTGACCGTTGTCGCCGCGTTTGCTGGTGGAGCTTATAACGGTTGAGCGCGCGGGCATATTGATGCCGGCGGCGAGCGTTTCGGTCGCAAAAATAACTTTTATCAATCCGCGCTGGAACAGCTGCTCAACAAGGTTTTTCCAGGCCGGCAAAAGCCCTGCGTGGTGCGATGCGACGCCTTGCAGCAGGTATTCAATGTGTTTGTTGCCGTAGAGGTGGTAGTTTTCGGCGATAAATTCGTCCACAAATTGGCGGATTTGCTCGCGCTCGGCGGGCGTCACAAGCTCCATTGACGCGCAGCGCTCCATATTTTCGTCGCATTTTTTACGTGAAAAAGTAAAATAGATTGCAGGCAGCATATCGGCCGCGGCAAGGTTTCGGACAACGTTTTTGACCGGACTCACCTGTTTTGTACGCTGGCGGAAGGGGACATGCTTTTCGGCGCGGATTTTTGTGTTGAGCTGGCCCGACGGCGTTAAGAGCGGCAGAAGCTTGTCAGGTTGTGAGCTGTCGTAGTAGTGGAATCGCAGGGGCACCGGCCGAAAGTCGGTATTCACAAGCTCGGTGCGCGAGTGGACCGTGTTAATCCAGTCGGTAAGCTCATCCGCGTTTGCAACAGTCGCGGAAAGCGCGATGATTTGGACGTTTGTCGGACAATAGATTATACTTTCTTCCCAAACAGTGCCGCGCTGCTCGTCGTTCATGTAGTGAACTTCGTCTAAAACAACGTATTTGACATCTTTAAGGTTATCGGCGACCGCGCCAAAGTTTGTACCGTAGAGCATGTTGCGAAAAACCTCGGTTGTCATGACAACGATTTGTGCGCCGCGGTTGACGCTAGTATCGCCTGTCAAAAGCCCGACGCGCTCGGTGCCGTATTTTGCGCCAAAATCGTAGAACTTCTGGTTGGAGAGCGCCTTCAAGGGCGTTGTGTAAAAAATCCGGTGGCCTTGCTCGATTGCGCGGTGGATTGCGTGCTGTGCGATGACTGTTTTGCCGGCGCCGGTTGGCGCGCACAGTACAACGCTCTTGCCTTCATCTATCAGGCTGCAAGCTTCTTTTTGAAAATCATCCAGTTCAAAGGGGAAATCGTATTTTGTTTGTTCTTGTTCCATCTGATTATATTATATCACAAAAAATCAAGGCTCAACAATCTCGTCGCCGAGTTCAAGCATGACGGTGAGATTCAATCGCAGCTGTTCCTTGTAGCGCTCGCGGGCGCGCTCAATTGTCGGCGCGCAAAAACAAAAGCTCGGAATTTCTTCTATCATAATATAATGGTACGGTTTGCCCTCAAAGCCGACATCCTCGCCTTCAATCAGCGTCCAGTTTAGATTTAAGTAGTAGTCAACGTCTTTCACTTGAGCCCCTTGTCCCATTTGCCGCCTCCTAGTTTCCAAGCGAGTTGTCGCCTAACGGCTGCGTGAGCATGATACCCTCGCCGCCGATTACATCGGCTTTTTTGCCGTTAATATAAAGGTAGACGGGCAGATCGGTGTTATTTGTTGCGGTTTTTATGACCTGATAGAGCCGCTTGTAGAGGCTGTCTGTGCCGCCGCCGGCCTCAAAGCTCTGGCTCAAATCAATGATAACGCGGTCATCTTGCTCGGTGACGGCGATTACTCTTGTGGATGACGGGATTTCGGAATAGACGCCGCGTGATTTTTCGTTGGATTTCGGGCCGGCAACGAGTGAGAGGATGGCGAATTTTATTTTAGGGCCGTCGGTTGCCTCGTTATATTCACGTTTCACCGCGCGGTAAACCTCCTCGCGGCTCTCGTTTTGGCCGATAAAGAATATGTTGGCGTAAACCTTCATTGAGATATCCTGCGTCGGGTCGGTTTGGATTTCTTCCTGCGCGGGATCGGGTGGTTTGATGTTAACCTGGCGCGGGCCTTCGCCAAACATTCTGGCTGCGACAACCGCGCAGACAAATATCATCAGTACCGCTATTATGCCTAAAAATGTTTTTTCGCTGTCTTTCATTTTTTTTACCCCTTTTGGATTACGATTGTACCCTGTGCAAAAATTTTGTTATCTTCTATGTGGACCTCTTCAAGCTTCATTTTTGCATTTTTATCTTCCAAAATCCGCAGCGAGTAATTAAGCGGGTTGAGCAGATTAAGCGCGAAGGCTGCCTTGCTCAAATCCAGCGTCATCGCGCTGTTGATTATCTTGGTGTCAGTAAATTTTATATCGCCGTTTTTGACGGTCAAATCGGACGAGAACACCATCTCTTGCGGCCTCTTGACGAACGGAACAACGGTTTTTGTGATAAACACGAACCGGTCGTTTTTGATTTTTACCTGTGTGTCAAGGATTTTGAACACACCGGTGCTGTTCAGGCTTTCAATCAGCTTGTCGTAGCCGTTTGAGTGCATTGTTTTGTTGAGGTCATCTTCCGAGAGTGCGACATTGAATGCCAGCGGAAAATCTTCTTTAAAAACGACGGAATCGCTTGTCGGGACGGCGTAGTTGAAATTACACAGGGTTTTTATGTTCAACGCGGTCAGGTAAATCCCCTCGGCGCTGAAATCTTTGCCGGTGAGCTCAAACGATTTAAACCTGCCGGCTGCCAAATCCATAGGGCTGAACGATTTTAGCTTAACCTTGACGGCACCTGATGTTGCGGCGTCTTTGACAAGTCTTTTGGCAATTTTTCCGGCAACGGCCTGGGTAGCAAGGTTAACGCCCGTTGCGCTCGTGACCATGCGGCCTGCTTTGTTGCACATATCGTAGGGTTTTACGCAGGCGAACTCACAATCGGCAGCAGGGGTGAATGAAACCGGCATCACCAGCAGTATAAGACTTAAAAGAACTTTTTTAACCAATAGCTTATCCTCTTTTGCAGCGGCCATCGCCGCCACGTTATTATTATATGACAAAATAACATGTTCGTCTTCTTTGTAACCATTATTTAACAAAGGGGTCAGCGGCTGGCCGTGCCGGACTTTGTCCAGCTCCGCATCAGTGATTTCGTGCTGTTGCAAGGTCAGTACATCAAGCGGATTGATTAGTTTTTCACCGGTGTCTTCTAATTTGAACGGGCCGGATTTTGTGCGCACAAGGTTGGTCAAGTGCGCGCCGACGCCGAGTTTTTGGCCAAGATCATGCGCGATTGAGCGGATGTAGGTGCCTTTTGAGCAGGCGATGCGGATTCGGTCGGGCGGAAGAAATTCAATCTCGTGCACCGTGACGCGGCGGGGCTCGACCTCAACGGTTTGGCCTTTTCGCGCGTATTCGTAGAGCTTTTTGCCGCCGACTTTTATCGCGGAGTACATCGGCGGGGTTTGCAAAATTTCGCCCTCAAAATCTTTCAGCGCGGCGCGGATTTCGTCCTCGCTGACCGTGCGATCCGAGATGGAAGTCACTTCACCCTCCAAATCATAGGTTGTTGTTGCCGCGCCAAATCGCACGGTTGCGATGTATTCTTTGTCGTCGGTCAGATATTCAAGCAGGCGTGTTGCTTTGCCGACAGCCAGCGGCAAAACCCCCCGGGCAAACGGATCAAGCGTGCCCGCGTGGCCGACCTGCTTGATTTTGAGCGCACGGCGGACTTGCGCCACAACATCGTGGGAGGTCATACCGGCGGGCTTATTAAAATTAATAAATCCGTTAACCCCCACGTAAATATGCCTCAACAAACTCGTCCAGTTCGCCGTCCATAACAGAGTCAACATCGCCTGCTTCGCAGCCGGTGCGGTGGTCTTTGACCATTTTGTACGGGTGGAAAACGTAGGAGCGGATTTGTGACCCAAAATTTATATCAAAATTCTCGCCTTTTAGCTCGGCCAGTTTTTTTTCGTGCTCGGCCTGCTTGATTGCGATAAGTTTTGAGGCGAGCATTTGCATCGCGTTTTCTTTGTTTTGAAGCTGGGAGCGTTCCTGCTGGCATTTTACAACGATACCGGTGGGCTTGTGCAGTATGCGCACGGCGGTTTCAACCTTGTTGACGTTTTGGCCGCCCGCGCCGCCCGAGCGCATGGTGGTGACTTCAAGCTCGTCGTCGGGGATGGATATTTTACGCTCAAAATCCGCAAGTATTGGTGAAACCTCAAGCGAGGCAAAGCTTGTCTGGCGTTTGCCGTTTGCGTTGAACGGTGAAATCCGCACCAGCCTGTGCACGCCGCGTTCTGCCTTGGCGTAGCCGAACGCGTATTTGCCGGTGACTTTTATTGTGGCTGATTTTATGCCGGCCTCATCGCCTTCAAGCTTGTCAAGGAGTTCAACCTTCCAGTTGCGGTGCTCGGCCCAGCGTGTGTACATTCGCAGCAGCATTTGTGCCCAATCCTGCGCGTCTGTGCCGCCGGCGCCCGCGTTAACCGTCAAAATCGCGTCGGCATCGTCGTATTCGCCGCTCAACATCTGTTTGATGTCAAAACTGTCAAGCTCGCGCTCCATCTTGTTCAGCGCAGCGGTGCTCTCAGCGGTCAAATCCTCGTCATCAAGTTCAATAGCGGCTTGCGCGTCATCAAGGACCGAGGCCCAGCGCGCAAGCGTATCAAGGGTTTCTTTGATTTCTTTAACACGGACGCCGTGCTGCGAAACAGCAGCCTGATTATTCCAATCAAGCGTCTGAGATTCAAGCCTGTCCAACTCCTGTACTAGCCCGTTCGGGTCAAAGATGCTCCTTTATTCTTAAAAAATGTTCTTTCAGTGTGTTTAGATTCTGCATAAACCCCATTATAACACAAATATTCACTGATTGTAAAGGAACGTAAAGTTTTATTTAGCCGCTAGCAAAATAATTATTTATATGATTTCATACTGTTATGAAAATTAACAATGTGAGTTTTAGTTCGGGAAATCTGCTTAATCAAATGTATGCGTCTGCCGCGCAGCAGCAAAATAATGTGCAGCAAGAGGAGCCTTCGGCGCTTCAGCCTAACGAGCAGTCGTTGCAGCAAGATGAGCAGCAGCAAGCTGCGCCCGTAGCGGTACCTTCTCAAATTCCGTCAGCGGCGCCGGCGTCAAAACTTGATGTTGCGCTAAAATATGCGGGTGTTGTGGCGCTTGTAGCCGTGCCTGTTGTAGGGATTGTAAATCACAGAAACATGAGTAAAACATTGAAAGTCTTGCAAGAAACCAGCGCACAACAGATTAAAGTGTTACAAGATGCTATCAAAGAAAACGGGCAGCAGATAACACAAGCAACATCAAAATCCGCTAACTCTGTGGTTGAGACGTTAAAAACGCTTGTGCCCGCAGGTATCGGCGGCACGTTGGGTGCGGTGATTAGCGGGGCAGTGAAAACCAGTAAGGAAACGGAGACAAGCAAAGTTAATCTAAGTGAAGAGTTAATTAATCAGCTCACAACAGAATCCACCAAGCGCGTTGAAGGTGCGTATCCCTGGAAACAGCTTGACAATGTCAAAGGTTGGATGGTGACTGCCGAGCACACAGGTATTATCAAGACAGGCGGGCTGGCAGATGTTGCGCAGCAGCTGCCGGATGAGTTTAACAAAAAATACGCGGCTGATCNNTACAACAGGCTTGATGTAATTATGCCGCTTTATTTATCCAGAGCGACCGATGCGGTTGAACTTAGCCTTCGCCAGATTGATGACAACAAATTTATTTACAAATTTACACCGGATAAAAAGGAAAAAGACGGGTCAGTAACAAAAGGTAAGGAAATTACTCTTGAAAAAACTCATTCTTTCAAAATGGACGCCTTTAATAAGATTAACCGTTTTGATGAAGAAACAGTCGATGTTTTAACCGGCGAAGTTAACGGAACAAAAATGATGTTCTTGAAGAACGACAAATACTTCAATATCACGCCGGATTCCAGTAAAATTAAGCCAACGCCATACGTTTACAGCGAAAGAAAAATTGGGGAAGTGGAACGGATGGTGTTTATGTCCAAAGCGGTTTATGAGATGATGAAACTGGTGAAAGGTACTGACAATGAGCCTACAACCGTCATCGCAAATGACTGGCATACAGGTGCGATTTCCGGTGCAATGAGATATGTCGCACCGGTTGAGAACGAAACCAAGAAAATTGATGACGAAATGATGCAATACATCAAGGATATTCCGGTTATACATATTACACACAATAGTGAGTTCCAAGGGAATGAACAATTTAATGATGTTGCACACAGGATTACAAAGACTTTGTTGGGTAAAGACTGCGATTTATACAGCCAATATCTTGCGGGATACGACAAAGACGGTTGTGCGCTTACAATGGAAGATTGGAAATTTAATGAAGCGTACATTGATATGAACCTTGCGGATATGGTACTTGCTGTTTCCCCAAACTACAAAAGAGAATTGCTCAGCCGGTCCTTGGGTTCGGGGATGGAAAAATTGAGCTTGTTCCGTCAAGATCACGGTACAATGGACGGGATTTTAAACGGGTACACAAAATCGCTTGCCGCAGCGAATGAACAGATGGTTAAAGGTATTAACGGTGCGCTGGATACTAAGCTTGTTGCTTATGATGAGAACGGTTACGACATTAAAATGCAAAACAAAGCAAAAGTGTTTGAGTTATTGAATAAGTTTGCGAAAGGCGCCAAAGTGCCGGGTGCAACTTTATATAAGAATGATAAATGCGCAATCCCGGCTGATGTGGATGTGAGCAAAACACCGCTGCTTGTGAGCGTCGGAAGGTTTGATAACCAAAAAGGGTTTGACTATATGGCAGACAGTATTGTTGAAATGTATAAAAAACTGCCGCCGGGTGAAGAGATACCTGTTTTTGCCGTACTTGGCAGTGCAGCAGGAGAAGACAAAACTGTTGAACGGTTATTGAACGGCGCCAAAGACAGAGTTGCCAAATTCAACCCGAAAGCTGCAGAACGCATGTTTGTATTCACCGGATTTAGCGGTGCGCTGCGCGACGCGCTGGGGATTGCATCGGACTTCTTCTTGATCCCGAGCAAGTGGGAGCCGTGCGGTTTAACACAGATGGAAGCGATGCCAAAAGGTTCGCTGCCAATCGCGACGTCAACAGGCGGGCTTGTCGATACTATTGTAGACGGCACAGACGGATTTTTAACCGATGTATTCTACGGTTTCAAATATCCGGATGAGAAATTGTTTGTTAACAAGAAAATTAAACCTGAAGATTTACCAAAAGGTAACATAGAGGCCTTCACAGAAACAATGAATCGCGCGTTGAAGACGTATTATGACGAACCTGAAAAAATCAAAGAAATGGCTAAAACGGCCATGCAAAGAGATTTCAGCTGGGATTTGCCGGGCGGTTCGTTGGACAAATACGATAATCTATTCAGAACCGGGAGAGTAGCATGAGGCAAAGAAAAGAACCCGAAAGGGTTCTTTTTAGTATTCCATGAAAATGAGTCCATGAAAACGCTGACTTGCGGATTTTTTGGCATGAGTTAAAATAAGAATATACGCCCCACCGGCAAAATGACGTTTCGCGTCCTGCTGCCGCCTATTAAATTTTGTCCTTTCAAAAGAAAGGATACAAAAATGCAACCGAATATAATAAAGTCAATCGGTTACGACCAAAAGGAGATGATTGCAGATATCTTAAAACTGCATTGCCCGTCAGGGATTGACCTGGACTGCACATACTCAACGGGCAATTTTTACAAAAACGCCCCGTACGCTGAGCCAACATACAAAAGCGATACAGAGCCTGCCTTTGACGATGTTATCAAGGCCGACGCAAGAGCCCTCCCCTTTGAGGACAACTCATTCAAGTGCGTTATGTTTGACCCCCCGTTTTTGACTGGTAACCCAAAACACCCAAAAAATCTGGGTCTAATGAGAAAAAGATTTTCGTATTTTCCTTCTATGAAGGAGTTATGGAAATTTTACACCGATGCGCTCAAAGAACTTTACAGAGTTTTACAGCCGAATGGTATATTGATCTTCAAATGCCAAGACCTCACTGAAAGCAAACAGTATTTAAGCCACGTCTATGTCGTGAACGAGGCCGAAAAAGCCGGCTATTACGTCAAAGACCTCTTTGTTTTATTGGCAAAAAGCCGTCTTATCGGGCATAACAACCAATATCAAAAGCACGCGCGTAAATTCCACAGCTACTTTTTCGTTCTTGAAAAGAAAAACAAACCTTGCATTCCAATACACAGTCAAGTATAATTTTCACAGAATGACAAAAAAGATTTTAAAACTCTTAATAGTATTTTGCATGTTGTTTTGCGGCGTGTCCGCAAAACAACCGCAAATACAAAATTTTAACGCCATTGTTCAAGAGGTTTTGTGTGATACTGAGGTTCCGGCAAAGTTTGAATCTGTTGCATTTAAAAAAATCGTTAAAAGTGAAACTCTCGAGCATCGTCCCAATGGAACCGAGGTCTACGGCACACAAGCATTAAAGGGGACCTTTGGTGAACATAGGCAAAAGCTCCACACTACCTATATATATTTGAATAAGGGAAAAGCCCAAGTTGTACAAGGCAATGCAACTTGGTATATCAACAAATACTTAAATGGCAAGCCTCACTTTCGCCTTTACTATCAAAAAAATCCGGTTACTTACGCCATGACCGAGGGCGACATGCTTTTTGTTGCCAAAACACGGGACAACAGGCTGTTCATCATCGTTGCCGAGAAGGATTCACGGATAAAAAACCGGCTGCTTGCATCGCTGCAGACTTCGGACATCGGCACCGAGATTTTGCCATCTTTGGCCTGGACGCAGGTGTTTTTCACACCCGGGCCTGATTGCGAGAACAATATAATCTCGCGCCTGAATAACGCAAAAAAGACCGTTGATATCGCCGTGTTTTCAATCACAAACAACAACATCGCGGACGCAATCCTTGCAGCGCACAAGCGCGGGGTTAAGGTTCGCATAATCACCGATGT
>DBCX01000041.1:0-6865 GCA_002293275.1 Cyanobacteria bacterium UBA947 | reverse complement strand
CAAAAAATAATTGCGAAAACTGCCTGTTCCTGCAAGAAAAACAATCCTGCTCACAATACCTGAAACGTTATGAGGATTTGTGGAAAACTTACGGTCCGACTGACTAAAAACCCAATTTCAGAACGGGCTCAGCCCGAAAAAAAACCGGCTGGGAAGCCGGTAAAAATTGTAGGGGAAAAATTATTTGGAGTTAAANNGTAAATAAGGGGGACGATCCAGCCGCCCGCCTTGGATTATGGTAGTTTTAAAGCTTGTCTGTTTGCTACCGCGATGAAATTCATCTGCGCAAACAATAGTTCCGAGCGGTCTTCAAAAGCTGCTGCAGGCGCGGCATTGGTCGTTGTCTTGCCGTCGTACATTTCTTTCAGCCTGTCGTCTATTTGATTCAAATTAGCTGTCGCCATTTTTAAAGCCTCTCTTGTAATCTCTCTTACTTATACAAACGTTTTTGAAAATCTCCGATTTCACATGGGGCAAAATGTGTTACATTTGTTTACAATGGCAATTTTCCCAAACAAAAAACGTTTATTATATTATATAGGGGAAACTATGCGCAATAATATAAGTCCATACTATCAGCTTAATTTTGGCAACACGAGTGCACACTCAAATTTTACTGCGCTGACGCCCGAGCAGCAGCAGGCGCTTACGCAGGCAAAAGACAACGCCCAAACCAGGATAGAAAACAATCCCATCAGCCGTGTGGCTGAAAGTGCCGTCAAACCCAAAAGCCCGCTCAAAACCGCTATTTCACTTGTTAGTGCAGCCGCGCTTCTTTTTGGCCTAGGCAAAGGGGTCAACCTGCTCGTCCGCTACAACAAATTCCACTGGGTAAGCAAACCTTTTGATTGGATAGGCAAAACAAAATTCGCGCAAAAAGCCGGCGATGTTCTACAAAAACCCATTGGTGCGGTGAAAAAGCTGTTAAAAAAGAGTAAGACGATCACCAGTTTGCACGACCACCTGAAAAACCCCGCTAACCGTTCCAGACCGAAAAACATGATTGCAAAGAGTATGCTCCCCGGTACAAGCGGCGAGGCTATGGACTCAAACACCGATATATGGAAAAAGCTGTATCATCGCGACCGCTGGATGCCAAAAATAAGACATGACATGAACAACCCCGCTAACGCTGACAGGCTGAGCAAATGGTTAAAAGAAATGCTCAAAGGCGGTGCCGAATACAAANNCAAAAGAAAGAAGAGAAAAAAGTTATCAAGAAAATTCTCAAAGATATGGGGCAGCCAGGCACAATTTTTGGCAAAATAAAGCGGATATTTTTCCCGAAAGCCGCGGTTATGCCGACCAAAACCAAAGGGCTTCTTGAAAATTTGGTGAATAAATACCCGGACAATAAAAGTCTGGTTAAAGAGCTGACGAACCTGACCGGCGCAAAAGAGGGTTCGGCTGTAATGAATGGCCTGCTTGATGATGTCGCTAAAATAGCTAAGGACGATTTCTCAAAGTATGATGTTTTCCCCGAAGTGTACAACAATCATATCCGCGCAAACTTCACCAAGAACGGCAAAGGCGTTAAGATGATGGAAGAAATCGACCGGGTTTTGGGCAACGAAAAAGAGTTGAATACCGGCGGGATTCTCACAAGAATGGGCACCAGCAAGGCCGACCGGTTGAAAAAATACGCAATTTTGCAAGGCGACGGCGCCGAAACAAAACTCGGCGGGTTTGTGCAAAAAATTGTTCTGCGCGGCAGTGAAGCTATTACAAACGGTATTACAGCACCTACTTTGATGTCGTTCCTGATGGGTCTGGGTATCTACAAATCCGTTTTTGACAGGGTTCAAGAAGCGCCAAAAGGCGAAAAGCTACCAACCTTCGCGGAAGAAGCCACCTATGATATGGGCTCATATATGTTGATACCCGCTGCCGGCGGGATTGTTTACAAAGCGGCAAGCCTTAACAACTGGGGTGCAACCGCGGCAAAAGGCGGCACGTGGCTGCAAAAACTGGTGCGTTTACCGGCAAAAATACTCAACGCAGGACTTGGTCCCACACCGCAGACCAAAAAAGGCATCTTAGGATTTTTCCAGGGGATACCCCGGTTCTTCAAAAGCAAAGGCGGCGGCGCGCTGCGATTTTTGGCCACTATGGCATTTTTGACCCCGTTTTTGGTTAGACCGATTGTACAAATTTCCCACGCAATCTTTGGCCGGCCGACAAAATCTGTGCTTGATAAAGATAAACCCGAACCAACGCCGCAAGAGCAGCCGCAGGCACCGGCAGCAACTGATTACGAGCCGTCAGCGCAGCGCCAGAGCGATACGAATTTGCTTGACCTGTACAAAAACCGGCCAAACTCTGTGCCGCAGCAGACTTCGGTGACGCAAAACACGCAGCAGGAAATCACGCAGATTTCGGGGCCGACAACCAACAGGACTTATATCCCAGGCTCAACAGGCGTAACCGTTGCACCGCCCGACCTTTCAGCAGCGCAGGCAGCAATCAACCGTTCCATGGCAGCCGAAAAACGCGCGATTGAAACTCTTGCCATAAAATAGCGTTTGTGTTAAATTCTTCATAAAAGAGGAGTTTGACATGAACAAAGAAATCATTCGTGAGGCGCTGGAAGTTTTAGGGAAAAAGAATTTTGCATTTATTATGCACGGGGGCAGTTTTCCGTCGGCCGCCGGCGAGAACACAGGGTTTGGCAGCGCAAACACGCAAGGCGCGCGTGATTTCATTGAGTACGTATCCGGTATTTTTAACTCAATCCAGCTTGGCCCTGCCGGCAAAACAAAAAGCTGCGATGCATCGCCTTACACAGGGACGATTTTTTCTAACAACCCGCTGTTCGCGGATTTAAAAGAGCTTACGACCGCCAAATGGGGCAAAATCCTGTCCGAGGCGACATACAACGATATCGTTGCGGGCAACCCGTCCAAAGATAAGAATTCCACCGCATACGAGTATGCCTACAAGCACTACGATGCGGCGTTCGCGGAGGCGTGGTCAAACTTCAAGGGTTCACCCGAGTTTGAAGCCTACAAGCACGCCAATTCCGAATGGCTCGACAAGGACGCGCTGTATGAGGCGCTCACAATTGAAAACAAAAACGACTACTGGCCTGTCTGGTCAAGCGAAACCGACAAAAATCTTTTCAACCCGAAATCCATTGAGCAAAAAATGGAGTTTGCCGAGCGCATCAATGCGCTGGAAAAAAAATATGCCGATGATATTGAAAAATACAAGTTCATCCAGTTTATCGTAAGCACACAAAACGCTGCTACCGCCGCGTTTGCAAAAAAACATAAAGTCAAAATGATTGCAGACCGTCAGGTTGCGTTTTCTGATCGCGACACGTGGGCGTACCAATCGTTGTTTTTGGAAGGCTGGGCGCTTGGCTGCCCGCCGGACTACTTCTCCGAAGACGGTCAGGCGTGGGGATTCCCTGTGATGGACCCTGATAAAATGTACAACCCGGACGGCACACCGGCCGAGGGCGGCAAGCTGATGAAAAATCTTTTCAAGAAAATGTTCCGCGAAAACCCGGGCGGCGTAAGGATTGACCACATAGTAGGGTTGATTGACCCGTGGGTTTACGAGTCGTGCAAAAAACCGAAAATTGAAGAAGGCGCCGGCCGCCTCTACTCATCACCGGAGCACCCGATTTTGTGCAAATACGCAATCGCACAGTTAAGTGATTTGGACCCAAAAATGAAACCCGACAAAGAAAAACGGGTCAAAACCCTCTCGGACGAGCAAATTAAGCGGTATGCTCGCCTGATTCAGCTGGTAATTGACGCCGCGACCGAGGAAGGGCTTGACAAAGACGCAATTGTTTGTGAGGATTTGGGGACGCTCACCAACCCTGTTGCGGCCGTTATGAAAGCGTTTGACCTGCAAGGTATGCGTCTGACGCAGTTTGTTGAGGCGGACAAACCTGCTGACCCCTACCGCTGCTGCAACATAAACGACAGGACCTGGGTTATGGTCGGCACACACGACAATGAACCGATAAAAATGTGGGCGGATTCCGTGATAAACACCGAAACCGGCTACCTGCACGCACAAAACCTCGCTGATGACCTGTGTTTTGAAGGTGCAACGCGCGATGAGGTCGTCCAGTGTCTGAACACGGACGCGGCGTTTTTGGCGCAGACCAAACTGGTAGAGCTTTTTGCATCGTGCGCGCAGAATGTTCAGATTTTCTTCACGGATTATTTCAATATCTACAATGTTTATAACCGTCCGGGCACATCGGGCGAGCAAAATTGGAGCCTGCGGCTGCCTGATAACTACAAAGACATGACCGCCGTTAATCTGGCGAAAATCCTGCGGCTTGCGATAATCGCGCGCGGCAACGATTTTTCACAGCAGTACCAAAAACTATTGGAGAAACTGGGTTGAAAAAATTACTTGTACTACTTGCTATCTTAATCGGTGCAGCGGTGCAGGCACAGCCTTACATCGTATCAACAGAGGCCAAGCTGGAATACAATCAAGGTGTGGATTTTTACAAGGTCGGCCAATACGAGCGCGCAATTGCAGCCTTTCGCCGCGCCATAAACATTGACCCGAACTACATTGACGCCTATTACAACCTCGGCTCAATTTTGGATTACATGGGCCAGTCTGAGGCTGCAATAACGGTTTTTCGGCAGGTGCTTGTGCGAAAACCCGACGACTATGAGTCACTTTACAAAGCTGCCGTCATCAGCGCAAAGCTCGGCCAGCCCGAGCGTGCCAAGTCATTTTTGGCCGCAATCCCGCCGACAAGCACCGTCTACTCAAAAGCTCAGGAGCTTGCCGCATCAAGCCTTAAAACAAACATGGAAACAATCAAGCAGCAGCAATTACAGGCTGCGGGGTCCGCGGCGGGTTTTGCAAAGGACGACAGCGCGTTCACAAATATTTCAAGCCCGACAGGTATCAGCACCGATTCAGCCGGAAACGTTTATGTCGCCAGCTTTTCGGACAACGTGGTCTATAAAATCACACCCGAGGGCGATCGGATGATGTTCCTCAAAGACCCGCGCCTGAACGGCCCAATTGGGATGGTCACAGACAGTTCCGGCAGCATTTATATCGCAAACTATAACGGCGACAACGTCTTGAAAGTCAGCCCGGGCGGCGTGGTCAGCGTGGTTTTATCTGATGTTAAAAAACCCTATGGCCTTAATATCACCGGCAAAACGCTTTTTGTATCTTGTCAGGGGTCAAACTCGGTGGTAAAATTTAAACTATGAAAGACATGTTGGATAAAATTTTACAAATAGAGGCGCGTTACAAAGAGCTTGGCGAGACGCTCTCGGACCCTGCTGTGATACAGGATTACAACAAGTTTAAAGATCTTTCCAAGCAGCGCAAATCCATGGAAGAAACCGTAGAGCTTTACTACGACTGGAAAAAAGCGACCGACGCGATAGCCGAGGCAAAAGAACTTATCCACGCGGAAACCGACAACGAGATGAAGGCATTTTTAAAGGCCGAGATGGAAGAGAACGAGGCGAAAATCCCTGATTACGAGGAGCGGATGAAGGTCTTGCTCTTGCCGCGCGATCCTATGGATGATAAAGATATTATGCTGGAAATCCGCGGCGGTGCAGGCGGCGACGAGGCAAACATTTTTGCCGGCGATCTGGCACGGATGTACATGCGCTACGCCGATAAACAAGGCTGGCAAACCCAGATTCTAAGCAAAACCGAGTGCGAAGCCGGCGGGGTGTCCGAAATTATTATTTCAATGAAGGGTGACAGCATCTATTCACGGTTGAAATACGAATCCGGCGTGCACCGAGTCCAACGGGTTCCGGCGACAGAATCACAAGGCCGCGTACACACGTCAACCGCGACCGTTGCCGTTATGCCCGAAGTTGACGACGTGGAAGTTGAACTCAACCCGAATGATTTAGAGATTTCAACCGCGCGCTCAGGCGGTGCCGGCGGACAAAACGTAAACAAGGTGGAAACCGCAGTACGAGTGGTTCACAAACCAACCGGTCTGATGGTTTTTTGCACGGAAGAACGCTCCCAACTGCAAAACAAAGAACGCGCGCTTCAAATTATCAAGGCGCGGCTCTATGATTTGGAGGTCCAAAAACAAATGCAGGAGGTCACCGATCTTCGCCGCTCACAAGTCGGCACGGGCGATCGCTCAGAACGCATCCGCACATACAACTTTCCGCAAGGACGCCTAACTGACCACCGAATTGGCGAAAACCTCAATGTCTGGACCGTCGTTGAAGGAGAATTGGACGAGCTTATCAAACTTTTGACCGAATACGACCAAAAAATTAAACTGGAGAAACTTGCCGGTGTATAGGAAATGCGTTGGCTGCAACGAGATGAAAGACCGCGGCGAATTGATAAAAATTACGCGTAAAAACCCCTGCGGCACAATTATTATAAACCCCGACTGTAACACATTTGGCAGGAGCGCATATTTGTGTTACAATAACAGTTGTATAGAAACCGCTTTCAAAAAAAACAGGCTCTCAAAGGTCCTGAAAGCGCCCGTGAAGGAACAACTGCTAGATGAGTTACGAAACTATCAGAGTAAATGAACTATCAAAACAACTCGGCCTTGAAAATAACGAGGTCATAGCAAAGTTCGCCCAAATCGGTATCGTTGTTAAATCGCACTCAAACACGGTCACAACCGACCAGATTAATAAGTTAAAAGAATTTATCGCGGGCGGCTCTGTGCCTGCACCGCCAAAAGCGGCACCGCGTGCGTTTGTCGTAAAAAAAGCAAAACCTGCGGCAGAAGCAGCGCCCGAAGAGGCAAAAGCGGCAAGTGAGGCAAAAACAACGGACGAAACCGCTGCCGCGCCGGAAACAAAAACTGAAGATAAAAAAGAACCTGAACGTCCAAAAATTGAGGTCGTGCAGCCAAAAAGCAGAC
>DBCX01000039.1 GCA_002293275.1 Cyanobacteria bacterium UBA947 | reverse complement strand
TTAAAAAAAATGGGGTAACTGGTAAAAAAGACTAGGATTTAGATTCTTCTTCCGGTGCGAGCACAGCAAGCCAATCCAGTTTTTGCAGCAGGACAGCCAGACGTTTTGTCTGGGTTTTGTTTTGTTTTATCATATTTCTCACCATCTCGCGTGAGTCTGCCAGGTTTTTGTTCATTGCGTTTGTTAAGTCGTACATGTTTTCTCCTGTAAATACTAATACATCTTGTCGGGTTGTTGTACTCGTGTACATGTATTATTGTATTATTTTTTGAATTAATTGTCAAGTACCACTATAATCTTATTATGGATAACAGCGATAACAAGAATTATATAAAATCATTAGTAACATTAAACGGGACTACCTTGAAAAAAGTTGCGGAACAAATGCAAGAAGTTCTTGGAAAAAAATATAGTTGTAGAGCTTTGTATGGAAAATTGAATAGAGATTCATTAACCCTGGCCGAGTTTCAACTTATGGCCGATATCCTCGGCTACAAAATTGAACTTGTCAGGAAATAAAAAAACCGGCCGCCTTGTGAGCGACCGGCCTTTGGTATATGAGATGGTTACTCTTCGGTACAACCGAATGCAATCGTAACTTGTTCTCTTGAGTTAACCGCAGAGATTTTGTATCCTTTCGGGTTAACAAGGTATGCAACCTCGTCGCCTGTTGTTTCAAACAATCCAAGGACACCTGTCAAACCTGTTCTTACAACGTTTACAGGGGCCATAACTGTCTGAACAACACCGTCGCCTAAGCTGCGGCCTGCTGCGCCGAACTCACCGTTAAACGCGTTACCAAGCATATATCCGCCGTCGTTAAGCACGTTCTCCGATGCGTTACCAAGCGCTGTGAATGCGCCACCCACCGTTCTTGCAGCGGTACCGATAATAGAACCAGCAAGTGTGAATGGGAACTCAACCAATCTTGCAACCGGGTTGATCTGTTTTGGGCAGCCAACCTGAGCTTGCATGATTTGTTTTGGCAAGTTAACTTTTGTACAGTCATTTTTAATGTCTGTGAACGAAAGTTTCAATGCACCTTTATTACATCCGGAAGGTCTTACAACCTCAACCACACGGCCGCTTACGATTGAACCGCAAGGGAATACCGTACCGTTGATTGTAACTTCCTCCAGAGTTTTCGCTTTGAAGTATTGACCTACATGTGATGATTTCGCGTTGATTTGGTCAATCATAGACACTTTTAATGTAGGTATTTTAACGATTTCTTCTTGCTCAATGAACGATGTTTTGTGTTCAACAGGGCAAGTATCGTTAGCTGTTTCAGGGTTTGTATCGTAACCGAGAGCCACACGAACGGTTTGTAGCATAGAAGATACATCCGCACGAGTCGCGTCCTCGTTAGGGTTGATTAGGTTCGGAGTTGGTGAACCCTTCAACGCGCCGTTTTCAAGTGATTTTGCAACGGCGATTTTCGCAGCCTCAGGGATAGAAGCACCGTCTGAATATTTGCCAAGGATTTCATTAGCCTTGCACTCATCCATCGGGCAGTTCATGCCTTTTGCGATTGTTGAAAGCGCATCCAAACGAGTCACAGGTGCGCTCGGGTGGAATTTACCTTCACAACCTGTAAGCAGGTTTTCCTGTGCAGCTTTTGAAATAGCACCGTTCGCCCAGTTGCAGGCAGGTACATCGCTAAACTGCATGTTGCCGCCGCAGTCAGGGCTCATGTTGAACCCTTTTACAAGCATTGTTGCAAATTCTGCGCGTGAAATATCTCTGTTTGGTCTGAAAAGACCGTCAGGATAACCCACAACGACATCGTTGATAGCAAGTTTGTCTATATCGCAAGACGCCCAAAAACTATCCGGAACATCAGGGAACGAATCCGCACCCATCAAACCCGATGCAGCACCCATCATTTTGCCTTTGCAGGGGCAATCGTAAGGTACAACGGATTTTTTAACAGCTTCAATTGAGCTCGAGCTTTGGAAATCAATGTTATCGCATTCGTTGCATGGAAGCTGGTTGATCATCGGAACGTTCAAACCCGTACCGAAAACCGGTGTAGCAGCGCCGGTGATTTCACCTGTTGTTGAAACAACAACACCTGATGAAGCAGCAGCGATGTTACGAGGTGAGCTTGTTGCTGTCGCATAAGGCGTTTCTAAAAACGCAGTTGATGCGGCAGGTTCGCCCATGTAGTTGTTAGCACCGTAGATAGCATTCGGATAACCGTAAACTTGGAGCATATCTTTCGGTTTTACTTTTGAAGATTGCGGGCACAATGTAGCCGCAGGTATTCCGGGCTCAGTGCTGTCCTGGCAACCGCATTTCGGTTTAGCCTTTTTGCATCCGCATTTGTCTTTCTTCTCTTTGCATTTGTTGCAGCTAGGCATTGGTTTTGCCTCTTCAACAGGGCATGCCGCACCGGTTACAACCGGCATCTGCTCTGCAGCAGGGCAGCTCGCAAACGCAGGCGTAAAGCCGGCCAATGCTATGGCAGCCGCTATTGTTAATCTCTTAATAGTCATCTTTCCTCCTTTAAGATTTGGTACATTCAAAATTGTGCGTTGTTTGGATAAATTAATAATTACCAAAACAGGCTATTCACGTAGACTATTTCACCGGAGTCAAAAATTTGGATAACGAGCGAGGGTTAAGATATGATTTTTATGATATAATATAAAGCATGAAGAAGCTGCTTTTAACCTTATTATTCACACTGCTTTGCACCGGATGCGCAAAGCAAGAACCGGTTATTGACGACTTTGATAAAATACAAGAAAACGGCAAAATAATAATTGGTGTCCGTGAAGACGCCCGCCCGTTCGGGTTTCGTCAAGGGAACGAAACTACAGGTTATGAGCTTGTCGGCTACGAGATAGACCTTGCAAAACTCATTGCGGAAAACCTCGGCGTGAAACCGGTTTTTCATCCACTCACAGGTCAAGAGCGCATAGGCAAACTTAACGGTCAGGTTGTTGATATGCTCATTGCAACAATGTCTGTAACCCCGCACCGCCAACAGCTTATGGAGTTTTCAATCCCGTATTACGTTGCAGGCCAAGCCTTGATGGTGCTCCAAGGCACAAAAGGTACGACACTGCAAGAATTCAACGGCAGAAAAGTAATCATTGTTTTTGGCTCAACCAGTGAAAAAAACCTGCGCCTGAATCTGCCCGATGCCGAAATTATCGGATACAAAACCTACCCCGAGGCCTACGAAGCACTAAAACAAGGAGTCGGGGAAGCGCTTATGGCAGATGATACGCTGCTTTTGGGGTTGGCAATGGACGACCCGTCAGTGAAAATCCTTCAAAAACGCTACTCGCGCGAACCCTACGCCGCCGCCTTTCGCAAAGGACCGGAAAACAACCAACTAATGTCACGAATAGACCAGATTATCAAACAACTGCACAATTCTGGCGAACTTTCACAACTCCAATCAAAATGGGGCGTGGAAAAATAGTTCATTTGGATGAGCCCATTCGGATAAAAAAATATTACACTAATGCTATAAGTATTAGAGGAATACGCTCATGGGAATGGCAGCATCACAAGCAAGATTTTTGGGACTTACGGCCCGCAAGACTAACGTAGAGTATGAAGGTCAGCAGATTAACCAGCAGCGTACAGCTTTGGGTAACCAAACCGCCAACTACTATAACCAAATGCTCGGCATGAAGGTACCTGTACCGCCGGCGATTGACGATTACACAAAAACCATCTACACATTTGAGGACGGCTCGCTCAAAAATACAATCACATCGCTTATCGCGCAACCGGGAGGACTTTATACCGTCAGCTATCTTCGCCAGTGGCAAGATGATTTTGCGGTTGTTTCTGCAACACCAAGTATTATTGTAAGAAACACAGACCCCGGCAGCTTTACAGAGGTTGCAGCGGGAGCAGCGCTTCCGGTGGTTCTGCCTGAAACAGATGCCTCAGCAGCCGCAGCCGCAGGCTCTGTCATAACCCTGGGCGGCGTGGATTACACTTATAACGGCACCGACTGGGTTGATGCCGCCACTAACCCTATGCCGGCACTACCTACCGCCGCTACTGCCGCGGCCGGTGATTCTTATACAATTTTTAACCCTGTAACCGGTGTCACCACAACCACAACATTCTCAGGCGCCGCTGCACCGTTTGACAGAACTGATATTTCAATAGACGCTGACGGCAAAACAACAACAGTCTTTACACCGGGCGATGCGACCGCGGATACCGTTACCACAACCACAGATGCTGACGGCATGCGCACAGTCACCACCACCCCCGCCGACGCATCAATACCGCCTACAACTGTCACCACTATTCCAAACACATACATGATTGGCGCAAAAGAATTGAGATTATTGGGTTCGCCGCTAACACCGGCACAAGTGCTCGCCGATCCGTATTACTCATCGCTGTCTGACGGTACAGGTGCTATGACCGACAAACTAACAGCATTACTATTATCTGAACAGGAACAAATGGGACAGCTTGACGCGGCTTACGGGCCGTCAAATCTCGGCTGGGCTGTCAGATACATCCAAAACACGTCAACAGGCGCGTATGAACCGCAGTTCTATAATCTTGATGTCATCACAAGCCCGAACACAATCTACGACCCGGTCACAGCTCAATCACAATCACACATCCCTGCATACAAGGTCGGTTCGCAGCAGAAAAACGAAGAAATCAAAGGTGTCAGAGCCCGGCTTGAACAAGACGCAACAGGCCGTATTATCAATATTACACTCAACGCCGACCAGCCGGATGCGGTGACTTATGCGCTTACAACCAACACAATAGCCGACCAGGCCCGCTACGACGATGCAATGAACCAGTACGAATACGACAAGTATCAATACGATCAGGATATTAACAATATCAACTCAAAAATAGCCATCATTCAATCGCAAGACAGAAACCTTGAGCTTCGTCTCAAACAGCTTGACACCGAGCAAAACGCTATCCAAACCGAGATGGATGCGGTCACAAAAGTTATTGAGAAAAACGTTGAAAGTACCTTTAAGACATTCGGATAGCAAAAATTTAGAATTTAAAATTTTTATGATAAAATTGTCATGGAATAGGGAGAGCAACCATGACAACATTATCACCATTGCAAATTGAACGTTTGAAATACCGGCCGAAACTTCCGGCATCGTTGGATATCAACGCGATAGAGCTTATTGAAGGCGCGCCGACAACCGCTGTGCGCGACGCCGATAAGATTCAAGAGCTTTTCAAAAACACTTATGGCAAGCCGATTGTTACATTTAAAAAAGGCGCGGCCGCCGAAAACGCGGCGATGAATGTGGGTGTAATCCTTTCCGGCGGTCAGGCACCGGGCGGTCACAACGTTATCGCAGGGCTCTACGACGCGCTTAAACAGGCCAACCCGCAAAATAAATTATACGGGTTTCTTGGCGGCCCGTCAGGGATAATTGACGGCAAAACAATTGAGTTTACGGACGAATTTATTGGCAAATACCGCAACACGGGCGGGTTTGATATAATAGGTTCCGGCAGAACCAAGCTGGAAACCGAAGACCAGTTCAAAAAATCGCTTGCCAATTGCCAAAAGCTTGGCATCACAGGGATAATTATTATTGGCGGCGACGACTCAAACACAAACGCGGCGATGCTTGCCGAATGGATGATTGACAAAGGGATCCAGGTTATCGGCTGCCCGAAAACAATTGACGGCGACCTGAAAAACGACCAGATTGAAATCTCGTTCGGGTTTGACACCGCGGTGAAAACTTACGCGGAGCTTATCGGCAACATCCAGCGCGACGCCAATTCCGCAAAAAAATACTGGCACTTTATAAAAATCATGGGCCGCAGCGCATCACACGTCGCGCTTGAAGCCGCGCTGCAAACACAGCCTAATATCACACTGATTTCAGAAGAAGTTGAGGCAAAAAAAATGTCGCTTGAACAAATCGTCAACTATATCGCAAACATTGTTGACAAACGCTCCGAGCAGGGCAAAAACTTCGGCACCGTGATTGTACCGGAAGGTTTGATTGAATTTTTCCCGGAAATGAAAACGCTTATCAGTAACCTGAACGACATTATGCCCGAGCTTGAACACGACCCGGATTACGCTAACGCAACGTCCACCGGCGAGCAGTTTAACGTGGTTTTAAACCGTATCAGCGAAGAAAATGTCAAGGTTTTTGAATCGCTGCCGGTTTCCATAAAAATCCAGTTGCTGATGGATCGCGACGACCACGGTAATGTGCAGGTTTCGCGCATTGACACGGAAAAATTGCTGATTGAGATGGTTCAAATCAAGCTTGATGCAATGAAATCTCAAGGGCTTTACAAGGGCAAATTCTCGGCGCAGGCGCATTTCTTCGGGTACGAGGGCAGATGCGCGTTCCCGTCAAATTTTGATGCTGACTACTGTTATTCGCTCGGTTACAACGCGGCAGCGCTTTTAAGCAACAGGTTGACCGGATATTTGTCGTCGGTGAAAAACCTTGTGCGGCCGGCGAGCGAATGGGTTGCAGGCGGTGTGCCGCTGACTATGATGATGAACATTGAACGCCGCCACGGCACGGACAAACCCGTTATCCAAAAGGCATTGGTCAAACTTGACGGGCCTGTGTTCAAAGCGCTTGAAAAAAACCGCGAAAACTGGGCGATGAACGACGATTATGTGTTCCCCGGCGCAATACAATACTTTGGCCCGGCAGCCGTGTGCGATGCGGTGACTAAAACGCTTGCGCTTGAACAGGCTTAAATCTCGTTAGTTTTAATGATTTCATCAAGCTCTTTAACAATAATCCGCTATCATTAATTCAATAAGATTTTTTGTCATTTGCAAGCGCAGTCTTAATTCTGTATTCATAATTTTATTTTAATGCCAAAATAAAAATAAATTTTGCACGCATGCAAAAAAAAAGATACCCCGGCAAAACTTGGCGCGGCCGGCATGGCGCACGCCGCCTACATCGCCTTCTCACGCGGACTGATTGAATAAAAAAGCCCGCAGACGCGGGCTTTTTCTGACTAAATCCGGTTTTCCCAGACGCCGCCGTGACGGTCCATCAACGCGTCATAGCAAGACCAGAATCTGAAAATCCCAGTCAAACCAAGCAAAGCGTGGGTGATGTTTTTCTCTTTGTCTTCACCGTTTACCGCCTGCCCGATACCCGGCCAAACTATAAGCGACAATGCCGCAGCACCAACACTTCTGCCGGTGATTTCGCCGTCTGTTCCGTGCGTGCCCGCAAACACAGGCGCCGCTGTTGACAGCATCCCTGCCAAGATTGATAATACTACTAATTTCTTCATTTTTCCTCCTTATTGGCGGCATTACAGCTGCCCTACCTAGTTGTTGACTAACGCCCTAACCTCTTGACGTTTGACTTTTCTGGTGGATGTGCGAGGTAAAGGTTCCTTTTGTATAATCACATTCACCGGACGTTTGTATGTGCTCAACCGCAGCGAAAGCGATTTGACCTCCGAGCGGATAAGCCTGTCCAAAGCCTTTTCATCATATTCCTCGTACAGCCGCTCGTGCGGAACAACAACCGCCGCAACGTCTTCCGTACCGTCTTTTGCACCGCCGGAATGCTCAACACCCAGCACGCAAACCTCAGCCAAAAGCTCGCTTTTTTCAAGTATTGCCTCAACCTCTTCCGGTAAAACCTTCTTCCCGCCCGACAGCACAATCATATTCTTAATCCGGCCGGTTATATAGATATGTCCGTCCCTGTCAATCTCCGCGACATCACCTGTATGCAGCCACCCGTCAGGGTCAATAACCTCAGAAGTCAGCTCCGGCTGGTTGTGATACCCCTTCATAACAGACGGCCCTCTTAACATAAGCTCACCCGTATCCGCATCAAGTTTTGCCTCTAAACTTTGCAGTGCCGGCCCGACCGATGCCAAAGTGTCGCGTTTGTTAAAGTTTACCGATACAACAGGTGATGCTTCCGACAGCCCGTAACCTTGATACATCTTAATCCCGATGCGCTCAAAGAACTTGCCCACCTCAATATCCAGCGGCGCTCCGCCTGACAAAAACCCGTCAAACTTACCGCCGAATTTTGAATGGATGTTTTTGAAAATTAACCGTTTGATGCGATAAGACGGGATGAATCTTGCCAAACCGTACATGATTTTGAAAATACCGGTTTTGCCCGAGCTTGCAATCTCCGCTTCAATAGAGTTTTTCATCAATTTTAAAAACGCCGGCACAACAATCATAAACTCAATCTGTTTGTCGCGCATAATAGATAAAATATCTTTCGGTTTCAAACTCTGGCTGTAATAAACCGAAAACCCGAAATTCATAAACGTTGCAAATCCGACCGTAAGCTCAAACAAATGGTTCATCGGCAAAATAGAAAGAATGTTTATGCTTTCAGCGCGTATGATTTTGCGCAGCGCATAGTCAAGGTCGTTCATCTGCGCCATCATGTTTTGGAACGATATCATAACACCCTTTGGCTTCCCGGTTGTTCCCGANNTCCCGATGTATAAATAATCAGCGCGGTGGATTTTGAGCTGCGATGGCGCCACTTGCCCTCATAATTGTTTGGCAGCTGGTGGATGCTCGGCAGCGGCCCGCACGCGGTTTCGTCTACAATGAGGATATGCTGCAATGACGGCAAATCCTGCTGCAATTCAAGCGCAAGGTCCGCAAACTGCTGTGATACAAGCATCACAGACGGCTGGCAATCGGATAGAATTGACAGCAACTCGTATTTGGTGAGCTTTATATCCAGCGGCACCGTGACCAACCCGGCCAAAACCGATGCAAATACGCACGCACCGAACTCCGGCCGCGATTCGCACAACAAGGCAAGCCGCTCGCCTTTTTGCAGCTGCAATTCGTTAATAAAATAATGTGCCGTTTTCCGCGACAACAGTCCCACCCCTTGATAAGTAAACTCTTTCCACCCCAACGGTGTTCTTATCCCAAGTGCAACATTATCAGCATATAGATTCGTTTTCTCTTCTAAAAACGAAAGAATATTCTGCTTTTTCAACTCCATTTTATAATCCTTCGGATTCTAATTCAATCGCTCGTAAATGAAAATGCTTGCATTTTCATTTATCTTACTCCTTCATTATTAAGATAATATAAAATCTGATAAATTGCAACTATTTTAATATATAATAGAGGAATGATAGACAAAAGTGCAATAGTTCATCCATCTGCAAAGATAGCACCTGACGCTGTTATAGGCCCAAATGTTGTTATCGGTGAAAATGTTACAATCGGCTCCGGCACACGCGTAATCGCAAACGCCTACATAGAACACAGCGAAATCGGCGAGCGGTGCACGATTTCACCGTTTGCCACAATCGGCTCCGAACCGCAGGATTTGGGCTACAAAGGCGAACCCACCAAGGTTATCATCGGCAACGACACAATTGTTAAAGAAAACGTTACAATTCACCGCGCGGCAAACTGCGGTGACCTGACCACACGCATCGGCAGCAAGTGCCTTATTATGGTCGGCGCACACATTGCCCACAACTGCGTGCTGGAAGACGAAGTCATTCTGGCGAACCTTGCAACGCTTGCCGGCCACATTCACGTTGGCCGCGGCGCATTTATCGGCGGGATGAGCGTTTTCCACCAAAATATTCGTATCGGCACAATGGCGATAGTAAGCGGGTTTTCCGCTGCGCGCAGCGATATTCTCCCGTACTCAAAAGGCGAGGGCAGACCGCCCGTGCCGCGCGGACTGAACGTCATTGCCCTCAAACGCCGCGGTGTACCGCTTGAAGAGCGCACAAACATAAATGCCGCGTTCAAATTGTTGATTTCGGAAGAATACAACACAACCCAGGCAATTGAAAAAATTCGCGCAGAAATCCCGATGAACAAATATATTGAGACCATGCTCGAATTTATCCAAAATTCAAAACGCGGAGTTCTGCTTAAATCACACAAGTCCGGACACCAGTCGCTAGACAGCGAGTCATAGCAAGGGTTTTCACGGGTGTTGTCCATGAATTCGCGGACATGAGTTCATGTCCACAGAAATGGGGACTTTTATTTTTTTTCATATACGTTATACTAAGTATGTTGGTTAAGACCCAAACCCTTGATGGTCCGGTTGTTTGCCAATATAAAGGGGATAGTTGTGCTCATTGGAGGAAGAAGATGGGATATTTACACTGCTGCGGCAAATTGCATAAAGCACGCACTTTTAAGCTCGTACCGCTGCCGAAATTTATTATTTGTGAATTAGATTTTTTAAAGCATTGCCCGGTTTGCGGCCACACCGTCGTGCAATTGACCAGAGTCACCGACTCGGATGAGCTCTCAACAATCAGAAAAATCAACGACAAGGCACTGAAATTTTTTGATAGTCTGAAATCAAAAATCTTATACGAAAAAAAATATATCAATTACAAATATGCAAGCAAATTCTATTTGAACTACAATGAATTCGGAGTTAAAAAACGATGCTATGCAAATTTGAGCGCGCTGAAAATCGGGCTGGCAGAAAACAGATAAAGGTTTTTATTACGGCGTTAAACAGGAACTATTATTTAAACCGCATGTAAGTTTTTTAGTAAGCTAATACATGGAAACAAAAAGGAATTAGGATACAATGAAGTTATCAAGTACAGAAAAAAGAGTTTTGACATTAATTGCGCTTGGATATTCCGATAAAGAAATCGGTGTTGAAATCAAGATTTCATACGGTACAGTACGCACTTATGTTGATAGGTTGATAGGAAAATTAAACGCCAGAAATCGAACCAACGCTGCGGTGCAGTATTTAATGAAAAACCCCGATTGGTTAGATCAGGAATAGCCGGTATGAAAAGATTAATACTGCATTGGAGCGCGGGCGCTTATGAACCGAGCGCTCACGATAAACGCTGCTACCATTTTTTGGTAGACAAAAACGGCACGGTTCACAACGGAATTTTTAAACCCGAAGACAACAAGATTTGCCGCACAGACAAATACGCAGCCCACACAGGCGGCGGTAACACCGGCTCAATCGGGGTTGCCATGTGCGCTATGGCCGGGTTTCGTGACCGCGACCGCGTTGGCGCATACCCCATCACACTTGAACAATTTGAATCAACAATGAAACTTTGTGCACAGCTTTGTGAGCAATACGCAATAGAAATTTCACCGGACACAACCATGACACATTACGAGTTCGGTCTAAAAAACCCCAAATCAACCAGTGCGGGAAAGATTGATATAATCTATATCCCGCCTTATCCTTGGGTTGCGCAAACGCAAACGGGCAGTTTTATCAGAACAAAAATTAAGTGGTACAAAGAAAAATTACACGAAAAAAGAAAGGAAAAAAATGGAAACAAACACACACCTGATTGAATTTATTCCCGGAGCAAAAGCTAAAGCTTCAGATGTAAATTTCAATTTCAAAAATCTTAATGATGCGGTTAATTTGAGCAAGCAAAGCATTAAACAAATTAACGACGACATCGCAGAAATGTCACAATTAAACGAAGAAGCACTTGAACAAAAATCAGATATTGATTTGTCAAATATTACAGATACAGGTAAAAATGTTATCGGTGAAAATGTTTCGGCAAGCAACAATTCTGATAATTTAATCAGCGGAGCATTTTGGGGAGGCACATACACTGCTCCGGGTAACGGATTTTACTTCCTCAATGCAGGGAATAATGATGGTCGCGCAGCATCAATATCTATATGGGGTCTTGTTTGGAGGGTAGCATCTCCGCTAATTGGACATGGGAAAAATCTAATCACTCCTTTGATGAGCAAGGGCGACCAGATTAGCATTTGGGTTGATACTAATGCTGTTGGCATAAATGAGTTTCGTTTTATTTACTCAAAGGGCTCGCAGTTAGAAAATGATTTAGAGGAGGATACACCATGACAACATATTACGTAAAAGATGAATTAGGACGTGTGGTAATCGTCGGAACTATTGAAGAAATCAATATTTGTAAAAAACATCTGCCGCAATACGCGGATTTAAAAATACAATCATCGGAAGAACCGGTTGAACTTTGGCAGCCGCCGCAGCCTGACAACGAGGTTATCTCACCGCGTCAGATGAGGCTGTATCTGCTGCAAAAATTTGGTATTTCAAGTGAGCAGCTTGACGCGCTTGTCGCCGGAAACGAAACCGCAAAAATTGAACTTGAATATGCAATAGAAATAAATAAGCAAAACCCGCTTATTATAGAATTTGCAAAACAGCTCGGGCTTGACGCGCCGGCAATAACAACAATGTTTAATGAGGCTCAAACCCTCTAACAGGAAAGGAAAAAAATGGAAACAGCATATTACAATTTATCGGGCGGGGTGAATTTGTCTCTGTCCAAAACCGAACTCGGCACAGATGTGAAGAAAATCTACTGGGCTGATTCGCAGAATGTGGAAATTCTCAACAACCGAGGTATAATCAGGCAAAAAGGCAACACTTTATTTTCACAGCTTCCCGATGAAGATGCTGTGACCGGCTTGTTTGAGATGTCCGCACAAAATATTTCAAAGCTGATTATCACAACAGCCTCCGGTAAAATTTATCTTGAGCAAAACGGGACTCAAACCTTGCTTGATAAAACTCTTACCGGTCAAAAACCGCATTTTGCACAATTTTTGAACGGCGTTTTGGTTATCACAGAAAGTGACGGACTATTTTATATAACAAATTCCGGTGCGATAGTTGATTGTAATTTGAACAATCCGGATGGCGACCCTGTGACAGGGAGTGTCTTGACAGTGTACCGCGGCAGGGTTTGGGTTGCGCAAAAATCGCGTATCTATTACTCTGCACTTGGTACCTGTGATGATTTTGAGACCGAAGGTGACGCCGGATATTTTGCGGATTTTCACACCGATACCGATGTAATCACTGCGATGAAACCGTATATGGATTACCTGGCGATTTATAAAAAGGACAGCGTTTATTTGCTGACAGGTATAAGCCAGGAAGATTTTGCCATTGTGCCGTTTGCGGACAAAGGTACGCTTGCACCGCAATCAGTTGTGAATGTGCAAAATAAACAGTACTTTTTAAGCACCGGAATTTTCCCGTTAGAGCAAAATACAATGAACCAAATTCAATTGGGTTCGGAGATTTCGCTGAATATCAAACCTGAGTTTGAAAAATTTGCCGAACTTGAAAGAACTGTTTGCCTACCCTATGATACGTGCTCGCAAGTGTGGTATTTTATCCCTTATGTTTCGGATAAATATTTACACACTGTTTGGATTAATGATTATGTGAACAAGGCGTGGTACAAACGTGTTATTCCGCAGGATATAACTTGTGCGTGCGTTTACAAAAACTATATTTTAACAGGTGACAAAGACGGCAAAATTTACCGCGAAGATTTTGGTACAAGTTTTTGTGGTGAACCGGTGGAGTTCATGTGGAAATCGCCGTTTTTAAGTATCGGTAAACCGCATTACAGAAAAACCGTGGATGAGTTTTATTTCTTGCTTGACGAAGAACACGATAATGATTTTGAATTCTCAATCTACAAGGATTACGACACATCCTACGCCGATGATAAAGAGCGGATTCATTCGTACAACCCGGAGCATTTTATCTGGGGTTGTGATGATGATACCGATGAGGGCAAACCGTGCAGATGGCCGTTGGATGAAGACGATGTTCCGGTTTGGGCGGTTAACAGAGATGCGCTGGAAAAGGCCGAAATCTCCGGCTCAAACTATGCCGTGCAATTGTGTGTTTCAGGTGAGCAACCGACAAAATCCTGCGCAATTATCGGTTTGCAATTTAGAGAGATATATAACGATGACTAATGCGCAGCAGATACTTGATTACATGAAAACCCACTCGCGCAAGTTTGGAAGCGAACAATCAACAAAAGATTTGCAATCTGCGTTGAATGTGTTGAACAGGCAGCACGGAAATAAAAGCGCGCGGATTGAAATTGACGGTAAATACGGAGTCCAAACGCATGCCGCGTTGGAAAGCGCAGCCGCGCAATATTCCTTAAAAGATATTCAAACCAACATCAAGCGTGCCGCGGTGAGTAATGTAATTTTTGATACAAAAAACAACAAGCGAATCAATACGGAAAAACAAATTGAGCGTGTGTACAATAACTTTGGTGAAAGTTCAATAGTACTTGAAGGCAGTGTTAGCAAAGATGTGCATGTGAAATATGTTTGGCAAGCCGAAGGTGCTGACCCGTGTGAGGCTTGCGCGGCGCTCGACGGGACAGAATACGACAGCCTGGACGATGTGCCGGACCGCCCGCATCCGAACTGTCTGTGCAATGTTTGCGCCAAGGAAGATAAAAATGACGATGAAGAGGAATGCCATTGTTGGGACGAGATAGATGCAATGATTGCCGGAATTGATGAACTTGCCTCTGAATGTGAAAATATGGCATCAGAGGTTGAGACAGATATTGCGGATATAGAAAATGTGGCAGCTGAAGCAGAAGATGTGGTTGCGCAAATGGATGAAAAATTAGCCGAGCTTGAACCGGAAGTTGGTAAACATTTGCCCGGTTGCGGAAATAATGTTGATGCTGAATACGACAAAATCCAAGAACAGAAAAATAATCATATGATAATGCTGCGAGATTTGATGAGTTTGCACGCGCCATGTCTGGCTCAACTCGTCGCAACACATAATCTTATGAGGAATTTTATAGCATTATTAGCGTCCCATGGAGATATGGACAAATATTGGCATTCGGTTGCCAACTGTGATAATGCACAATTAGGAATAGTTACTGAAATGCATTCTAAAGCGTATTGTGACTATAAAGAAGCACATGATTCTCATGTTCAAGTACATACTCACAAGCAAAGCCTTGAGGACGCGCTGAGAGATTCTATTAATGATCAAAAAGCAAATAGTTTAGGCAGAGAACGAGGCCGCGCAAATCCAACCTGTGATTGCCGGGAGCTTATGCGTGACCAATTACCACCGAATCCAACCGAATCTACACTACNNNNTAAATAGTCGTGATATAATTATTAATATGAAAATCAAAACTGTAATTATCATAGTGATTCTTATATTAATTTTTTCAGGTAAACTTGAAAAAATGCGTGTAGCATTTTCAGAATTGAATATGTGCTTTGATATAGGTGTATGTGCGGAAGGAATTACAGTGGGAGTTGGCAAAGAATCAGTTAAAATCAACAAAGAAAATTGCTTGAAACACAATTGGAAATGGAACGACGAAAAAAAATACTGCAACACGCGCACGCAAGATTAGCCAAGGCGTTAATATAATTTTTTATTAAACATTTTATACAAACAACAAACCCCGGACGACATCCGGGGATATTTACACACACAAAAAAAGGAAAGGAAACAAAAAAATGTCAACACAACCAACAAACCCTTACGGTGCATTTATTCCGGAAATTTGGAGCCAAAAACTTAACTCCATGCTGGAAAAAGAATGCGTGATGCTTCAATGCGTCAACAAAAACTTCGAAGGCGAAATTAAAAACCAAGGCGACAAAGTGAAAATTATCACACCTGCCGACGTTGCAATTTCAACCCTCGGTACAGGCAACATTACCTACAACGAACTTGAACCAAGCTCACAAGAACTTTTAATCGATCAGAAAAAATTCTTTGCGTTCAAAATCAACGATGTTGCATCAGTACAGGCAAATCAGGACATTATGGAGGCACACCTTACCAACGCGAAAAAAGCGATTGAACAAGTTCAAGACAGCTTCCTTTTGGGGATGCACGCACAAGCCGATGTTTCAAACATCGTCGGTACAGAAGATGCTCCCGTCACTTTGGACAAAACAACTATCTACGAAAAATTCGTAAACCTTGCAATGGCTTTGAAAAACTCTGATGCGGTCTCTGCAACAAAACGTCCGTGGGTCGTTATCAACCCAATCGTTGAGAGCTATTTGCTAAACAGCACAGAATTTATCGGTGCCCACAACGTAGCTGATGAAACCCTTCGCGAAGGCGCAATCGGCAGAATCGCCGGCATGGACGTTCTTGTATCAACAAACCTTACAAGCGTTGACGGCAAATTCTACGTGCTTGCAGGTACAAACGATGCGATTACTTTCGCGTCCCAGCTTGCGAAAATCGAGAGCCTGCGCGACAAGGATAGCTTCTCTGATTTGGTTCGCGGCCTCTACCTGTACGGTGCAAAAACAGTTCAGCCAAAAGCTTTGGCAAAACTTATTGTCGCAGATCCGACAGTGTAAAAACCAATGTCCCCCTTCACGGGGGGACATTTTTAACTGCACCACAAGCAGGTGCTGCCGCACGGCAGCATATTGAAGAAAGGAAAAACAATGTTCAACCTAAAAACAAAAATAAAAGAACTGGCAAAAATCGCGGTCGTCATCGCGGAAGAAGAACTCGCAGATTGCCTTGGCCAAGATAAAAAAGCCATGGCAATAGAATTTGTGGTCTCAAATTTGCCGATACCTTTTAAAAGATTTTTCGCAAAATTACTGGCAGCATTTATTGATGAAGCGATAGAGTTTGCCGTAAAACAAATGAAAAATTTTGCGGAGGTATAGATGGAAGAAGAAATTCAACAATTGGAATTGCTGGCGCAGCAGCAGGAAGAGCCTAATTTGCCGGCAGAAGAATCGGTACAGGAAATCACACAAGATGTGCCCGAAATCCCCCTACCGGAAACTAATACACAACCACAACAAGCTCATGTGTCGTCTATGGCCGCACAAGATGTTTTTAATATCCGTAAGCTTGTACAAGCAGGCGTCGTTACACCCTTGCAAGGACAAAATTTGATACAACAGGTTATACAAAGGGCGTATAGTGTTATTACAGATCAAAAGGGCACGACGACTGCACCGCAAATGTTTGATGATACATTTTTCACACGTGCGGGCAGAACGGAAGTTTTGGATTACATAAAACAATCTTGCGTGGACAAAGAAGATATACCGAAGATAACCGAACTGGTAGAAAAAGTTGAAAAAGCTGCTATTGAAGGTTATTTGAAAAATCAAGAACGCGAAAGGCAACTAAATGAAATGAACGAGGCCGCAAAGCGCAAAATGAGAGTTAATGCTCAAAAGCCGTGCGGCAGCTTGAAAATGGCCTTTACCCGTGACCAGATTGGTAAAATGAGCAGTGCGGAATTTGCTAAATATGAGCGCTCAATTATGGAGCAGCTGCGTCAAGGACTTATTAAATAAGCCCGCAACAGCAAAACATAATACAGCATAATTCCGGTCTTTCAGCGGCGGATTTATTCCGCCTGCTGTAAAGACGAACCCAGGCAGCGACTTTGTGCAAGCGCGCCCCGGGGGAATTAAAACGAAAGGAAATAAGATGAATTATTTAGAATTAATTAACAAATGTTTGGTCGAATTAAACTACAAGCAAGTGAACGCGTTTGCCGAGCTGACAAAAAACGACCACAGAAAAATTAAAAATATTATAAATGTTTTGAACGCAGAAGTTTGCGGCTGCGACAAGTGGGAATTTTTAGCGTGCGAGATGACACAAACTGTCAGTGCGCATACCAAGAAAATTTCTGCGCCGAACGGCAGGATAGAAGAAGTCCGTCTTGACGGCCAAAAAATCACTCTGGAAACTTTTGGCAGCGAAATTATTCTGCCGGACTTTAATAAAGATACGCAGGTTAGTATAATTTATTATACAAACAATTGCGCGGTTGATGCCGGCGGCGTGCAAAAAACTTTGATGGAAGCAGCAGACGATCAAACGCTTGTACCGATGCCGTTTGCAGAGCCGATTTTGGTTTACGGAACATGCATGCGCCTCAAAGGCAACCCGCAGCACGTACGCTTCAATTACTGGTACAATATGTACAAAGATGCGCTGGCAAACCTGCGTTCCAAAAGCTGTTTGGATGCAAACGCCGCACCATCGGTAAAATTGTTCAGAAAATAGAAAAAAGGGAAGAATCCATTACCCCTCCCCTAAGATTTACACTAGCCGAAATATAAATAGCAAGCCAATTATAACTTTTTTGTCGGGCGAGGGCAAATCAGTTAAGAAATGTAAAGCGTGAGTGCAAAAATGGCGTTATCAGGCGGTTTTGCCGGTACAAACTTGTTTGATGTGCGCGAGAAAGAATCATGGAAAAATTTAAACAGGTGCCGAAGGCATATATAATAAAAAAACTCTTACAAATAGCGGAGTTCTCGTTGGAAGAAGAAGATATAATGGATAAGGACGGCAATTTTACGGGCAAGAAAAAAATGCGTGATGCCGGCGCCGCTTTGCGTGCCTTGGAGAGCCTTTACAAATATTTGGGCTTTGGCACGCAAGAGGACAAAGGCAAGCAGGTAAAAATTGTCACAATCGCAAACCTGGATGATAAGAAGATTTAGGANNAATATTAAAATTATTTTAAAACATAACAAAAAAGGAGAAAAAATGAAAAACAAAGACAAAGAAGAAATGTTATTTAGCAGCGCGTCGCTTGAAGATTTAATCAAAATGAAAATTGAAAACGAGCTGAACGAAGAGCTTGCCAAATCAAATGTTAAACCCTCACGCAAGGTTTACACGGATATTAAAGATGTTCCGCAGTATTTGATTTTTTCGGCAAAGGCAACGTATAAACTTTTCAACCGCCGCAACAAAACCGAAACTTTTATCAACGGGCTTCAAGCCGAGGCCTTGATTGGCACTGAACACGCCGTTCGTGAAAAAGTTTACGCCGGAAAATTAAGCGCGTTCGCAACAGACGAAGCCTATGTGAAATTTGAGAAGGCCTGTGAAACGGTTTAAAAATATTTATACCCACCCGCAGTATCTCTGGCAAGCGGCGCAGCTCTACGACAAATGGCGCAAATATTTGGAAGACGATTACACACCGGAATATTTTATTAATGTGCTTGAACAGTTATCACCGTATTTTTGGGTCATCACACAAGGCAAGCAGATGGCGGGATTTGTCTACCTGGAAAACGTTTGTCCAAAACACAAAGCGGAAATCAGCGTGTGTTTTGCCAGCGACTACTGGGGCGATTTTGTCCGCGATTGCGCACGCGAATTTTTTGATTACTGCTTTAACGTTTTGGAATTCAAAAAATTAAAAGCACTTGTCTACCCGCAAAACCGTTTGGTAAAAAAATTACTGAATGATTTGGGGTTTGAAAAAGAAGGCTGCCTTCGCGCCGAAACAATTAAATTCGGCAAAAAGCAGGATATAGAAATTCATTCAATATTAGGAAAGGAAAAATAATTATGAAAACAGAAACAACTGATTTAACAAAAGTTCTCAACGCAGATGAGGAACTTTTTTTGGTAAACAAAATAGGGGCGGATTACGATAAATACGAAACCGCACGCACAAGCCAATTGAGCGATATTAAACTTGTACGCAGCTCAATTTATAACACATCGCTGCCGGGCACAAGCGGCTGGGACAGCAAAATTGAATTGCCGGATATTTACGAGCTTGCGCAAACTTTAAAATCACATATCAGCGAAAATCTCTACGGCCAGCCCGAGGCGATGTTTGATGTTGCAGGTACAACCCCGCAATCACAGGCGTTTGCCAACAGACAAAAAGCAATGCTGGTTAACACACTTGAACAAATGAATATCCAAGATGAGGTTGAAAAAATTATTGACAGCATCGTGGAAACAGGCGAGTGTACGATGTTTGTCGGCTGGGAAACGAAAATGAAATCCGTGCGCCGCGCGCAAACTTTTGAAGAACAATTGTTATCGGAAGCACCGGGCGAAGGATTTATTGTGGAAGAAAAAATCGTTTACGACAACGCGCGAGTCCGTCACGTCAAGGCAGAGGATTTTGTTTTTGACACATTGAACGTTGACAACTGGGACAAGTGCGCAAAAATTTATCGCACATACGCGTCAATTGACGAGCTGCAAAACGACGATTCAAACAATTTACTTACACAGGAAAAAATAGAAAACTTGAAAGGAGTGGTGGCATCAAAGAAAAAATCAAACGGCGTAAAAGAAAACAAACTTGAGGTAATTGAGTTCTGGGGCGATATTGAATTGGCCGACGGACGCATTTTGAAAAACTGGTTGTTAACAATCGCGGGCCGGCGCGAGATTATTCGCTCGGAAGCAAACCCGTTTGTGATAAACCCGTTCATCCACGCAAACATTATTGAAAGCCCGGATACCCGCCGCGGTATCCCGCCGCTGCGTGTTGCGCTTATTATGAACAATATTTCATCAACGATTTTGAACAAGCAGCTTGATGCGCTGGCGCTGATGATGAACCCGCCATACCTTGCACCGAAAGGCGCGTTCAAAGGTGAGCAGGCTGTTCACCCGGGCAAAATTATTGAATACGATGCCGCGCTCATGCCGCAGGCGCCCGCTCCGCTTGCTTTTGACAAAGCAATGGTCGGCTGGGATTTCTTGAATTACTTCAAACAAAATATTGAAAGCTCGACCGGTATCTTCAAAAATATGAGCGGGCTTTTGGCGGCAGGTGCGCGCACAGCAACCGAATTGAATTATTCTGTCAGCGGTCAAGAGGCACGGTTGAGCATGATTTTGGACGCGATAAACCGTAAGGTTATTGTACCTATGGTTGAAAAAGTTGCCGAGATTATTGCGAACTTTAAACTCGGTAAAGAAGTTATCGGGATAAACGAACGCGGCCGCACAATGTTTATGGAGATTGATGACAACATCCGTAACGCGCGCTATATCTATAACTACGGCGACAGAAAAGCAACATTCCAACGTAAAATGAAATTGAAAGAACTGTTTGAAGTTGTAAAATCATTTGCGCAGGTTCCGGAAGTTGCGATGCAGATTAATTGGCTGGAATGTTTCAAATTTGCGCTTGAACAATACGGTATAGAAAATGCACAGAATTTTTTGAAAGACGAACAGATGCCAATGCCAATGCAAGGTCAACCACAACAGCCGATGCCGCAGCAAATACTGCAGCAGATGCAACAACAGATTCAGCCGCAAATGCCTGAAATGTAATTTATGTGTTAAACAAATAATTAGAAAACAACCACCTTGAAAGGTGGTTGTTTAACAATACGAAAGGAACAATGATGGCAGACCACAAGCAAGCAAACATCTACAAGCAACTATGCTCACAAGCAGATGCTGTTTTGAAAAATAAACCCAAGCAAAAATCATTACCGCAGGGTTGGAGTGCAGCAACACAACGATGGGACAAAAAAACTAACTTCAAAGCCGTTGCATATCAAAATGGGAACGAGATTGTGATTGCTTTTGTCGGCACGGATGCTAAAAGTATAAAAGACCACGGTGCTAATTTGAAAATGATAAACGGAGTGAGTGCGCAAATGAAAATGGCCAATGAGTTTTATTATGAAATAAAACTAAAATATCCGGGTGCCAATATCACTCTCGCAGGCCATTCGCAAGGCGGTACAGAGGCAACTTATGTTGCAACAAAAAATAACGTCAAGGCCGTAACATTCAACACCTTTGGTCTGGACAACGATCTGGTTGACAAAACAAAAAATTACAATGATTTGATAACAAACTACCGTGACCCGCACGATCTTGTTTCAAAGCTGAAAAAAAATCCGGGTACAACTTACATCGTTGACTCGCCCCGGAACAAGTTTATGCGGATTATTATATTCTGCATTAGACAGGTGCACAACATTAACACAATGGGTGATTGCGAGACAGCAGTGTGTATTACAGAAAAATAGGTTAAGATGTGAAATATAATTTATTAAAAGCGCAGCGGGAGTTTTTGGAAATCCCGCATGATTATAAGCTTGATGTGGCCGTGTATCAAGGCGGTTACGGGTCAGGCAAAACGTTTGCCGGGTCACTACTCGGCATTTTGCTATGCATGAAATTCCCCGGTATACGCGGGCTTGTCGGTGCGCAAACCTACACGCTTGTGCGCGATACAACCTTGCAAAGCTATTTTGAACACCTTGATAATATGGGGATTGATTACGATTGGTCAGCTTCCGCGCAGGTTTTGAAATTCAAAAACGGCTCGGAAATTTTGTTCCGCCATTTTGACGAACCGAATAAATTAAAATCTTTGAACCTCGGGTTTGTTGAAATTGAAGAAATGTCCGATGTCCCATACGATACGTTCAAGGTATTGCTGAGCCGCATGCGCCAGAGCATAAAACCGGAGTGGAAAAATTTTACCTACCGGATTTTCGGACACACAAACCCCGAGTTGCAACGCGGCTGGATTTATAAAACATTTGTTGAGAACCCGGCTGAAAATTATCGGTTTATTATCGCGCCGACGACCCAAAATATTCACCTGCCGGAAGGCTATTGTGAGGAGCTTAAAAAAATATATGACGAGCAGTATTATAATATTTTTGTGCTGGGTCAGCAATCAAACGTAAATGCCGGGCTTGTTGTAAAAGGGTTTGGCGATGATAATTTGGCTGAGATTACGTACCGGCCGGAGCTGGATTTGCATATCTCGTGTGACTTTAACGTTGATCCGATGTGCTGGGTTTTTGCGCACCGGACTGATGATAAGGTTTTTTATTTTGACGAGATTGCGATGGAAGATACAACAACCGCGCACGCCGCGGGTGAATTTCTTGCGCGTTATCCGTCTCACAAGGGCAGGATTATTATTAACGGTGACGCATCAGGTGATAACAGAAGCTGCACGAGCGAATACACGAACTACGTCATAATTAAAAAACGGTTTTTGGAATACGGTTATGAGCCTGATATCAGGATAAAATCGCACAACCCGCCAATAAAAAACCGTGTGGCCGCGTTTAACGCAAAAATCCGAAACGCAAAAGGCGAGGTGGGATTGTTTGTTGACAAGCGGTGTGAAAAACTACTTTATAATATCTATAATTTAAGGTACCGCGAGGGGTCGTCGCGGATTGATGTACCAAGCTACCAGCAAATCAAGCAATCGCGCGAGTTGAAGTTTTTAGAACACCCGTTCGATGCGGCGTCGTATTTGGTAGATTTTTACTGGCCAATCGGGTTGTGAGATTCTAATCATTATAATGTGTTTCTACCCAATCTCCTATTGTGTTATACTCAACGAATCTATCACTAAGTTCCGGATTGCAGCCGTCTAAATTTTTATTTGAACAATATCTGTATACACCAAGATAAGGCCATTTTGGATCGTATTCATAATCACTAACCAAAAAAATAAAATCCTGTTGATTGTTATATGTTTCATAATTATAATAATGGAATTTTTGTGAGTTCACTTGGATTTGTGCAATGTTGTTTGGGTATACACCGTTTGCACTTTTGAAGTCTTCTATATAATCAATTACAGGTTGATATTGTTTCAAGGCAATTTTTGTTTGAATACCATCAATAAAAGCAAAAATAGATAGAATCAAAATAGGTATGACGAATATCATAGCAAAGAAAAATAAACAAGATTTTATTCCATCGCTTTTATTATCAATAGGATAATTTTGCATAAATCAAGATTAACCAGTACACAGGACCAAAAACCAAGAAAATTCCAAACCAAAAAAGATACGGTTGATATTTAATCAGCACAGTAGGCATTTTCGTAATATTTATTTTATGCAACTTTCCAGTTTTGTACAAGACAAATTCAATTATTGCAAGCACAACTAGTAATAGTTGGATAAAGAAAGGATAGTACCATCTAGAAGTAAAACGATATGCAGAATTGTCAAAATATTTTGTGGCATATTTCCAAAGATAGATAGTTTCAAACGCAGTATAACACAACACTAATAAACAAATATACCCTGATAAAGATAATAAATTTAATGCAATAGATTTTTTAGTGAAACCAGTTTTCATAAAATAAGTATAACACAAGAAAGGAAAAAACAGTGACAAATCCATGGAAATTAAAGAACGAAAACGATGAAAAAATACCAAAATATCAAGAAAAATATAATTTGCAAACAAACCCAAATAATCCCGGAGGCGATGACCAGGTAGATGCATTTAGACATGCTTTTACATCAGCGCAGTTTACTGTGGTTGAAAGCAAGGAATATGCTAAAACTTGGGGTGATCGCAATGAGAAATACAGTATGACTGGTTCAGCTGCTTATCCTACCTCAACAAATATGGATAATTGGAACAATGCTGTTGGCAGGGAAATTGGCGAAGAAATCAAAAAAGAGATGGGCGATTTAAAAAATATACCTCCCGAAAAACTTGATGATATTATTGCACAAAAAGTCATGGAGCGCATGGAAAAAGGTGATTTAATAACTGACCCGAAGGACCCGAGAAAATTTGAGGATTACGGAAAAACAAAAATTCAAGGCAAATCCACCGGCGGCGCTGCGTCAATTCCTAAACCGAAAAAAGAAAAAAATCCCGCACAAAAACCCGAATGGAAACCTGAAAAGCCGGAAATTATCAAAAAGAAATTCCGCAGTGATAAAGAAAAAATTGTAGGGTACCGCTGGGTTGCAGAAGGCGATGCCTGCGATGAGTGTCAGTCATTAGACGGTACAGAATACGATTCAGAATACGATGTTCCAGGCCAGCCCCATCCAAATTGCAAGTGTACGGTCGAACCTATTTATAGCAGCGATGCCAAACACAGCGGTAAAGGTATCCGCGAATGGTCAAACGCTGATGTGGGAGATTCCGATACCGAATATTGCGAAGCCTGCGAGGAAGAAGGACAATGCGAGGACTGTGCAGAGGGTTCAGAACCGCTAAAAAGGCAACCCGGTCAAGCAATTTTTTTGCCGGAAAGCGATGATGAACCTCGTACAGTGTTTCGCCCGGAAGTAAACCCGAACGATTTTAAGATGTATTTTTTGACACAACAAGATATTTCATCTAATAGTTATATTGATTTATTGAAACGGCTAAACTTTTTTAAAATAAAATTTTAAGGAAAAACAATGGAAAATATTTTACACTATTCACCGATAATCATTGCGATTGTCGTGTTTTTAATCCAGCAGCGTATTGTCGTCACGCCGGAACAATTGGAGCGCAAGCACCGCGAAATTCTGCGCGATGCCGAAGAAAAATTCGTCTCCATCCACAGCTTCCGCGATTTGAAAAGTCAGGTCGGCGAAATAAAAGAAAAAATTGACAAAATTTATGATTGCATTATTGCAGTGAAATAATTATTCCGGCCTTCCGCCGCATTGTAAACAATTGTTACAAAGCGGCCGAACATGTTGAATTTTTCATGCAAAATAGCCGTAAACCATGACAGGACTTTATAAATCACGAAAGGCAATAATGGGATTAGCGGCATCACAGTCAAGATTTCTGGCAGTAACAGCACGTAAGAACGCGTGCGAGTTCCGCTCTATGGGTTTGGCACAAGAGAAACTCTCTTTGACGCGTGATTTGCAGCGGGCAACAGAACTCTATAACTCCAAAATAAACGCCACAAAACTTGTTTGGAATATAGACGGTTCAGGCGCCTATGCCGGTTTTGAGGCTGATTTGGATTATGAAATTATGATGGATGCATCACCGATGAACGATTATCTGCCATATCTGGTGACAGATAAACGCGGTCAGGTTGTGCTTGATTCACGGCTCGCAAGAGCTGCAATGATAGCCGGTATACCTGAACGCGGCGGGGTCAACCCAACTATTGCAGGCAGAAACGCATTTGTGTTAGCACTGGGTGAGCAAGGTATTATTCCTCCGTCTGTTGCGGAAAAAATTTTAACCGCCTCTGAGTTGCAAGAACATTTATACAGCAACATAGGTAACGGCGGCCTGCCGATGGACAAAACAAAATCGTTTAACATGAACCTTGACCAGCTGGGTATATATTTTGACCAGGTGCTTACAGATGCCACAAAAGGCACAGTAACGAAAAATGGCAAAGAGATGCCAATCTCTGAGTCACAGTTGATTAACATTAAGGCCTTGGCAAATCTGTTAGATTTCAAAGATATTTTTGCCGACAAGACAGTAAGTGTGGACGGTGCGAAAACAACCAGCCCGCCGATGACACTCACTGATTTGTTGGAAAACGATGTGGTGTTATTTGCAACAGACGCAACCAAAGGCAATATACTCGGTTCGTCTTCGGATAAAACTACGTTCTTTGGCAGACTTAAAGAAGTGTTCAAAACAGTTTTTGAAGGCGATGCAAACGCAGAGGATTCGCAAGCTATACAATATGCGATGCGAAAACTGGAAAAAACACTGGCCGGGTCGGTGCACGATGTTACTAAAAAAGGTCTGTATCCTTCCGGCAGCGCTGCGGCCGACAGGGCAGCGGACGCCGCCAATGAATACAATACCTGGACATCAAACAAGTCAATAAATGCAGGCACGCAGTACACAATCAGTTTGTCTAACCTTGTGGATTCTTTCCTGACATACTACGCACAAGCACTGGGTGACTACGATGATAGCGGTTACGGTGTTGACAAAAAAGTTGACAAATCCGTGCTGGTAAAAGATGATCCCGGATTTATGTGGCAGATTAAAAACGTATACAATGAAGACGCCTACGATACAAAAGATGTATTCTTTGCGGATTTCTACAACGCGATGTACAACAATATGTGCCAGAACGGCTGGACAAAATCATCGCAGGATTTGCACGACAAGGATTATTTGCAAAACGCGCTGAAAAACGGCCAATTGTTCATATCATCTTTGAATAACGAGGGTTATTACTATCAAGGTGAGTATACGCGCAACGGGCATGTCATGGAAGTCAAAGATGAGGATGCAGTCGCACGCGCAGAAGCCGATTATAATCAGGCGAAAAACCGACTAAACTACAAAGAAGAAATGATTGAAATTGATATGAAAAACATTGACATGGAAATCGCCGCATTGAGTGCGGAATACGATTCAGTCAAAGGTATTATTGGCAAAAACACAGAAAAATCATTCAGTTTATTTCAATAGATAAATTTTATAAAGTCATATTTACCCCGCACTACGTGCGGGGTTTATTTTTTGCAATCCCATGCCCCGCGCGGGTTGCGGCATGTCCGGATTTGTAAACAAATGTTACAAAGATATATATGCATGAGGCAATTTTTATGTACAAAAATACTTTATATGAATATAAGAGACCAGAGTAATATAAGGAGAACGGAATATGAGAATCAACTCAATTAGTCAAGCACAAGGTACCAGCGCAGCAAGCGGTGTCACCGGAACACAGGCAATCAACAAGGATGTTCCTGTCGGCAAACCGACGGTAAGCAGCGGCGGTTATCAAAGTGTTTCAGATAAGCAGCTTGTCAGTGGCTTTATAGCAGCGTTTATAGAAAATGACATGTTGGACGGCTTGAAAACTAATTTGTCAACAAAAACAGTTTTGGAGCTGGCAGCAGGTGAAAAAGCAACATTTGAGGTAATAAGTTAATCAAATAAAGACATTTTTAAAAGACCTCCCGCGGGAGGTCTTTTTTATGCAAAGGATAAAATGTCATCGCGCACTTGATGCGCGATATTCGTTTGTGATATAATCTTGTCATGGAAAAGAATGAGTCGACTTTAAGAACATTGCGGCACTCGGCCTCGCACGTGATGGCGCAGGCGGTGCAAAACCTCTTTCCGCAGGCCAAACTTGCTATCGGGCCCGCGATTGACACCGGATTTTATTACGATTTTGATATGACTGACGGTTATACGTTCGGGCAGGACGACCTTGCGAAAATTGAAGACGAGATGCGCCGCATTTTGAAAGAAAATTTGACGTTTGAGTGCTACCGGATTCCTGATGTAAACGCGCAGATTGCCGAGTTCAAGCAGCAGGGTGAAATTTATAAGGCCGAACTTTTGGAAGAGCACAAAAACGATAACCCGACACTGTTTTTGACAAAAGACAAAGACGGAAACGTGCTGTTTAACGACCTTTGCGCAGGGCCGCACGTGCCTGGCACCAGCTATATCAAGGGGAACGCGATTAAATTATTAAAAGTTGCCGGCGCGTACTGGCGCGGGAACGAAAAAAACAAGATGCTGCAGCGCATTTATGCAACAGCGTTTTGGAACAAAGAGGATTTGGCGGCGTATTTGACGTTCCTTGAAGAGGCCGAGCGGCGTGACCACAGAAAACTCGGGACTGCGTTGGATTTGTTCTCCGTGCGTGAGGAGGTTGGGGCAGGGCTTGTGTTGTGGCACCCGAATTTGGCGGTTGTACGTGAGGAGATTGAAAACTACTGGCGAAGCGAGCACCGCAAACGCGGGTATGTGATTGTGAACACGCCGCATATCGCAAAATCAAAGCTGTGGGATATTTCAGGGCACACCAGCCATTACCGTGAGAATATGTTTTTTATTGACGATGACGGTGACGAGTATGTTTTAAAACCGATGAATTGTCCGTTCCACATGCTTATTTACCAGTCAAACAGGTATTCATACCGTAATTTACCGCTGCGGATGGCAGAGCTCGGCACTGTTTACCGCAAAGAAAAATCGGGTGCGCTTGCCGGCATGACGCGTGTTCAAGGGTTTACGCAGGACGATGCGCATATTTTTTGCACTCCGGAACAAATGGTGGACGAGGTAAACGCCGTTATTGATTTTGTCTCGGATACGCTCAAAATTTTCAAGATGGAATTTGAGGTGGAGCTGTCAACGCGTCCGGAAAGTTTTGTGGGTGAGATTGCCAACTGGGACAGAGCAGAGGCCGGCTTGAAGGAGGCGCTTGACAAGCGCGGAATGAGCTACGAGATTAACGAGGGCGACGGCGCGTTTTACGGGCCGAAAATTGATAACTATTTACGCGACAGTATGGGTCGCGTGTGGCAATGCGGAACGGTTCAATTGGATATGAATCTGCCAGAGCGATTCGATTTGTCATACATCGGCGAAGACGGCGAAAAACACCGACCAATTATGTTGCATCGCGCGATGCTGGGCTCTATTGAACGCTTTATGGGAATTTTATTGGAAAGCACCGGTGGGAATTTGCCATTATGGCTGTCGCCACAGCCCGTGGTTGTGACGCCGATTTCAGAAAAACATCGCGAATACGCGGGTGTCGTCGCGGACGAATTGATTGCGGCTGGAATTCGTGCAGGGCGCGATTTGCGTGATGAAAAAGTGAATTACAAAATCCGCGAATTATCACTGGCGAAAACACCGATTATCGCGGTGGTTGGGGACAAAGAACAAGCCGACAAAACAGTTACATTGCGCCGCTTGGGGTCGGACAAAACCGAAACGGTTGCGCTGGATACTTTTATTGATGAAATGAAGGCGGCGGTGCAGATGCCGGTGTAACGCCGTAGGGGCGAATCACATTCGCCCNNTCATCGCGCACTTGATGCGCGATCTTTGTTAAGAATCTGCAACATTTGGAGGATATTTTTCTAAAAATATTAAAGTTTTGGCAAAATATGCCGTTATACCTCATGTAAAGAAAAAGGAAAAAAGCAATGGAACCGAAAATTAATTTAAACTTAACAGGTGTAGGATTTAAAAAGCAGGAATCTGCTGCCGAAAAAGCTGAAAAAGCGCCGGAAACCAAAGAAGCGCTGCCGGTTGTTGAGGCAAAAACAGCCGAGGCAAACTCGCTTGAAGCGCTTGCGGTACAAGGGATTTCGCAGGTTGCAAGACGGCAGTATGCAGAAGATATTCAGCAATGTCAAGAGCTTGCACAGCTGCTGCCGCCTGATATCGCACAAGGCGTGATGAAATATTTCACACCGATAAATTTTGCATCAGCATCGCGCGAGGCGGTTGCCGCGTTCAAATCTATTGATGAAACAGGCGTAAAAACTAACGCAAAAGACCTGTTTGAATCAGCAGACTTTGCGCAGCTTGATCAGTTTTTTGCATAAAAACCAGGCGCGCCGATGGTGCGCGAGTACTTATAAATATACATTTACAAAAAACCCGCTCAGAGAGCGGGTTTTCTTTCGTGTTTATTTAACCGGTTCGCTTATCTACTCCCGGGCTTTTTTGTATTTACGATTCCACGTATTCGCGCAGGCGTTTGCTGCGGTTCGGGTGGCGCAGTTTGCGCAGCGCTTTTGCCTCAATCTGGCGGATACGCTCGCGTGTTACACCAAATAATTGGCCGACTTCTTCTAATGTGCGCTGACGACCGTCGTCCATGCCAAAACGCAATCTTAAAACGTCGCGTTCACGCGGGCTTAATGAGCTTAAAACCTCTGCCAAATCTTCGCGCAAAAGTTCGGATGCGACTGTTTTAACAGGCGCGTCAGCCTCGCGGTCCTCAATAAAATCACCAAGGCGTGAGTCTTCTTCTTTGCCGATAGGTGTTTCAAGCGACAGCGGCTCTTGTGCGATTTTGATGATTTCGCGCAGTTTCGGGATAGAAACGCTCATCTCTAACGCAAGTTCGTCCTCGGTTGGTTTACGTGAAAGTTCTTGTGCCAAACGGCGGGTTACTTTTTTAAGTTTGTTGATTGTTTCAACCATGTGCACCGGAATCCGGATTGTGCGCGCCTGGTCTGCGATTGCGCGGGTGATTGCCTGGCGAATCCACCATGTTGCATAAGTTGAGAACTTGAAACCGCGTTCATGGTCAAATTTTTCAGCCGCGCGGATTAGGCCGAGGTTGCCTTCTTGAATCAGGTCAAGGAACAGCATGCCGCGTCCGACGTATTTTTTCGCGATACTGACGACAAGCCGCAGGTTCGCCTGAACGAGTTTACGTTTTGCGATTGAGCCGGGGTCGCCGCCTTCAAGGATTTTGCGCGCCAAATCAATTTCTTCGTTCGCAGACAAAAGTTTAATCCGGCCGATTTCACGAAGGTACAAACGGACAGGATCGTCAACAGCGATACCTTTCGGTGCCTCAAAATCAACCTCTTCCTCTTCGGTGTTCATCATATAAAAGTCTTCAAGACCGGCTTTTGCGCCGATTTTTTCCGTGACGATATCCTCAATATTGTCGGTGCTGATGTCCATGTTTATGAAGTTTGCACTGTCGTCTTCAATATTGTTTTCGTCTTCAATGAGGTCAATGTCTTTTTCAATGATACTTGTGATTGATGAGTCTGATTGTCGTTTTCTAGTCATTTAGTTGTCTCCGATTCATTATATTATCTCTTAATTTTAGCTGTTCTTGCCGGGCTTTTTCATCGTCGTTGTTTACACTTTTGTAGAGTTCGCGGTTCTTCGCGTATTCTTTTTCTTCGCGGCAGCGGTTAAGCCTTTTTATATTTTCTTCTACTACTGTCGTGAAATCCTGTCGGGTAAGATTTTGAAACGCTTCTGAAACACTTATGAGCTCGGTAATAATTTTGCGGGTATCTTCATCTTGGGCAAATTGACTGTAAAGTTGTTCAATTGCTTCCCTTGTATTCTTTACGGTATTTGCTAATTTGTCAAGTGTACTTTTAACATTTATTAACGTTTCCCCGGAAAACCCGACACGGTCTGTCATTTCCTTGATTTCCCCGTAACTGATTGGAGGGTTGGTAACCAGAAAAAGGCTCAATAAATTTTTTTGCGCTTTTTCTTCTTCCCCGGACGATTTTGTTACAATCGTTACAATTCTATCCTCATTATTTACGGTTTGAACAATATGCGCATCGTTCATTTTGCGTATTTCCAAAAGCAGTGAGTTTTCGTCTATATCCAGCGCTGCTGCTGCCATACGGACGTATTCGCCGCGGATGATTTCGTTGCGGATTTCGTGCAAAACGGGGATAAGTTTTTTGACGAGCTTAACTTTATCTTGCGGCGTTTTAAGTGTATTTTTTTCATTTAATAAATTGTTGAACTGAAAATCAATCAGCAGCGGTGCGTGCTCCATGTACTTTTTGTAGCTGGCGGCACCTGTGCTGCGGATAAACTCGTCCGGGTCCTTGCCCTCGGGCGGCGATATGACGCGGATTTCGCAAGCGTATTTGTCCTCGGTTGACGAGATGTAGCTTTCGTCAAACTGTTTTATGTTGCCGAGCCCCTCAAACGCCTCTTTGATAAGCTCTGCGTTCCTGTTGGTTGCTTTTTGGCCGGCAGAATCGGTGTCAAATGACAGGTAGATTTTGCGCGATTGCGTGTAGCGCGACAAAAGCTTGATATGATCGGGTGTCAAAGATGTTCCGCAGGATGCAACGCAGTTTTCAATCCCGTGTGATTGCGCCGCGATAACGTCAAAATAGCCTTCCATAAGGATTACGCAGTCCTCGGATTTTATCGCATCCTTTGCCGTGAAAAGCCCGTAGAGCAGCTTGCTTTTGTTGTAAATCAAGCTGTCAGGGGAGTTCAGGTACTTGGGTGTCTGGTCTTTTTCTATCGCACGAGCACCGAACGCAACAGTTTCGCCGTTTTCGTTTTGGATCGGGATAATGATTCTGTTGCGGAAACGGTCAATATATCGGCCGTCGCGCTCTATGACCAGCCCGGCTTTTTCAAGCACATCAGCGGTAAAAGTATTTTTAAGTTTTTCATAAAGCCCGGAATTGCCTGCCAGCCCGAGTCCGAATTTGTCAATAATTTCATCTGTCATGCCGCGTTCGTGCAGGTATTTTAAAGGCTCGCCGCTCAAATTCCTTTTATAAAACTCCGCGGCCGCAGAGCATGCCTTCATCAATTCATCTTTGAGGCTCTTATCGGTTTTTTTGAAGTTGTCAGGCATTTGCAGGTTGAACCGCTCGGCGTATTCTTTGATAACGTCCATAAAATCCTTGTTTTCGGTTTTCATGATGAACGAGAGCGAGTCGCCGCCTTCGCCGCAGCCAAAGCATTTGTAGATACCAAGCGACGGGTTGACCGAGAACGACGGGGTTTTTTCTTTGTGGAACGGGCACAGCCCCCAAAAATGCGAGCCGGACTTTTTCAGGATAACCTGCCTTGACACAACATCTACGATATCAAGCCGGTCTTTTATCTGCGAGGTTAATTCTTCCAATGTAGTTGCCATGACAATATTTTAGCATGAATATGTTATAATCGAATTATGAAGAAGGTTTACATAGAAACCATGGGCTGCCAGATGAACAAGTCTGATACCGAGCGGATGCTGGGGATTTTGGAGCATTTTGGCTACACGGCAACAGAGGACGAAAAATCTGCGGATTTGCTCATCATAAACACATGCTCAATCCGGCAGCTAAGCGAGGACAAAGCGTTCAGCAAAATCGGGCTGTGGGGCAAGCGCAAACGCAAAGGCGCAGATATAAAAATCGGGTTTTGCGGGTGCGTTGCCAAACAAAAGGGTGCCGAAATTTTTAAGCGCGCGCCGTACGTGGATTTTGTCATGGCGCCCGATGAGATTGCACAGCTGCCCGAAATACTTGGCTGCGGCAGTGCACCTGATACGGCGCCAAAACGCTCAAAAAGCGTCAACGCGTGGATACCGATTATGAACGGGTGCAACAACTTTTGCACCTATTGCATCGTGCCGTACACTCGCGGCAGAGAGCGCTCGCGCGAGCCGGAAGTGATTTTGAAAGAAGCACGCGAGGCCATTGCGCAAGGGTTTAAAGAGATTACTTTGCTTGGCCAAAACGTGGATAGTTTTATTGGCGGCGAAAATTACAAATTACCCCGGCTTCTGCGCGATTTGAACGCGATTGAGGGCAAGTTCAGAATCCGGTTTGTAACCTCGTATCCGACAGATATAACGGACGAACTCATTGCCGCGGCCGCAGAGCTTGACAAGGTTTGCGAGTATTTCCACATCCCGATGCAATCGGGCAGCACGGAAATTTTAAAGGCAATGAATCGCCGGTACACGCGTGAGGAATATGTGCAGATTTGTGCAAAAGTCCGCACGGCGATTCCGGACGTCACCATCACAAGCGATTTTATCGCGGGGTTTCCGGGTGAAACCGAGGAGCAGTTTCTTGAAACGCTGTCTGTGATGGACGAGTTGGAGCTGGATTATTGCAACACGGCGGCGTACTCACCGCGCGAAAAAACCGTTGCCGCAGCCTGGACGGATAAGTTTTTGTCAAAAGAGGTTAAGAACGAGCGGCTTGCGCGGCTCAACGAGCACACACGCAAAAATTGCCTCAAATCCAATAAAAAATTCGTCGGCCGCACGCTTGAAATTTTGGCCGAGGGTTTTGAAGAGGGCGTTTTGACCGGCCGCACACGTAACAACAAAATCGTGCATATCCCGTGCGAGCGCGATTTGACCGGTGAGTTTTTGGATGTCAAAATCACGGGCGCAACGACGTGGTACTTGCGCGGCGCGCTACAAGCCTAATTTAAACGCCAGCGTTTCGCGCACATTTTGCTCGTTCATATTTAATTGCAGCTGTTTTTTAGCGTCCTCAACATCGCGCATGGCGCTGACCAACCGTGCGGGTTCGGTGCGCAGAGCGGCCAGCAGATAGTTTTGCAGCTTATCCAGCGGAATTTCTTTTATATCAATTTCTTGCGGAAAATCGCGCGGCTGGTCAACACATGAGGGGACATAAAACGACTGCGCGCGCGAAACAATTGTGCCGAGGATATCGTCTTTGTTTTTTGTCAAAAAGAAAAACGTCACGCGCTCGGGCGGCTCTTCAAAAATTTTCAGCAGCGAGTTTACGGCCGCGTCGGTCGGGTTTTTTTGGTTCAAACCGGCCTCATCGTAAAAAATAAAAACCCTGTGAAAGTCTGATGTCAGCGCAAGCGAGTTTTTTATCTGATGCGCCTGTTCAATTGAGATGGCGGTTTTGCCATCGGCCTTTGAGATTGTCACAACGGCGGGGTGGTTATTTTCGTCTATCCATTTTTGGCTTAATTTATCG
>DBCX01000064.1 GCA_002293275.1 Cyanobacteria bacterium UBA947 | reverse complement strand
AAAATCAACCCCGCCGTGTTCTGCAAGGTAAAGCTGCAAAAGCTCGCGCGTGTGGCGCGATGATTTGACAACAATTGTCTTAATTCCCTCTGATTTGTTCATATCCCCCTCTTTTGCGTATGAAACCGGCTCAGCCGGGCTCTGTGCGGCGAATTTTGTTGCCTGCGTGTTCTCGCAGGTGGGTGAACGCCCCGGGCTGCTCCGTTTCCTGCTGGCACCCGTGAAGGCGGCAGGTATACTTCAAACCCGTCAGAACTTAATTTCTCCCAATCAGAATAATGAAGGAACAAAATTAACATCCACACAGAGCAATAATATTGTAACACTTTTGCGGTTGGTTGGCAAGGGATTGTAATTGTTTTGTGTTCTTGGTATGCTTGACAAGATGAAAAGAGTTTTATTATGTATTATGGACGGTTGGGGAGTGAGCCAGTCTCACCCTGAATATGACGCGACAAAGCTGGCAAATCCGGTAAATATTGAGCGTTTGGAGCGGGAAAACCCTTATACCACCTTGCGCGCGGACGGTGAGTTTGTCGGCCTGCCCGCAGGCCAGATGGGCAACAGCGAAGNNGAAGGACAGATGGGCAACAGCGAAGTCGGCCACCTGAATCTTGGCGCCGGCAGAGTCGTTTACCAGGACCTGTCGCGTATCAACAACGCGATAAAAGACGGAACTTTCTTCAAAAACAAGGCGTTCCTTGACGCAATCGGCCATGCCAAAAGCCAAAACTCAGCCCTGCACATCTACGGGCTGGTGTCTGACGGCGGCGTCCACTCATCGCTTGAACACCTGAAAGCGCTCATCAAGCTTGCGGCCGACAGCGGCCTGAAAAAAGTTTATATCCACGCGTTTCTTGACGGACGCGACACCGCGCCGCAAAGCGCGTGCGAATTTTTACAACCAATTGAGGACGAGCTTTCAAAATACGGTCTGCCGCCGATTGCAACCGTTATCGGCAGATATTACGCGATGGACCGCGACAACCGCTGGGACAGGGTTGAACAAGCCTACAACGCGCTTGTTCTGGGTGAAGGCGAAACAGCCGGCTGCGCCTGCGAGGCCGTTAAAGCCTCCTGCTCAAAAGGTGTCTGTGACGAGTTTGTCCTGCCAACGATAATTGGCGGTGCAGAAAGCAGAATCAACGACAACGATGCGATTATTTTCTTTAACTACCGACCCGACCGCGCGCGCGAGATTTCAAAGGCTATTAATTTCGCAGGGTTTGAAGGGTTTGAGCGCAAAGCTGTGCGCAAAAACCTTTACTACGTAACAATGACGCAGTATGACGAGACATTCAATTTTCCTGTTGCGTTCGGCAAAGAGAATCTGGTAAATATTCTCGGCGACGTGCTGGAAGCCAACGGAGTAAAGCAATTCCGCACGGCCGAGACCGAAAAATACGCGCACGTCACCTTNNTTTTTCTTCAACGGCGGGGTGGAAGAACCTGCCGCGCACGAAACCCGTGTTCTGGTGTCGTCACCAAAGGTTGCAACATACGATTTGCAGCCGCAGATGAGTGCACGTACGGTTTGCGAAAAAGTCTTAGGCGCAATTGATGACCCTCAGTACGGGTTTATTCTGGTGAACTTTGCAAACCCTGATATGGTAGGTCACACCGGCATAATGGATGCCGCAATAAAAGCCGATCAGGTTGTGGATGAATGCGTCGGAAAAATCGCGGACGCCTGCAAACAACACGGTATTACAATGCTTTTGACAGCCGACCATGGCAACAGCGAGATTATGGTGGATTATACAACGGGCGAACCATTCACCGCCCACACAACTAACCCCGTACCGCTTGTCGGGATAGGCGTGGACGGAAAGTTTCGCAGCGGCGGCGCACTATGCAACATCGCGCCGACAATTTTGCAAATTATGGGGATAGAAATTCCGAAAGAAATGGAGTGCGGCTCATTACTAATATAGATTACTCATTTAAAAAGAATAACGTTGACGAACTCTTTTTTAACCTGAGTGAAGACCCGAGCGGGTTCAAAAACAAGGACACGCGCTATACGCTCAGCATGATTTATCAGACGATTGAGGACGAGTTTGAGGGCGTTTTTTTAAGCCCGAACGCGCCCGCGCGTAACACGAATTTTTATCTGGTGAACGACAGCGCAAAACCCGCCGCCGACAAACTCTCGTTTTTTGTCACCCCGACAAATAATTTTGATTACTACCTGAAAACCAAAGGGTCAATGTACCGATTCCGCTCCGAAGTGATGGAAAAGCAGGTGGGTTATGCGCTGCCGCTTGATTTGGTTATGGATTATTTTGGCGGGTTCGGCGATATTGTGGACTTTGAGTCGCTCACGCCGACGTTTATTTATCTAAATCAATTGACCCACTTTGTGATGAAATTGGTTGAAAAACTTTATTTCATACCGACCGTGAAAATGAGCGCCGGCAAAAATACGGCTTCGTCACCTGCTGCACAGATGTTCAAGATAGTTTACGAGCCGATTATTGCAACGTCACAAATGGCGCGCATCATCAACATGTTTGAAGAAAATGTGCCGCCGGACTTGTTCATCAAAGGCGAAAAACCGGATAATTTTGTCAACGATTTTATTTATAATTATATGAATTACGTTATTTATAAATTCCTCGGGATAAAAATGCACAAGTTTGCGAACGTGAAATCGGGTCTTTATATGCTAAAAGACATTGAGTACCGCGCGTTAAACAAAGGGCAGGATACCGCAGAGAGCTTTTCACAGTGGTTTGACGAACTTTATCTGGGCAAATACGATGTTATCCCGTTCTTCAAGATTGAGCGGTTGGAAGACGAGATTTTCCGGCTGAAAGTCCATATCAAAAACCGCAAAACAGACGAGAGTGTGTTGATTGATGAACTTTATAACGGCGGTGAGGTTTTTGGCGCGGCAGCATCGGATATAGCACGGATTGTTGAAAAACAGCTTAACTACGCGATACGTTATATGCCTGAATTGGAGACGCTTTTTGAAGACGAAGAAAAACTGGCGCTTGACCTTAATTTGAGCGAGGTCTACAAAATCATCACGCGCACGGCCTACTACCTGCAAAAAGCCCAGATAGAAGTTGTGCTCCCCGATGAGCTGGCAAACGTTGTTGTGCCGCGCGCATCAATCAACGCGCGGGTGAAAGCCGCACGCTCGGGCGAACTATCTGACGTGCTCAACAATTCCGCAAAAATTTCACTAGACGATATACTTGAGTTTTCTTACGAGGTTGCAATCGGTGATGAGAAGATTTCTATTGAGGAGTTCAACGAGCTTGTTGCCGGCAGCTCTGGGCTTATCAAGTTCAAAAACAAATACGTCATTATTGACCAGGAAGAAAGCAAAAAAATCTTTGAGCAGGTGGCAAAATCCAACTTCAAAACGCTGTCGCGGATGGATTTGATTCACGCGGCGATGTCCGGCCACCTGAAAGAGTACGATTTTGACTATGATGACGCGTTTGCACGGGTTATTCAGGATTTCAACAAACCGGTTGAGGTCACGGTGCCCGAAGGTCTCAAAGGCGAGCTGCGGCCGTACCAGCAAACAGGTTTAAAATGGCTGTGGACAAATATTACCAAAGGGTTCGGCGTTTGTATGGCAGATGATATGGGGCTGGGTAAAACAATCCAAGTTATTAGCATAATCCTTAAAATGAAAGAAGAAGGGACGCTGACCAAACCCGTTCTGGTCGTTTGTCCGACGACTTTGATGGGGAACTGGATGAAGGAGCTTCAAATGTTCGCGCCGGCTTTGAGCGCGGTTATCTACCACGGTGCCGAGCGCAAACTTGACCTGAACCACGATATAATCCTTACCACCTACGCGATTTTGCGCATAGATTTGGAAGAATTAAAAAAACACGAGTGGGGGATGATTGTTGTTGACGAGGCGCAAAATATCAAAAACCCTGATACCGTGCAGACTCTGGCGGTGAAAATTTTGAAATCAAAAGTGAAAATCGCGATGACAGGTACACCTGTTGAAAATCGCCTGACCGAGTTGTGGAGTATCTTTGATTTTATAAACCAGGGGTATCTGGGCACGCTGAAAGAGTTCCAAAAAAGTTATGCGATACCGATTGAACGGTTCAAAGAAAACGTGCGCGCGGCAAAACTGAAAATGTCTGTGTCCCCGTTTGTTTTGCGCCGGTTAAAGACAGACAAGAATGTTATCTCGGATTTGCCGGAGAAGATGGTCTTGAACGATTACTGTTATCTTGCCAAACCGCAGGCGGTGCTGTATGAAAAGACCTTGAACGAGATGATGGAAAAAATTGCAGGGTTCACGGGGATTAACCGGCGCGGGAATATTTTCAAGCTGATTACGGCGCTGAAACAAATCTGCAACCACCCATACCAGTTTTTGAAAACCGGCGAGATGACACGCGAGATGAGCGGCAAGCTTGATAAATGTATTTCTATCGTCCAAAATATTATTGACAACGGCGAAAAGACGCTTATTTTTACGCAATACAAAGAGATGGGCGATATTTTGTCAAAAGTTATTGAAAGCGAATGCGACACGCAGCCGCTGTTTTTCCATGGGTCGCTGACCGTGCCGCAGCGCGAAGAGTTGATTGAGAAATTCCAGAACGATCCGCAGGTCAAGGTCATGATTTTGTCCTTGAAAGCCGGCGGGACAGGGCTAAACCTGACAAGCGCAACGAACGTGATTCATTACGATTTGTGGTGGAACCCGGCGGTTGAAGACCAAGCCACCGACCGAACATACCGTATCGGGCAGGATAAAAACGTTATGGTGCACCGGATGATAACGCTCGGAACATTTGAGGAAAAAATTGACGAGATGCTCAAATCCAAAAAAGAGCTGGCTGATTTGGCCGTCTACGAGGGCGAAAAAATCATCACCGAGCTCTCGGACGAGGAGATTTACGAGATATTCACGCTCTCGGGGTAACAGCTTGTTTTATGCGTGTGTAGTGTTAAATAATGTAACAACAGTAGCAAAAAAGTTTTTTGAGTGGTTTAATAAGTTGTGTATCAAGATATTGAGAAAGGATATATGAGATGAAAGTTTTAAGTATTGGACCTAATTATCAAATCGTGCGCGGCACTCAAGCTGCTAAGCCGTTTACTGCGGCGTTTAAAGGCACCTCTGTTGAAATCCCCACACCGGAAGATATCCTTGAATCTTTTGATGTACGGGCGCTCAATCACGGCGATCTTAAGCTAAAACCTATTGAGCTGGCCAACGCGATAATTGACGGGCTGCAAGTTAAAGATATTATGAAAGTTACCGACACGATTGCGGCTGTTAAAGGACTCAAGCAACGTCCGCAGCTTACTGCAGGCCGTACGATACCGGGACTTTTGGAACACAACGACTGGCTGGAAGTAAATCTTTCGGGCCGTATCATGAAAAGCCCCACCAGCCACGAAAACGATCGTTTAACATACGCACAGCAATTTGTTCAGATGTGTGACAAGATTAAAAGAGCTGCGAGCACTATAAAAGATAAGTCCGAAAAAGCAGAACTTAATCAACTGCGTGAGCGCTATTTGCAAGAAGCACAAGCATGCGATCCGGGATCCACGATGACAATTGATGCAAAGACCCTTGTCGCATTGCTTTCAAAAAAATAAAAAATCGGGATGACACGATTTGAACGTGCGACCCCCTCGTCCCAAGCGAGGTGCGCTACCAAGCTGCGCTACATCCCGGTCAGAAACCAGTTTAAAATAAATAAACTCCCGCGTCAAGAGGCAGCATTAATATTTTACTTGTTAAGAATTGTTACCTGCGTAGCAAAAAATATTATCCCGCTAGACTGATTGATTATTGCGAATAATTCTTGTTTATTTTAAAATGTAAACAAATGAAACATCCAACGTACTCAACAATAATCATAGGCAGCGGCATCTCAGGGCTTTACGCGGCGCTGAAACTTGCGAATGCCTCGCATAACGTGCTATTGGTCACAAAATCGCGGCTTGGCGAGAGCAACTCCCGTTACGCGCAAGGCGGAATGACCGCGGTTGTGGGTACAAACTCTTCGGACTCCGTGCAGCTGCACGTTGCAGATACCCTCAAAGCCGGCGCGGGCTTGAGCGAGTTCAACACCGTAAAATTTGTCTCCGAACAATCCGATGCGGTTGTGCGCGGGCTGTTGGAATTCGGTGTGGAATTTGACAGGGGTGAAAACGGAGAGCTTGTCTATACGCTTGAAGGCGCGCACAGCGTAAACCGTGTTTTGCACGCGGGAGGCGATGCCACCGGCCGGAAGATTGAAGAAGCATTGTGCAAAATCGTCCGCGAACGCGTGGAAGTTCGCGAACAAACAACCGCCGTGGAGCTTTTGGTTGAAGATGACGAATGCCGCGGGGTTGTAATTTTTGACGGCGAAAACTATGAGACAGTCTGCGCATCCTCGGTAATCCTTGCAACAGGCGGGATCGGGCAGCTTTACAAATACACGACAAACCCTGCCGGCGCAACAGGTGACGGTATCGCGCTTGCTTACCGCGCGGGCGCTGTACTGCAGGATATGGAGTTTGTCCAGTTCCACCCGACAGCGCTTGCCGTCGGCGACACACGCTTTTTAATCAGCGAGGCCGTGCGCGGTGAGGGTGCAAAACTTGTCAACGCCGATAAAGAAGAATTTATGCACAAATACCACCCGCAAAAAGAGCTTGCACCGCGCGATATTGTCACGCGTGCGATATTTAACGAGGGCGAGGTTTATCTTGACGCAACGCATCTGAACAGCGAAAAATTGAAAAAACGTTTCCCTAATATTTATAAAAAATGTATTGAAGAAGGCATTGATATGTCAAAAGACCTTATCCCGGTCGCTCCTGCCGCACATTATTTTATGGGCGGGATTAAAACAAATCTGAACGGCGAGACATCGGTCAAAGGACTTTTTGCGATAGGCGAAACCGCGTCAAACGGTCTGCACGGCGCAAACCGGCTGGCCAGCAACTCAATTTTGGAGTGTGTCGTCTGCGCGAACGCTGTGGCGGAGCACTTGATGTCATGTCATTTTGAACTTGTTTCGGAATCTTACCACGAACACGTCAAAGGTGAGACCCTGAAACAAGTTCAAGGTGACGTCAGGGCTGATTATTCCGGACTTCAAGATATAATGTGGGAACACGTGGGGGTTTTGCGCAGCGAAGAATCGCTGACCACGGCCGCACACGAGCTGGAAAAGTTGCACTCGGATGATTACGAGCTGCGCAATATGATAGATGTTGCAAAAATAATTGTTCGGGCGGCGCTTGCGCGTAAAGAATCACGCGGTGCACATTTTAGAACCGATTACCCTGAGCTGAGCGAAGAAGGGTTGCACAGCGTAATTCAGGAGGGCTGTCATGCTGACCGGATTTTGCGTTGAAGACCACGTCAAATCGGCGCTGGCAGAGGACATCGGGTTTGAGGATATTTCAAGCGCAGCGGTAGAAGGCGACGCGGTTGTGCGTTTAAATACGCGCGAGGACGGCGTTTTTTGCGGCGCGGATGTTTTCCGCACGGTTTTTGCGCTGCTGGATTCGGGGATAAAAATCAAATTTAACTTCAAAGACGGCGACAGGATTAAAAAAGGTGATTGTATTGCAACGATTAAAGGGCCGGCAAAATGGATTTTTACGGGCGAGCGGGTCGCACTTAATTACATCCAGCGCATGAGCGGCATCGCCACAGAGACGCGCAAATATCAAGACGCGGTTGCACCGCACAAAGCACGGATTGTTGACACGCGCAAAACCACACCGAATTTCCGCGCGTTTGAAAAATATGCGGTAAAATGCGGCGGCGGCATGCTGCACCGGTTTAACCTGTCGGATTGCGCGATGCTCAAAGATAATCACATCGCGGCGGCCGGTTCAATCACAGCCGCGGTTAAAAAACTGCGTGAGAATATCTCGTTTACGCACAAGATTGAGATTGAATGCGATACGTTAGAGCAAGTAAAAGAGGCGCTCAACTGTAAGGTTGACATAATCATGCTCGATAACATGAACCTTGTCCAAATGAAAGATGCGGTCAAACTAGTCGGCTCAAAAGCAATCGTTGAGGCCAGCGGCGGGGTAAATATTGAGGCCGTGAACGATATTGCGGCATGCGGTGTTGATATAATCTCAACCAGCGCAATCGTTGCCGGTGCGCGGGTTTTAGACCTTGCGTTTGATATGTAACGATTTGATAACGCGCTAGCAAATTATTTTTTTTTGTGATTTAATATAAGTGTAGAAGATGATTGGTTAGGATAATGAGAATCAATTCGATACAACCTATAAGTCCCAAGCGAAGCGACAATGGGGCGGGTGTGTGTCTGAAAGATAACCAAGAGAGCGGCAGAATGAAAAATTCTGCCGTTTCTTTTAACGGGCTTTACGGTACCAAGGCGTTCGGTAAGCTCATGGAAAAATGTGATACGTATGAAGCGGCAATAGCCGCTGCTGCAGGGCTCGTGTTTGCAAGTGTTTTGCGTCCGATAACTATTATGTCGCTGCCGGGTCAGAAAAAGAATAAAGAAGACAAATTCTACGCGTCAACACACGCTATCTCGTCCGGTTTGATGGGATTTCTTGTGACAACAGCGCTGACTGCTCCGTTGAGTGACCGGATTAAGCTGATTAAAGAAGACCCGATAAAATACGGGTTCAAGACGCTTGCCGGCCAGGACGCCGCTACGGTAAAAAGATTGACCACTATTATGAAAAATATTCCGGAATGGTTTATCGCGGTTCCGCGCTCAATGATGACTGTTGCACTGATACCGGTCATCCAAAAATATGTTTTCGGGGTTCAAAAGAACAAAAAAACAGGTCAGGTTGAGCCGATGGTATTTGCGGACAAGCCTGTTTTTGCCCAGTTCCGCGGAAAGGAGGCTAAATGAGAATAAATCCTGTAAATTCTATAAATTCCATAACGCCTTCAACTCCTGCGAAAGCCACTTCATTTACGGCAAATCCGGTTTCAATCGTAGCAAACGTTGCTGAAGACAGCGGGATTACGAAATTCATCATAAAAGGTTATCAAAAAATATTTGACCGGCCATGGTTTGGAAAAGTTGATGAGTTTTTAAGCAAGCATAAATTTTTAGGCGGTAACAAACTTTATACGCACATGCTCACCGTAGGTTCGATTATCACAAGCGGTACATGCGCAATCAGAACGCTCAAAAACGACAAGCTTGACAAGGACAGACGCCAAACGCTTGCCGTCAATCAAGCTTTAGTACTGGTAACTTCAGCAGCGGGCAACTACGCGCTTGACGGTGCTTTGAACAACTGGTGGACAAAGCAGACGGGCAAATTCAAGGCAGCGCAAATTGCAAAAGGATTTACCGAGAATTTAGACGCCAAAGTTGCCGGTATGGATATATTTAAACGTGCGATGATATTCGGATTGATTTACCGCTACATTACGCCGGTAATCGTAACACCGATTGCAAACAAAATCGGTGACAAAATTATCGCAAACAAAAAAGCTAAGGAAGCTGCTGCAGCCCAAGCAGCGTAAACGACGGCGTGTTAATGATTTTGTTGTAGAACGACACGTTGCCCGAGCACACGGGGATTTTCAGCTGCTCGCAGGCGTGTTTTATACCTAAAATCGTCCGGCGAAACTCGTGCATGGTCGGCGCAATTTCGGGGTTGTTGAAGTTCAGGCAGTTTGTGAGCCCGGCAGGTGTGAACCCGCGCGATGTTAGCTCCTCCGCTGCCTCAATCAGTCCGGTATAAGCGTTCGTCGCAGAAAACGTGTATACCCCGAGCCGGCAGCGCGCCTCGGCGATTTCAATCGTGTCAAATTGACGCTGCACGTTCGTAAATTGATGTTGCGGCTGCTCAATCGCTGTGAAATCAAGCGGTACAACAGACGGCACCACGAGCCGTTCCAGCGGCATATCGCACAGACCTTTTACCCGGTAGCGTTTTTCCGCGATAATCTCACCGATGACAGAATACGGCACCTTGTGATGTGCTAAAATTTGCGCAACCGCCTCAATTTTGTCCGCATCCACACCAAAAAGCATGCGCTCTTGTGTTTCAGACAGCATAATCTCGTGCGGTTCAATGTCACAGGCCGTATGGACTTTTGACAGGTCAAGCTCCGCGCCGTACCCGCTTTTGTGCGCAATCTCCGATGTTGAGGACAAAATCCCTGCCGCACCGCAGTCCTGACAGGCCGCTGCGAGCCCTGCATCAAAGATTTCAAGCGTTGCCTCAATAAGCCGTTTTGCCGCCTGCGCATCGGCGGTTTGTGTTGCGGACAAATCTTGCACAACTTCTTTTGACGCAAACGCCGCGCCGCCCACACCGTCTTTTGCGGTCGGCGAGCCGATGAGCACCAATTTCAACCCCGGGTAGGCATTGTTTGAGGTCATAACCTTGCCGTATTTTGCAACTCCGATGCAGGTCACGTTAACCAGCGGGTTTTCCGTAAAGCACGGGTGGTAAATCACCTCGGGCGCGACAACCGGCAGATTGATTGTGTTTGTGTAGTATTCAATCCCCTCATTCACCCCGTCTGTGATACGTTTGTTATCGCCGAGTTTGAGCGAGCTTGACAGCGCAACCGGCCGCGCGTTCATCGCAAGCACATCACGCACAATCCCGCCTACCCCTGTTGCCGCGCCCTGAAAGGGTTCCACCGCGCACGGGTGGTTGTGAGATTCCATCTTGAAAAGAATTGCATGCTCGCCAACCCTTATTCCGCCCGCGTTTTCAGCTGCAAAAACCGCACCGCCGCGCGGAAGCTCTTTTAACAACTCCCTTGAATGCAAGTAACCGCAATGCTCCGAGTGCATCGCGCTAAAAAGGTACTCTTCAAACTCTGTTGTGACATGCCCCATAACTTTATTGTATAATAAACAAAAGGAGTCATGCATTGGATAAATTGGACAGAGTTACGCTGTTGACTAATGTGGTTCTTTGGGCTGATAAAGTTCGCGATGAGGAATCGTTGAATCTGCTGCTTGATATTTTGCTGTTAAAGGACGAAGAGCCGCTAATTGACGTTCGTGTGATGGCGGCAAAGGCCATCGGCAACATCAAACACACCAAGGCTGTGACCCCGCTGTTGTATTGTCTGAACAACAAAAACGACCATTACAAAGTCCGTTTGGCGTGCGCGGATGCGCTCGGCCGTATTGGCGATAAATACGCGGTGACACCGCTTATTGAGCTTATAAAAGACGAGGACGAAAAAAGTGTCTACGTGCGTGAGGAAGCCGTTTTTGCGCTCGGGATGCTCGGTGATATGCGTGCGGTTGATCCGCTGGTGAATATTTTGGAGGCGCAAAAAGGTATGTGGAGCAAGTTTACGTTCCTTAAAGAGCGTATTATTGAAACCCTCGGCAAGCTGAAACTCCCCGGCAACGACAGAGTTTTTAATGCGCTGAAAAACTCGCTGATTGACGAATCCGCACAGGTCAGGATTAATGCGATTGAGGCGATTATGGAATCCGAACACCCCGCCGCTGCCGCCACAATCCGCGAATGCTTGAATGATGAGGATGATGAGGTTAAAAAGAACGCGCTTATCGCGCTGTACAACCTTGAAGGCAAAGAGGTTTTGGACGAGATTTTGAAAGGTGATTATCCGGATTTTTTGAAAGAAGAAGCCGGCGACATAATGGAAGAGTATGAATAAAGGACTTGTATTGTTATCGGGCGGACTGGATTCAACGGTTGCGCTGGGGTTAAGTAAAAATGTAAAACTTGCGCTGACGTTTGATTACGGCCAAAAAGCGCGCGTACGTGAGCTTGAAGCCGCCGCAAAAATCGCCGCACATTTTGGTGTTGAACACAAAATAGTAACGCTGACTTGGCTTGCCGAAATCACTGACCCCGCAAGGGTTTGGGTGCCCAACCGCAACGGCCTTTTCTTGAACATTGCGGCAAGTTTTGCCGACGCTCAAGGGTTTACACACATCATTATCGGTGCAAACGCCCAAGAGGCCGCCGATTTTCCCGATAATTCTGCGGAGTTTGTCAAACGCACCGCCGCCGCGTTTGAATACTCCACGCTCGCCAAACCACAGATTGTTGCGCCCTTGATAAATTGCACCAAAAATGATATAGTTGAACTTGCGGCGGGTATGCCACTTGAACTTACCTGGAGCTGTTACGAAGGCGGCCAAACCCAATGCGGAAAATGTGAATCATGCACCAAAAATCCATTGATGAAAAAATAAAATACGACGGCCGGCAGCTTGCACCCCACTGGATTTACAGGAATTTCAAAATCCAGGGTGACGCAATCGTTGCGTTCACCGGCGAGTGCGACGTCAAACTGACTGAAATGGTTGATATAGAAGATGTTATCAACAACGAGCCGATTTATTCAAAGTCCATGCTGCATTTTATAACCGAGCAGTTTAATATCGGGCTGCCGGAAGGCGTTTTGCGCCAGCGGCTGCTGATTACAACGATTAAAGAGGCTCTTGAACGCCAAAATATCCGCTGTGAGCGCCGCGGGGACGATATTTTTATTGACAGCAAAAAGTTAACCGTTTCCATCGCGACAAAATCGCCCACATCCGTTTTAATCCACACAGGAATCAATATTGACGCGCAAGGCGTGCCAGTCGCGGCAATCGGCCTGAACGAGCTCGGTGCGGACGCAAACGAGCTTGCAAAAGATGTTATGGATTGCTACACAAACGAGTTATGTGATATAATGATGGCAACGACAAAGGTCAGGGGGCCCAATGGTTAAACAAGAGCGCATAAGCTACGAAGAATACAAAAAACGGCCGCGTAAAAAGAAAAACGACGAGTCATTGGTCGTGTTTGTCTCGGCGTTTTTTATTATGCTGCTGCTGTTTTTGGCCGTTGCAAAGCACCTTTCGCCGGACGTTGATGTCAGCATCAACAACATGAACCGGTTTGAAGACTCCGCCGCTACCGAAGAACCCGAAGCCGAGATTGACGACAGGCTCAAAAACCTTCAAGCAGCCGACCAATCGCGCGAAGAGGATATTTTTGACTACGCGCTTGAAGAACCCGTAAAAATCCCTTCCGAGACCAAAAAAAGCGAGCCAAAATTGCTTGAAACAAAGCAAGAGATAGAAAAACGCAAGGAAGAAGAGAAAAAACTTCAAGAAGAAAAACTCAAAAAAGAACAAGAGGCGCTGACCCTGCCTAAAAAAGAGGAGCCGACCGAGGCCAAGAAAGTTTACGAGCTCGGGCCAAACGAGAGAGCGAAAGTCATTGTCGGCCGCTATTCAAGCGAAGAACAGGCGCAAATGGCAAAGAGTATCATATCGGACTCCGGCATAAACATGACCCCGTTTGTCCGTAATATCAACGGAGTCTACACAATTCAGGTCGGCTCGTTCTCCACACGCGAGAACGCCAAGCAGCTCGTTGATGAACTGCTTAAAAACAACTACCCCGCACGTATTATAATAGAGTAAGGGTAAATAGGGGTGGATAGGGGCTATTGTTCGTTTGCCGCCTGTTAATACTCAATCCCTTTGCGCGCAATAACGCCTGTGTCCCAGTAGTGTTTGACGGGTTCAATTTTTGACACAAGGTGCGCGATTTGGATAATTTTCGGGTGCGCATTGCGGCCTGTGAGCACGATTTCCATCTCCTCGGGCTTGGCTTGAAGCGTGTCCACCACATCATCAACATCAATCAGCCCCAAATCTATCGCAATATTGGCCTCATCAAGTATAATAAGGTTGTATTCGTCGTTTTGGATGGCTTTTTTGGCCAGCTGCCAGCCTTCTTGAATCACCTTGACGTCATCGGGGTTTTTGTTTGCGGCGTAGACAATCCGGTCAAGCCCGGCCTGCTTGATAGTAAGGTTACGGGCGATTTTGGGCGACAGGTTACAAAACGAATTGAGCTCACCGTAATCGTGGCCGCCTTTGGTGAACATAACGATAAGAACCTTCCAGTTGCGGCCAAGAGCGCGCATCGCAAGTCCAAGTGACGCCGTGGTTTTGCCCTTGCCGTTGCCCGTGTAAACCTGTATATATCCGTGTTCTGCCCAGTTGGGGTTAAATAGTTCGCTCATTTGGCGCCTCCCATGGTATAATACCACAATGGAAACCAAAGCGAAACTGCGCCAAAAGGCTAAACAAATCCGTGCCGGGCTGGATATGGCAGCGCAAAGCCGCCTGTTGTGCGCCAAGCTGCGGCAGCAAGACTACTATAAGGCCGCACGGCACGTGATGATTTTCTACCCGAAGCACGGTGAAGTGGACTTGCGCGAGCTGTTGGATGATGATAAACAGTTTTATCTGCCGCGTGTTGAAGGCGAGTTGCTTTGCCCTTGCCCGTATCCCTGCGAGCTGGCAGAATCAGAATTCGGTGTTATGGAACCTGTAAAAATTTCTAATATCGCCGCGATAGATACTGATAACATACGCGCCAAATTAGACCTGATAATCGTACCCGCGCTCATGGCAGACAAAAACCGTAACAGGCTTGGTTATGGCGGCGGGTATTACGACAGATTCCTTGCCGCTGCGCCATTTTGCTCCTTTTGCCCCTCTGTTGTGCTTTTGCCGCCGGAATTGCTCACCGACACACTGCCGGTTGAACCGCACGATGTTCCCGTTGATTATATTGTGTCATGCTGAATTTATTTCAGCATCTTGTCGCGAACGCATCAAGCGCAAGATCCCGAAACAAGTTAGGGATGACATGAAATAGCAGGCGCATGCTGAAAAAGCCCCTTGCGGAGCTTTTTAGCGGTTGTTGGTGGTTGGTTATAATTTTTATCAGCCTTGACCGGCCACGTAATTAGGTGCCAAACGCTTGAGTGCGGCATCTTGACCTGATTTGACCGATTCAATTTCTTGTGCAATCTGTTTCAACTGCGTTTCTATCGTTATTTTTTCCTGTGTAAACAGTTTTTCTTGGTCGTTGAGGCGTCTTCCTTCCTCTTTTGCCAGTCTTTGACGCTCTTCTTTGTACATATTATCCAGCATAGAGTTCCGGTATTGCTGCGCGAACCATTGCTGGTATTCGGCTTTAATTATACCGCTTTGAACCGCTTGCGCTGTCTGCTGGTGAACCATCATCTCCATCATCGGAGTGGTCGCATACCTTTGATTCGTCGTCCAGATTGACTGCTGCGTTGAACTGTTGAGGAACGCTATCTGCCGTCCAAACAGACTTCCCGGAATATCGGAAATCTCTGTTGCGCTGATTCCGCCGTCCGCTATGTTTGCCGCATAGCGCTGAAGATCCGAAATCTTTTGCGTCAGCGTCATCAAACGCGCTTCTTTGTAATTTTGATCGTTGTGCAGAGCTTGCAGCCGTGCAGTGAACATCAGGAAACCCATAACCACCTACCTATATAACTTAATGTAACCTAACCTATAACCTACACTGATATAAAGTATTTGGTTTGAAAAAAATTGCGTTTTCGGACAAATAATTGTTAAGAATTGTTAACTTCGCCGTGTTGTGTGCGCTCTACAACCTTGTCAATAAGCCCGTATTCAGCCGCTTCTGCCGCTGACATATAATAATCGCGTTCAGTATCTTCTTTAACTTTATCAACCGGCTGGCCGCAATTGTCCGCGAGTATTTGGTTAAGCATGTTTTTCATGCGCATAATTTCTTTGGCCTCGATTTCAATATCGGTTGCCTGACCGCGCGCACCGCCAAGCGGCTGGTGAATCATAATCCGCGCACCCGGCAGCGCCATTCTTTTACCTTTTGCGCCCGCAGAGAGCAAGAACGCGCCCATTGATGCGGCCTCGCCAAGGCAGATTGTGGAAACCTCCGGCCGGATATGCTGCATTGTGTCATATATAGCCAAACCGGCTGTTATCACGCCGCCGGGGCTGTTTATGTACATCATAATATCTTTTTCCGGGTTGTCATGTTCTAATAATAGTAATTGTGCAACAATTGAGTTTGCCATCGCATCATCAATCTCGTCACCCAAAAATATAATCCGCTCCCGCAGCAGTCGCGAGAAGATATCAAACGATTTCTCACCGCGCGAGCCGGACTCAATTACCGTCGGCACATAACCCATAATTTTTAAATATGTTAGTTCATCCATTTATTCACCTATTATATATTATATACATGTATCTTACCACATAAAGGGTTTCGGGGCAATTGTAAACAAATGTAAACGTCTGCGGAGCCAAAAAGGCAATTAATTGAAATAAAAATACTTTACATGAGTACGAGGACATGAAACGAGGACGATAATATGGCATTCATATTAGGAGCATATGGAAAATTGATGGCGGGGCAGTTATGCCGCGACCTCCAGCGTCAGCAGATGCGGGTTCAATCCGACTTGCGCCGGGTGACCAAGCAAATCGCCCAAATGGACAAAATGTTTAAATCTCAGCAGCGTAGTATGGAAAACGCATTGCGCGGCCAGATGATGATGCAGAAACAGTTCATGAATATGAACACGTCGTCAATGCAGGCGATGATTAAGCCGAGCATAAACGATTTTGATCAAAAGGCAGTTGATAAGTATAGTAACTATCAAATGGCTAAAATGTATGCTGATCTTAAGCAGCCGTCAGCTGAGGATACTGCAGCACTGGCAGATTACAATAAAATGATGGAAAAAGTCAAGAAATCACTTGGAATGGATCCGCAAAAATATATAGACCAGTATAACGAAGAAGCAATAAAAGATATGAAAGAAGCTTCGGAGTCAGCACAATCCAGAATAAACTCAGCTAATACCGAAGCACAAGCTGCACTGACTATGTTCCAATCAAATATGCAGAACGAACAGGCTAACGCGGCGATGCAGCAGCAAATGATTCAGGCTCAAATCCAAGACTACTTTGAAACACAGCGCGAGATGCTTCTTGAACCGCTCAACGATCTGGAAGCAGACCTTCAAGCTGAAAAAGACAATCTTGAATCACGTTACGCGATTGCACAGGCAGAATACGAGGCTCAAAAGAAACAAGAGCAAGCAGGCGCCAAAGACATGGCATCAAACTACAACTACGGCCAAGGTTAATAACAAAAAAACTCCCTTCGGGGAGTTTTTTTTTGAACTATGAGGAAACTTTGTTTCTTAACTTAATCCCCACAAAAAGCATCACAGCGGCAACCAAAAACACCGTTGATTGATAAGCTGCCATGTTGTTTACCATGCTATCCAGTATTGCGTCCATTGTTTTTCCTCCCTAATCTGTCCTATTAAGTATTATAGCACCATTTTTTTCAATAGGCAAGGTCTTTATATCAGATTTTACATTTACACAGTCCCACGTATCGTGGACAATACATTTTATCTTGTCCAACCCGTTCCGGTGCGAAAACACAAGCACCGAAGGCCCTGCGCCGCTCAACACGCACCCCAGGACATTTTCCTCATGTTTTAACGCGTCCATAATCTCTTGCAGCCCCGGCACCAATTTCATCCGGTACGGCTGATGCAGCCTGTCTTTTAAGGCAATCTTCATCAGGTCCGGGTTATGCTTGTTAACCGCCTCAATAAACAGCCCCGCACGCTGCACATTGTATATCGCATCAGCCAGCGGCACCTCCTTTGGCAGCACAGAGCGCGCAATACTCGTTGAGAGCGTAAAATCCGGCACGCAAACCGTTATTTTCCAGTCGTCCGGCCAATCAAGCTTTGAATACGCGATACTGCCATCGTCCTCTTGTGACGCGATGACAAGCCCGCCAAGGATTGCCGGCACAACGTTATCAGGATGGCCTTCAATTTCTGTTGCGATAGAAAGCAGCGCGGCCTCGTCTGCCGGCCGGCCCAAAAGCTCGTTTGCCGCCATCAAACCGCCCACAATAACAGATGAGCTGCTGCCCAAACCGCGTGTCAGCGGGATATTCGTGCTGACCGTAATCTTTAAATCGTCCGGCGTCTGCCCCACAGAGTTGTACAGCACCTCAATCGCGCGGTAGATGATATTGCTCTTGTCCTGCGGGATTTCCTCATAAGACAAGTCCTCCAAATCCTCTGATACCACGTTGATTTCAACCCCGGAACCGGGTGAAACCGACTCCTCAACAGTAATTGTGTTATAAATCGGCAAGGCAAGCCCCATACAATCAAACCCCGGCCCAATATTCGCAGCCGTTGCCGGCACTTTTACGCTAACTTTCATGCCAATATTATACCCTAAAAGAATAAATAAAACACGTCATGCCGAACTTGGTTCAGCATCTGGCCTCGTGATATAATAAATAACATGTATCAAATGCACCGTACAAAAGACGGTTCAGTCGGGCTTTTTAGCCCGGAGGCCGATGATATCTACCACGCACGATCCGGTGCGCTCACCGAGGCACGTCAAAAATTTGCCGCCCACGTTGTTCCGGCCGATAACTTGAAACTTTTGGATATTTGCTACGGAATCGGCTATAATACGAAGGCATTTTTGGAGCGGACGTCCGGCTGCAAAAATATCCACATTGACGCAATTGATACGGATAAGAATTTGGCGCAGCTGTCGCCGTTTTTTGCCGCGGACAAAATGGTGAACATGATTTTATATCACTTATTGCAGCCCGGCCGCGATACCGCCCCGCTTTTGAAAGATTACGCTCCTTTTTTGGATAAATATATGGTTAATTTGTGTTTAAATGCTTTTTTACATAATATATATTATCGGCATATATCTAAAAGTTATAAAAACGCCATGAAACGCCTTAAAAATAACAATATTACCATGAGCTTGTATGTTGACGATGCTCGCAAGGCCGTCCAAACGCTGGACGGGCCGTATGATTACGTGTTTTTGGATGCGTTTACGCCGTCAAAGTGTCCTTGTTTGTGGAGCCTGGATTTTTTCCGGCTGCTTTATGACCGGATGGCTGACAACGGGATGCTCCTAACTTATTCTGTTGCGGCGCCGGTGCGAAACTCGCTCTTGCACGCGGGGTTTTATGTGGGCAAAACAGGGGTCAACGGAAAATCCGGTACGATTGCCGCGAAAAATCCCGGGTTAATAAAAATGCCCCTGTCAGAATACGATTTAGGGCTTTTAAAAACGCGTGCGGGTGTCATGTACCGCGACGAAAATTTAACGCTCCAAAACGAGGCGATAATCGCCGCTCACGAAACCGAGCGCGAAAACAGCGATTTGATGAGCACCTCGCGTTATATTAAAACTTCACGGGGTAGTCGTCTTTGACCTTCCAGCCATCGTACATAAGCAGCGCGGAGCACATATGCTTTTCGCTGCCGCCGCAAGATGATAGTAAAAGGTCTCTGTCTTGATTTTTGGCAAACGCCAATTCGTTTTGACCGTTGGTCCAAAATAAAAAACTATCCTTACCATCAACCGCTAAGTTCAGGGGAACCGTCTGTGATTCATCCAGTTTTTCACATTTTTTATAATCTACGCACCATAATATATATGTGCAACCGGTTGTTTTGTAATTAACTGCCTCTGCTGAAGTTTTAACAAAATACATACCTGAGCCGTCAGCGAGCGCTACCGCAAGACCTTTTGTCAGTTTTTTAACCGCGACTGTGCGCATATAAGGTTTGTAGTTTACGTTGAAAAACTCTTCAATCACATAGGGGTCATAGGCTGTCGTAAGCATTGTTACGTCCACAACACTGTTCTCGGCGATATTTGCATTCACAGCCTGATTTATCACGGAATAAAACTTCTTAATCCGCGTTTCAAGCACGCTTTTCTTATAATTTCCCACCAGCGACGGCATAGTCAGCGCCGCCACAACCCCCAAAATCCCCAGCGTTATCAAAACCTCCGCCAAAGTAAAAGCTCTTCTCATATTTTCCTCCTCAATTATTAAGTTATACAACTTTTTGTCTTGTTTGTAAATAATATGTCTTAAACACATGACATATTTTATACCACTTGGAAAAATTTGTCAAAATTCTATATACTGATGTTATGGATAACAAAAGTTACATAAAATCCCTTTTGGTTTTAAATAAGATGCCAATAGCAAAGTTAGCGCAGAAAATGACTGAACTGCTCGGTAAAAAATACTCCCGCGGCAGCATTTACGGCAAGCTTGACCGGGATTCGCTTACGTTTAAAGAAATTCAAGCTATTGCGAAAATTATAGGCTATAAAGTAAAAGTTGAACCTTGATTTTATGCTAAAATAGATATAAACGGGGGATAAATCATGTACGATGTAGCGGTAATCGGCGGCGGGACAGCAGGGTGCGCGGCAGCGTGGATGGCGGGCAAACTGGGGTTGAAGGTGCTGCTCGTTGAAAAACGTATCCATCTTGGCGGGCAAATGACCTCGGGGCTTGTGATTCCGGCGATGCAAGGCGGCGAAAACCAAATCAATACCGAATTTTTTGACGCGCTGACAGCCAAAATGCAAGAACTGGGCGGGCAAATAACATATCAAGGTAACAGGGGCTGGTTTAATCCCGAACTTTTGAAGATTGCGCTCGACAGATTGATGTGCGAGGCCGGAGTTGAGGTAAAATTTGAGGCCGAATGTCAGAAGGTTGAACTTGAAAATCGTAAAATAAGCCGTATAATATTATCAGTATCTAACGACCAGATACAAAATAGCTGTGATGCGTTATCGGTACCTATCGCCGCGACATATGCAATTGACGCGACAGGAAATTGTTCTGTTGGAAAACTTTGCGGCGCGCGATTTTTGGACACACCTGACGAGCGCCAACCCGTCAGTCTGCGCTTTATCATGTCAGGCATTGACGTTGACACCTTTGGCCGCTGGCTTTTAGACTTTGACCCGGACCGTGAGGCCACAACCGTGGAGGGTGAGCATCTATCTACGGCCTGCACGTGGGACAGGGACTGGGCTTTGACCCCCTTGTTTGACGATGCCGTGGCAAAGAACATACTCAAAGACACTGACAGGAACTATTTTCAGATCTTCACCGTCGCCGGAATGCCAGGTACCGTTGCGTTTAACTGCCCGCGGCAGGCCGAGCCGGGCTTAATGCAGCTGCGCGAAAGCCTTTTGCGCCTGTCAAACTTTTGCAAAGAATATCTGCCGGGGTTTGAAAACGCGTTTATCTCAAATATCGCAGACGAGCTTGGGGTGCGGGTTTCGCGCCGAATCATAGGAAAATATATCTACACAATTGACGACCTTAGAAACGGCAAAAAGTTTGACAACCCGGTGCTACTCTCAAACTACCCCGTTGATGTCCACAGCAGCGAGAAGGGCAAATCCACGCTGGAGCACACCGGCGAGTACCAGCTGCCGGTTGAAGCGTTGATGTCAGCGGACGTTGACAATTTATTCGTTGCAGGACGCTGTTTGAGCGCGGATTTTCTCTCTCATGGCGCGCTGCGCATCCAGCCCGGCTGTTTTTCCATGGGTGTCGGCGCTGCAAAATATATCCGCCAAATCACAGCCTAAATCGGCACCGATCTTGACGTTTAAACCCTTTGCGTATTACTCATTTTGCCCTCTAACATCTGCGCGGCGTTAAGCAGCGGGTCAATTGTCGGCGAAAACGGCGGTGCGTAAGTCAAATCGTGGTCAATGAAATCGGCAATCGTGAGCTTACCCAGCAGCGCCGAGGCAAGCACATTTATCCGCTTGTCCGCATCGCCCGTCCCAATGCCTTGCGCGCCGAGCAAAAGCCCTGTTTCGCTGTCGGCAACAACTTTCAAAGTAATATTTCTTGTATCCGGCATATACCCCACCTTATCGTTTTTATTTACAGTAGCACTTATAGCGTTAAACCCTGCAGCGAGTGCATCGCGCTCGGTCAACCCCGTTTTAGACATCGTCAAATCAAGACATCTGGTGACAGCAGACCCCAAAACACCCGGGAATGTGTCATAGAAGCCGCACGCGTTCATCGCCGCGCACCGGCCTTCCTTGTTTGCCACAGAACCCAGCGGGGTCCAGATTTTGGTGTTTGTCATAACAAAATGCGTTTCAATACAATCGCCTGCGGCATATATGTCGGTGATATTGGTCTCCATCCTGTCATTGACCTGAATTGCGCCTGTCTCACCAAGTTTAATCCCGGCATCGCGCGCGATTTCAACATTTGGAACCGCACCTGTGCACAACACAACAAAATCCACCGGAATATCACGCGTTAGTGTCCGTACCATATGCACGCCGTCAGCGTCCCCGGTGAACTCCAAAATCGTTTCGTCTGTGAGGATTTCAAATTTTTCGTCCGCTGTGCTCATCAGCTGATCTTTTATAATTTGCGAAATATCCGGATCAAACATCGGCATAATATACGGCGCTTTTTCAATCATCGTTGTGTATATATCCTGGCGCGTAAAGCTTTCCAAAAGTTCAACCCCAATATAGCTGCCGCCCACGATAACCGCACGTTTTGACTGTTCCAATTTTTCGCGGATTGAGATACCGTCCTCAATTTTGCGCAGCGTGAAGATGTTTTTAAGGTTAATATTCGGAATCGGCGGTATGAACGCGCGCGCGCCGGTTGTAATAATCAATTTGTCATAATCAACAAGCGTTGATTTTTCGCTGCTTGAAATCAAGACCTGCTTGCTTTCGGGGATAATTTTTGTTGCGCGGTGCTGCAAATGCACGTGAATCCCGTCGGACTCAAACTTTTCGGGAGAACGCACAAGCAGCGTCTCGTAGTCGGAGAAATTCCCCTGGATATAATACGGCAAACCGCACGACGAGTAGGACACGTGGGTGTCGTCGGTATAGATATCTATCTGCGCATCGGGCCTGAGTCTGCGGGCCTTTGCGGCGGCCTTAGCACCTGCTGCAACAGCGCCCAGGATTACAAGTTTCATCATGCTTGTAATATACAGTCAATGACAAATATTTACATTGCACAGGTCGTTAATTTGTACCGGATGTTTTTAAAATAACTTCCTTCATAAACTGCGCGTACTCATCAAGTTCATCAGTTGTCAAATCAACTATCACGTCTGTTTCAAACATTACACACTCCTCTTGTGATTTTATTAACGGCCATGACATACCGAAACTTTAATTTCGTGTTAGAATTAAGTCATGACAACACAAATTATTGAGGCGAAGAGGGGCAAAATCACCGTTGAGATGGAGGCCATTGCAAAAAAAGAGGGCGTGGCGGTTGAATTTTTGCGTGAAAAAGTTGCGGCGGGCCGCGTTGTAATCTTGAAAAACAACCGGCGCAAAAACGTTGTCCCGACAGGTGTCGGCGAAGGGTTGACCGTAAAGATTAACGCGAATATAGGAACTTCTATGGAGCGCTCCAATCTTGAGACCGAGCTTGATAAAGTGAAAATCATTGAGGCCACAGGGTGCGATGTATTGATGGATTTGTCAACGGGCGAGGATATTGACGGTACGCGCGGGCAAATCCTTGCCGCGACAGGGCTGCCGCTTGGCACCGTACCTATGTATCAGGCCGGAAAAGAGGCGCTGGACGAGTTTGGAGATTTGGGCAGGCTCTCAAAAGAGAAACTGTTTTCTGATATTGAAAAACAGTGCAAAGACGGCGTGGATTTTATCACGGTGCATTGCGGGGTGACGAAATTTGTCGTTGATCAGCTTGAAAAACAAGGGCGAGTAACGGATATCGTGTCGCGCGGCGGCTCAATGCTCGCGTGCCAAATCAAGGCAACCGGGCGCGAAAACCCGCTTTATGAATATTATGATGAGCTGCTTGAAATCGCACGCGAATACGACTGCACGTTGTCGCTGGGTGACGGTTTGCGGCCGGGCTGCGGCGCGGATGCGGGCGACAGAGCACAGGTTGCAGAAACACTTGTTCTGGGTGAACTTGTCAAGCGCGCACGCGATTTCGGGGTTCAGGCGATGGTTGAAGGCCCGGGGCACGTGCCGCTAAACAAGATTCCGGCGATGATTGAAACCATAAAGGTTTTGACCGATTACGCGCCGCTTTATGTTTTAGGGCCGCTGGTGACAGATATTGCACCCGGTTATGACCACATCACAAGCGCGATTGGCGGGACTTTGGCAGCATATCACGGCGCGGATTTCTTGTGCTATGTGACGCCGGCGGAGCATTTGGGATTGCCGGATGTAAAACAGGTGCGCGAGGGCATCATTGCAAGCAAAATCGCTGCCCACGCGGCGGACGTTGCGCGCGGCAACGCAGCGGCGATTGAACGTGACAGACTTATGTCCGAGGCGCGTAAAAATCTTGACTGGGAAGTCCAGCGCCGCCACGCGCTTGACAAATGCGTGTTTGAGGGCGTAAATGTCGGCGAACCGTGCACAATGTGCGGCAAATATTGCAGCATGAAGATTTTTAACGAGTACTTTGCAGGCTGAGCCTGCACCCATGACATGGACTTTACCCAAATGAGTTCAATCCTCATTATAGACAATTTTCTTACGCAGGCTCCATTGGATTAGTGTCAGGACAAGGATTATGCTAAACAAAACATATGCGATTGCGCTTGCCTTGCCGATGTTGAAGTACTCAAATGCGTTTTTGTAAATCGCATAGACCAAGACGTTCGTGCTGTCCTGCGGCCCGCCCTGCGTGATTAAATAAATCAAATCAAACACTTGAAACGACGAAATCGCCGTAATTATGACAACAAAAAATATCGCGGGCGACAGCAGCGGCACGGTTACGTTCTTGAATGTCTGCCACGCGTTTGCACCGTCAATTTTTGCCGCCTCAAACATTGAATTGCTTATCGCGGACAACGACGCCAGAAAAATCACCATGTTGTAGCCGATGAGTTTCCACACGGAAATCATTATCAGCGCCGGCATCGCCCAATCCGTGCTGTAAATCCAATGGACGCCTTCCAGCAGCCACTCCCAAACAATTGCAACCACAACCATCGGCGTGATAAACGGCAGAAAATACGCCGTTTTGTAAAACTCCGAACCGCGAATTTTTGAGTTTAAAATGGCAGCCAAAACAAGCGGGATAATGACCGCAAAAACAGAGGTCGCAGCCGCGAACACAACCGTGTTCAACAAAATTTTGAAAAACAAGGGTTCGGTGAAGATTTCGCGGTAGTTGGCCAACCCCGCAAATTGCACAGGGTTTAGCAAATCCCATTTTGCAAAACTCAACCCAAACGAGGCGATAACAGGGATTAATATAAACACAACCGTCCCTGCAAGCGCCGGTAATATAAAAATTAATCCTGCCTGGTCAATTTTTTTCATGATAATATTATAATATGAAAAAATATGAGCATGCGTTTGGGAAGAATGATATCAGAGGGATTTACGGGGACGATATAACAGAGGAGCTGTTTTATCACACAGGCCGCGGGTTTGTGGCTTGGCTGAGGGTAAATTCAGGTAAAAAGCCCGAGCAGATGGCAATAACAGTCACGATTGATGCGCGCACACACTCGCCCTCGCTGCGTGATGCGCTTAACGAAGGTATCACCTCGACCGGCGCAAGCGTGATTAATCTTGGTTTGGCGCCCACACCGATTGGTTATTATTCCGAGGCCGCAGGAATCCCCGGCGAGGACATCATTGCCGCCGCCATAATCACTGCAAGCCACAACCCGTCCGAGTACAACGGGATGAAGATGACTTATAACAAAACGACTTTGAACGAGGCGCAAATCAAAGAGGTAAAAGAGTTTACATTCAACGATAACGGCGCCGCGGCCGACTATCGCGGCACAACAAAAGACTACAACATCTTACCGGATTATTTAAAAGCGATGAAAGAACAATTTGGCGATGCGGGCAAGGGCGTAAAGGTCGTTGTTGACAGCGCAAACGCCACCGGCGGTGTGATTGGGCCCGATGTCTACCGCGCGATTGGCTGCGAGGTTGTGGAGCTGTTCTCAGAACCCGACGGCCGGTTCCCGAACCACCACCCGAATCCGAGTGATTTGTCAACACTTGCCGCGCTGCAAAAGGCCGTTGTAGACGAAAAAGCCGACCTTGGTATCGCATTTGACGGCGACACAGACCGCATCGGGGTCGTAGATGCAGCCGGAAACCCCATCCCCGGCGATATGCTGCTGCTTATCTATGCGCTTGAAATGGACAAACCGACCGCTGTGTGCGAGGTTAAATGTTCGCAGATGGTTTTTGACGAGATTGACGCGGCAGGCGGAAAAGCCGTGATGGCAAAGACCGGCCACGGTTACATAAAATCCGCGATGAAGGAAACCAACGCGATTTTTGGCGGCGAGATGAGCGGCCATACGTTCTTTAAGGACAGGTATTACGGGTTTGACGACGCGGTTTACGCGGGCTGCCGCGTGATTGAAATCGTCGCAAAACATAAGGCGGCAAACGCAAACTTCAAGGTGCAAGATTTACTGGCCAAATACGAGGGCAAATCCTGCTCATCCGAGCTTCGCCACCCGTGCCCAAACGAGCGCAAAAAAGAGGTTTTTGAAAAATTCAAGGCGCAGGTTGAGGCCGACCCGATGGTTTTTGGCACACCGATAAAAGAAATCATCACGCTCGACGGGATGCGGATTATATTTAGGGGCGACAACGAAAACGGGTTTGCGCTGATTCGCCAAAGCAACACAGAGCCTGTGTTTACACTGCGCTTTGAGGCAAGCAGCAAAGAAATGTGCGAGCGCCTTCACAACACGATGGTCAAGATGCTTGATAATATTTTGACCTGTTGACATCAGTTTTTGTTGTGGTACGATAATCTTGTCAGAAAATTTACTTCGAATACAGCTCAGTCAGAAATGGCTTAATTTTTTGTGTATTTGAACTAACGAAAGGTATAAAATGACAGACGAAAAAAAACAGGAAGAACTAGCGCACGAGGCGGAAGAAACTATCGCCGAAGTCAAACCGGAAACCCCGGTAACACCGGAGGTTGCGGAAGAAATCAACGACGAACTTGACGCTGCGCAAGAAATTGTTGAAGATGTAACAGAGGAAGTGGTTGAAGTTTTGCCGGCGGACAAACGCGGCAGACGCGATCGCGGACCAAGAAAACAGCGCGACGAAGAAAAACCCGTATCAGAATGGATTGAACGCGTTGTGCAGATCCGACGGGTTACAAAGGTTGTAAAAGGCGGTAAAAAACTGAGTTTCCGCGCAATCGTAATCGTCGGTAACAAAAAAGGTCAGGTCGGCATGGGATGTGCCAAGGCCGCAGAAGTTATCATCGCTATCCAAAAAGCGATTGCCGACGGGCGCAAAAACCTGATTACAGTGCCTATTTTTAAAACAACTATACCGCACCCGATTACAGGCCGTTCAGGCGCAGGTTCGGTTATGTTAAGACCTGCATCGCAAGGTACAGGGATTATCGCGGGCGGCGCGGTTCGTTTGGTGCTTGAACTTGCAGGGGTGGAAAACATTCTTGCTAAATCACTGGGTTCAAAATCACCGTTGAACGCGGCTAATGCAACGCTTAACGCGTTAAAAAGCCTGACACCGTTTGGCGATGTCGCGAAAAAACGCGGACTTACAATGAAAGAATTATTGAATTAACAAATATCGCGCATCCAGTGCGCGATGACACGAAAGGTAGAAAACAATGGCAAAAACAGCAAACAAACAGATAAAAATCAAGCTCGTAAAAAGCCTTATCGGCTCGTCAGAAAGACAGCGCCGTGTTGTTGCGGGTTTAGGACTGAGCAAAAAAAATCAGATAGTTGAGCACTACAACAGCCCGACTATTCTTGGTATGATAAACAAAGTTTCACACTTATTAGAAATCGTGGAGGCGTAAATGGCAATAACATTAGAAGACTTGAAGCCGGCAGACGGCGCAACACACAGAATCAAACGCAAAGGCAGAGGCCGCTCATCAGGTATGGGTAAGACATCTTGCCGCGGTCACAACGGTGAAGGCCAGCGTTCCGGCCGCTCCGCAAAAAGAGGGTTTGAAGGCGGACAAATGCCCGGTTACAGACAAATGCCTAAGCTAAAAGGGTTCCAGCCGCCAAACGCGCTGAAAGCCGCTGAGCTTAACGTTGGCAGAATTGATGCGTTAAAAATGAAAGAAATTTCGCTTGCGGCGTTGAAAGAGGCAGGCAAAGCGCACCCGTCAGCCGATGTTTTGAGAATACTTGGCAACGGCGAAATTAAAAGTGCTGTAACAATTACGGCAGCTTATGTAAGCCCGTCGGCGAAAGCAAAAATTGAAGCGGCAGGCGGTAAGATTAACTAGGTAAATAAGCGCGCCGGCAGCACCGCAAGGTGGCACCAACAACCAGCGCAGAGGGATAAAAAATGGCAAACGCACCAAAAATGAGAGTGCCGACCGCAGCTGATTTGTCGTCAATGTGGCAGGCCTCCGGGTTAAAACAAAAACTTATATTCACGTTTCTGATGCTTTGCGCGTTCAGACTCGGGGTTCAGCTGCCGTTGTTCGGGATTAACAACGAGATTTTCGCAAACATCGCGGCCGGCAACAACATTATCGGGTTTTTGGATTTGTTCTCGGGCGGTGCGCTCGGCAAGGTGTCCATTTTTGCGCTCGGTATCGGACCGTTTATCACGGCGTCAATTATTATGCAGCTGATTTCGGTTGTCATCCCGCATCTTGAAAAACTTCAAAAAGAAGAAGGCGAGGCCGGCAGACGGAAATTGTCGCAATATACGCGGGTTTTCACGGTTGTGCTCGCGGTATTCCAATCAATTGTGTTTATGACTTTTATGAAAAGTTTGCCGCAGGCGATTTTGCCGGGCGTGAATATGGGTGTGTTTTTTATAAGCTCAATTGCTGTTTTGACGGCAGGGGCGGTGCTTGTTATGTGGATTTCTGAATTGATAACCGAAAAAGGTATCGGCAACGGCGCATCGCTTATAATTTTCACGGGTATCCTGTCAGGGATCCCTGTTTATGCGGACAAAACCGCGCAGATGGTCGCGCACAACGGCGCGCTGCAGTTTGGTTTGGCGGCGCTGTTGGTTATATATTTTATAACAATGATTACGATTGTTGTTATGCAAGAGGCAGTCAGAAAGGTCATTATCGTTAACCCGAAACGTCAGGTGGGCAACAAAATTTACGGCGGGATGAATTCTTATATCCCGTTCAAACTCAATCCGGGCGGGGTTATGCCGATTATCTTTGCGGTTGCGATTTTGCTGTTCCCGTCAACTATTTTCAGCGTTCTTGAACACGCAACCTTTAAATCCGAGGCGGTGAAGATGATTTTTGTTCAACTGAACCAGTTTTTGAGCCCGGACGGACTTGTTTATTACATATTATATTTCTTGCTGATTGTGGGGTTAACGTTCTTCTACGCGTCAATTATGCCGAATATGCAGCCAAAAGATATTGCCGAAAACCTCAAAAAACACGGTTCGTCTATCCCGGGGATTAAGCCCGGCAAACCGACATCAGAGGCGCTGGACAAGATACTTTCCAAGACGACTTTCATCGGTGCGATGGGGCTTGGGATTATTGCGCTTGTACCTAACCTTGCGACCTATGCGACAAATATCCACACATTGCAAGGTATCGGGGCGACTTCACTTATCATCATGGTCGGGGTTGCGCTGGACTTGATTAATCAGGTTAAAACGCACCTTCTGGCCCGTAACTACGAATCCTTCTTAAAGGAGTAACGATTTGAAACAGCTTTGCACAGGAAAAAATCTTTTGTTTTTAATTTTGGCGGTCATCGTTTTGACGCTGGTCGTGCAGTTAAAGGATATATTGCTGTTGTTTTTCGCGGGTTACGTAATCGCGTGCGCGCTTGACCCGTATGTTGAAAAACTTGAAGGACGAAAAATAGGCCGTACACCGGCTGCTGCGCTGGCTGTATCAGGCAGTACGCTTGTAGTTTTGGGGTTGTTTGCGCCGATNNGTTTCGCGAAATCAAATCGTTCGCGCAGTTTGTCCCGTCAAAGTTTGCCGAGCTGAGTGAATATGTGACGCATTTTGATTTTATGGGTTACGATTTTCTTGATTTGCAATCAATGGTATCGTCTTCCGGCGGGCTTGTGCAGGGGTTTTTCAACCGTTCAATGGATTTTACGCTCGGACTCGGGCAGTTTGTCGTGATTGTCATAGCGATGTTGATGATTGTTTATTATATTTTGGTTGATAAAAATTATATAAAAGGAAAATTTATTGAATTTTTCCCGTCTGTTATGAAACTGCGCGCGCAGGATATTTCAACGGTTATAAGCACCAGACTTGGCAACTACGTGCGTGTTCAGCTGCTTTCAATGCTTGCGGTGGGGATTATGACGGTGGTTGCGTTGTATATTTTACAGGTGGATTATCCGATTTTGCTCGGATTGATAGCCGGTGTGCTTGATATAATCCCGATTTTAGGGCCTGTCATCACGCTCGCGATAATCCTGCTGGCCGCATATCCGGCAACGATATTCAAAATTGTTATGATTTTTGTTATGTTTTTGGTCATCCAGAACATCTCAAATTACGTTGTGCGGCCGGTTTTGTTCGGAAAACTTATGTCTGTGCATCCGCTTGTGATATTTCTTTCATTATTTATAGCGCAAAAATTCCTTGGTTTTTGGGGTGTAATTTTGTCACCGGCGCTTGCGGCAACGGTTTGCGTGCTGATAGATGAGTTATATTTAAAGACTATTAACGGCAAGGTTGAACCTGTGCAAAAAACCGGACAGGCGTCCAAAAACGGGGGAAAACGTGGGAGAAAAGCTTCTTTATAAACCCGGCGGGGGCGGGGATTTCAACATTTGGATGGGGTTTCCGGGGAACCATTCGTTTGCGCTTTCGTCACCGGGGTATCTGTGGCTTTGCAAAATGATTGATGAGATGGACGGGGTAAATCTTGAGCGGTTTTGCACCGACCGGCAGCCAAAAAATGCGCCGAATCTGGTCGGGTTCTCGTTCACTTTTGACAACGATTTTTTAACGATATTTGAGATGCTGCAAAAAAATAAACTTGCACTAAAAGCTGACGAGCGCGCCACGCTTGTGTTTGCGGGCGGACCGGTTGTCACAACAAACCCGATGCCGTACGTGGATTTTTTTGATTTTTTCATCATCGGCGACGGTGAGGACGTGATTGAAAAAATCGTTGAAATATGCCGGCAGGGGGTAAATGATAAAGAAAATACGCTAAAAACACTATCCGAGCTGGAAGGGGTTTTTGTGCCGAAATATCCAAAGCCTGTTAAAAAGCTTACCAGCCGGCTTGAACACTGTGTTTACACCCCTATTTTGAGCGACGAGGCCTTTTTTGCGAACACTTTTATAGTTGAGCTGTCGCGCGGATGCGCGAACAGGTGCGCTTTTTGCATCGCATCATACATAAATCTGCCGCTGCGCTGCGCGCCGTTTGATGAATTGATGAAAACCGTTGAGTTTGGGCTCAAACACACCGACAAGATTGCGCTTTTGGGCGCGCAGGTGAGCGCACACCCAAGGTTTATGGATATTTTGCGCTATATTGACAAGCGCGGCGCAAAAATGAGTATCTCCTCGCTGCGTGTTGACGCGATTGAGCCGGAGGTTGTGCAAATCCTTGCACGCGCGGGGCAAAAGAGTGTCACGCTTGCGATTGAGGCGGGGACTGACCGGCTGCGCAAGAGGATAAACAAGAATTTGACCGACGAACAAATTCTGCAAGCAGTGCAAATCTGCCGCGACAACGGGTTGAGCGGGATAAAATTCTACGCGATGCTCGGGCTTCCCGGCGAAACGCAGGAAGATATTGAAGGGTTCCTCACGCTGGCGAAAAAAATGCGCAACGTGAGTTTCGGTTTTTCCACTTTTGTGCCAAAACCGCACACGCCCTTCCAATCGTGCAATCGCGCGGAGGTAAAGGAATTGGAGGATAAAATAAATTATCTTAAAAAAGAGTTCCACAAATTAGGCATCAAAACAAGTTTTTCCAGCCCGAAATGGGATTACTGGCAGTCGGTTTTAAGCCGCGGGGACAGCGATTTGGGCGAATTTTTGGTTGAAGTATACAAAAACGGCGGCAAGCTCGGCGCCTTCAACGCGGCTGCAAAAAAATATAACATCGGATCGCCAAATTTAACGGACAACTTACCATGGGATTTCATACAAATGCCCCCGGGGAAAGAGTTTTTAAAAAGCGAGTTTAAACGTCTGCTACAGGAGGCAGATTAATACTTTTAAGCCGCTGCTCTATCCGCCGATACCATTTTAAATGCTGCTTAAACAAAATATCATACTCTTGAATCCCGCCGGTTGAAATGTCACAAGACAGGTGGTCACAAGTGTCGCGCAGGGCGTCTTCTAATTGGCGTGTCAGTTCTTTGCGGTCAGAATTCGCGTCGGTCAGCGCGATATTTTTGCCGAATTTCACAATAACCTCCGGTCTGTTATCGCGCAGAAAAACGTAATCAATCGCGAGCGGAACAAGGTTAACTTTCCCGTATTTTTTCACGGCGTTTTGCGCGATATAAGCAAGCCCTGTTTGAAACTCAATCGGTCTGTAATGCGGCGGGCGGATGATACCTTGCGGGAACAGGCACAAGATGTTTCGCAAATCGCCGAGCAGCTCAATGGAATATTTTATCGCCTGCATAGCGCTTTGTGCCGATTTTTTGTTGACCGAAAACGCACCTGCACGCTGCAAAAGCGGGAATCTGTTGAGTTCTTCAATCATAATACGGATTTCTTTTCGGCAAATCCGGTGGGTGATATTATACAAAACAGTGCCGTCCCACCAATTGCAATGCGGTGCAAAAAATATCGTCGGCGCGTCCGAATCACACGCGGCATAGTTCTCATAACCGCTGTAACGAAACGCATAGAACCTGTTTTGCAGCATATTAAAGAAAAACAAACTCGCTATCGTCAACCAAAACCTGCTGGTTTTGGCTGGTGNNATTTTTCCTCTTTGTTTCGCAATTTGGTCGGCGGAACATCTGAATATAGTTGTTCTTTTATAACCATAACCCGATTATCGCATAATTGATTTTTTTTTGCAAATAGCCCGGGTCGTTAACTCTTTATAGATGGCAAAGTTTACATTATTTAACCTATTTACTTTATAATGGTTTGGTAGTATGATATTATATATACATGTGAGCCCATGGAGAGATGGATTTGGCAGAAAAGTTTATAATAAAAGGCGGTACCCCCCTCAAAGGCGAAGTATCAATAGGCGGAGCGAAAAATTCGGTTCTGAAACTTATGGCCGCTGCGCTGCTTGCAAAATCCACCACAAAGATTTATAACGTGCCTGCGCTAACCGATGTTGAGATTATGCTCAGCGTAATCGCCCAATTGGGTGTAAAAACAAGCTACGACAGGCAGGAAAAATCAATCACAATCAATGCCGAAGATATCACAAATATCAGCGCAAAATACGATTTGGTGAGCAAAATGCGCGCATCGTTCATCGTTTTGGGCGCGCTGGTCGGCAGATGTAAAGAAGCCATCGTTGCGCTCCCCGGCGGCTGCGCAATCGGCGAACGCCGCGTGGATTTTCACATAAAAGGGCTTGAGGCGCTCGGCGCTAAAATAAAAATTGAAAACGGTTACGTGCACGCAAAGGCGTCAAAGCTTGTCGGTGCGGATATTTATCTTGATATCCCGTCTGTCGGTGCGACAGAAAACCTTATGCTTGCAGCGGTTCTGGCCGAAGGCTCAACCCGTATCCAAAACGCCGCGCAAGAGCCGGAAATTATTGACCTGGCAAACTTCCTGAACACGATGGGCGCGGATGTCAGCGGCGCAGGCACCTCCGAAATCGTTATCAACGGTGTCAGAGAGTCGGATTTGCACGGGATTGAGTACACAACCATCCCTGACCGTATCGAAGCGGGTACGTTTATGACCGCAATCGTTGCAACACGCGGTAAAGCGGTACTCAGAAACGTTCACCCGGCGCATTTGACCTTCTTTAACGATAAATTAATCAAAATGGGTGCGAATATTAAACTTTTGGAACCAAACTCGCTGGAAGTCAACTGCCGCAACCGTTTGGAGTCAATAAACTTTGTAACCCAGCCGTATCCGGGATTCCCGACTGACTTGCAGTCAATGGCTATGGTGCTGCTTTCAACCGCAAACGGTGTCGGAATTATCACCGAGAGCCTTTATGAAAACCGGTTTATGCAGGTGCCCGAATTACGCCGGATGGGCGCAGATATCCATCAGGACAGAAACCATGCTATCATTAAAGGTGTCAAAAAACTCACTCCCGCAACGTTATCCGCAAGCGACTTAAGAGCCGGCGCATCACTGGTTGTCGCATCTTTGATGAGCGAGGGCGTTTCTGTTATAGAAAATCTCCATCATATAGATAGAGGATACGAGAATTTTGAAAATAAGTTAAAATTGTTGGGTGGAAAGATAGAGAGACAGTTGGATGCAACACTCTCAACGGAGGAAACACGCAATGAGTTCTACATATAAGCGTTGGTACGACCACGACCCGTTATTGCTCGAAGTTATTGAGCTCTTGAAAAACTACCAGACTGAATTAAAAGCGCAGGCTGAAATTTTCCTGCAAAAAGTTGAGGAGAAGGTTTCAAAAGAGACTGTTGACAAGTTTTATGCGATGGTAAAACCGGCCAATGCCAACAACCGCTGGTATGACAAGGATCCGGTTATATCAAGAACCGTTGAAATCCTGCGGATTGTACCGCCGGACGCTCAAAAACTCTGCGCGGAAAACTTCATCAAAACTTTGAAAGAGATGGGGATTGATTACGTAAAGGGATAGAAAAAGGGCAAATGCCGCAACGGCGAGAAGATTAAGGGGTAAAGGGTATGGACATAAAAAATATTAAAAAAGTTGATCCGCAGGTGGCGCAGCAGATTGAACTTGAGTTTGAGCGGCAGCAAAATACGATTGAGCTGATTGCCAGCGAAAACATTACCTCGCTTGCCGTTATGGAGGCCTCGGGCAGCGTTTTGACCAACAAATATGCCGAGGGCAAGCCTTACAAGCGGTTTTACAACGGGTGCGAACACGTTGATATTATTGAGGAGATTGCGCAAGAGCGTGCAAAGTCGCTCTTCGGGGTTGACCACGCCAATGTCCAGCCGCACAGCGGCGCGCAGGCAAATATGGCGGTATTTTTGTATGCGCTAAAACCCGGTGATAAGGTTTTGGGGATGGATTTGTCAAACGGCGGCCACCTGACGCACGGGTCGCCCGTGAATTTCTCCGGGCTTTACTTTGATGTAGCAAGCTACGGTGTGAATGAGTACGGTGAGATTGATTACGACGATGTGCGCGCAAAAGCACTGTCCCACAAGCCCAAACTCATCGTGTGCGGCGCGAGTAACTATTCAAAAATTATTGATTTTAAACGCTTCAAAGAGATTGCGGACGAAGTCGGTGCGCTCTTGATGGCTGATATCGCGCATATCGCGGGGCTTGTGGCTGCAGGGGTTCATCCGTCCCCGGCGCCTTATGCGGATTTTGTGACGACAACAACACACAAATCGCTTCGCGGACCGCGCGGCGGCATAACTATGTGCAAGGCTGAACACGCTGCAGGTGTTGACAAAGCAGTTTTCCCGGGCATACAGGGCGGACCGCTGGAACATATCATCGCGGCGAAAGCTATTGCGCTGCACGAGGCGGCACAACCGGAGTTTAAGACCTATGCCGCGCAGGTTATCAAAAACGCACAGGCGCTCGCACAAGGGCTTATGGATGAAGGGATGGATATTGTCGGCGGGATGACCCAAAACCATCTTATGACGCTTGATTTGCGCAAATTTGGCAAGACCGGCAAGGATATGGCGAATGTTTTGGAGCAGGTCGGGATTACGGCGAACAAAAACACCGTACCGAACGATCCGCAAAGCCCGTTTGTCACAAGCGGTGTCCGGCTTGGCACACCTGCTGTCACAACCCGCGGGTTTAAAGAAGACGATATGGTTGAGGTGGCTAAAATTATCGCGGGCGCTGTTTTTGCATCCGACAATGAGCAGGGGCTGAAAAATCTGCGCGAGCGCGCCTTAAAACTTTGCAAGAGGTATCCGATTTATGTTGATTAAACTGACACAAGCGCATATCATAGGTACGGTTTTGGCGTACCTGATAGGGATTTGCCTTGTGCCGCTGGTGATTGCGTTCTCAAAAAAAGAGGGGCTGGTTGACTTGCCCAACGCGCGCAAAATCCACACAACACCGATTTCTCGTATCGGCGGGGTGGCGATTTGGGCCAGCACAATACTGACTTTTTTATGTCTTGTTTTATTAAGTTATTATCCTTACGGGAAGCTGCTTTCCGGGATTTTGCTCGGGAGCTCGCTGATGTTTTTACTCGGGCTTGTGGACGATGTTTACAACCTGAACGCGAAATTCAAACTTTTCATCCAGATTGCGATAACAACGATTGTATATCTGCTGGGTGTGCAAATCAACACGCTGCCGTTTTTTGGCGGGATTGAGCTTGGATTGTGGTCGTATCCGCTGACGCTGATGTGGGTTGTCGGGATAAGTAACGCGTTGAATTTTATAGACGGTGTTGACGGGCTGGCAGGTTCGGTCGTGACGGTGGGGGCGGTCTCAATTGCGGTAATCGCATCCGCGATGAGCCCGGGGAACCTTATTGTTTCGCTAATCGGGTTTATTTTGGCCGGTTCAATGCTCGCGTTTTTGACGTATAATTTCAACCCCGCAAAAATATTTATGGGTGATTCGGGCGCGTTGTTTTCGGGCTTTTTGCTCTCTACAATGTCAATTACGGGAATTATGCAATCGGCAACGCTTGCTGTTGTACTGCCGATAATAATTCTTGCCGTCCCGATTATTGACCTGACATACGTGAGTTTGCTGCGGATTTCGCGCAAAACATCGCCGTTTGTGGCCGACAAAGAGCATATCCACCACAGGCTGCTGCAAGCCGGTTTCTCACAAAAAGCCACCGTGCTGATTTTGACATCAGCGGCTATTTTAGCGGGCGCGCTGGCTGCTTTGATTATGGGTTCAGGCGCCGGAAAACAATACCTGTTCACAATACTCGGGCTTGTTTTGGTGATGCTCGCGCTGAATTTACGTACCCGAAAGTAGGATTGACACCGTTATCTACTTATGATACACTGGCCTAATACCGATGGAGATTTGATTACTCAGTCCAGTTGTGTAAATTTACCCTTTTGGATATTTAAGTGCAAATCACCATCCAAATATAAATTACGATTATTTGTAATGGAGAAAAAGAGATGGCGGTACGCGCAGTCGAAAAAAATGAATATGTAAATAGCGCTTACCTGTCAAACGTGGTCAAATCAACCGCGGGCGGCGGGGTTATAGGTTTGGCATCAAAATATTTGCTGCCTTTGACAAAGCAAGAGGTGGGCGGCGATTTGAGCCAGTTCAAACCACTAACAAAAGACACTTTTGTGAAATCACTCAAGGTTAAGCACGCACGGCCTGTAATGCAGTTTGTGGCGCTGGGCACCGGGATTGGTTTTGCGTGGGGTGTCACTAAAAATGTACTTAAAACTAAAAGAAGTTAACTGCGCAGGGCCTGTGCGCCTTTCAGGTAGACGAATTTCGGACAGCTGACGTCGTTTGCGACGATTAGTATCCGCAGAACTTTTGGCATTGCGCCGGGGACATTGATTTCGTTAAAACACATCATCGCAACATCATCCCAGCCGAGCTCAACGCGCGCAAATTTTGCCGGAAACGCCGCGTCCAAATCGTGCGTCAGCGTGAAAATCACGTGTGAAATATCATTTATATTATTTTGCCGGAGCATCTCGTTCAAAAGCTCCAACGTCGCCGATTTGATGGCATCCTGCGTATTCGCGTTAACTGTTATCGCGCCTCGTATACCTTTCATTTGCACCCCCTTTGCCAGTCTTGATAACTCATTGTACCTTTGCCCTCCGGCTTGACTGTTTTTATAACCAATTCGTCACCAATTATGCACGTTTCAGTTACCTTAATCCGTTTTCCCCCGTGCATAAAAAACGCTGACGGGCACACTCCGCGCACAAGGTTGTGGATTTCGCACGCGCTTTTATCCCAGTCAATTTCGCACTCGCATTTTTGAAGTTTTGGGGCGATACAAACACCGTCCGGACATTGCGGGGTCGGGGTCAGCGTGCCGTCGTAGAGTCCAACCAGCGTTTTTTCAAGCAGTTGCGGCGATTTTTCGCTGATAATTTTTGTCAAATCAAGACAGGTCATATCGCAAGGGATATCAATTTCTTCGCACAGACAAATATCGCCCTCGTCAAGCCCGAGCGCAGTGATCATTGTTGTGATACCGGTTTTTGAATCACCGTTGATTATGGCGCGCTGGATAGGGTTTGCGCCGCGGTATTTGGGCAAAAGCGATGCGTGCAAATTTATCGTCTCAAATTTTGGGATATCAAGCACCTCTTGCGACAAAATCTGACCGAACGCAAACGTGACAAAAAAATCGGGTTTCAACTCGCGCAAAGCGGCGATAACTTCAGGTTCTTTGCGGATAGATTTTGGTGTAAATACGGGTAAATTATGGGCTGCCGCGACTTGCCTAACAGGCGAGGGTGTGAGTCTATGGCCGCGGCCGCAGGGCCTGTCGGGCTGGGTGACAACGGCTTGCACGTTGAATTTATCGCCGGCTTGAAAATGCTCCAGCGCCGGCACGGCAATCTCGGGCGTCCCGAAAAACACTATGTCAATCAAACCTGATTTACTACCCAACACATTACTCCCTTATTTATCCCCATTTACTCCTCCCAATCGTTCCCGTCTAACAATTTGTCCTCCTGCACCGGCGGAAGTTCGTATTTTTCCAGCTGTTCATCAACATCAAACCTGTTTTGACAATGGTCAATAAACAAAACCCCGTCAAGGTGGTCGTTTTCGTGTTGAATCACGCTTGCGAGCAGCCCGCCGTCAGCCTCAATAACAAACGGTTTGCCGTTTTTATCAAGCGCCTTGACCATAAGTTTTTGGTAGCGCCTGACTTCCGTGTAGACCTCGGGAAAGCTTATACAGCCTTCTCGCGTGATATANNTTAGGGTTGACAAAAACAATCGGGTTCAAGGGTTCCTCAGGGCGCGAGGTGTCAATAACAAACACGCGGTAATTTAGCCCAATTTGCGGCGCGGCAAGACCCACGGCGTTTTTCGCATACATAGTGTCTTTCAAGTCCGCGATAAGCTCTTGAATTTTTTTTGAAATCTTGTGGACCTCTTTGGAAGGCTCACGCAGGCTCGGTGTCCCGTATTCTAAAACTTTTTTTACCGCCATAACGATATTATATATTAATGTCTATCTTAAATCAAGAAATTTATGCATCTGCGCAATCAGGCGCACGTTGGGATATTTTTCCAGCAGACGGTTGTGGACATCCACAGCGAAGTCCGAAGTAACGTTCATCGGCATCATCGGCTGCAACACCAGCAAAATCCCGAACTTTCTGCCCAAATCCGCGCACGCTTCTATCTCGCAATCGGTAATACCTTCGTTAAACACAATTTTGGCAAAGGTTTCAACCCCGCGGCAATTTTCAAAGAATTTTTCGTGGAACGCAATTGGGTTTGGCTCATCCGTTGCGCTCGGAAGTTTTATGTCGGCCGCAATAATATCAATCAGCGGTTTTACCTCCAACAGTTTGTCCGCAAGAGTCGCGTTTGTCTCTAAATAAATCTTTTTGCCCGTCAACGGCAGGAATTCTTTCAAAAATTCGGACTGCAAAAGCGGCTCACCGCCGGTCAAAGAAATTGAATGGACCAAGTCCAAATCAAACTCTCTTATGCGGGCGGCAAGGGTTTGCGGACAGAATTCGCCTTCATTTATCTCTGAGCCAAAGTCCGTGTCGCAATAGCTGCATTTCAAGTTGCAGTTGCAAAACCGTATAAACAGTTGTTTTGCACCGATATAAGGCCCTTCGCCCTGGATAGATTCAAACACTTCTTTGATTTTTACGTTCATGCAGCCTCCCGATTTTTTTATAAAGCTTTATTTCATCTTGCGACAAAGACGCTGGAATTTCAATACGCACTGTGACAATTAAATCACCTTTGCCGTCTTTGCCCGTCATCCCTTGACCTGCAAAAGTAAAAATCTGGCCGGAGTTGGTCATCGGTGGGATAATCAGGTGCACCTGCCCATCGTAGGCCGGAATAATCACATCCGCGCCCAGCACTGCCTGATGCGGAGCCAGCGGCAGCAGGTAGCGGATATTTGCGCCGTCGTATTTTATCCGCAGCGCATCTTCAATATGCACCGTCAAATACAAATCTCCGTTCAGGTTACCCTCGCCTTTAACCCGCAATTTGTGGCCGTCAAGGACACCCGGCGGGATTTTAACATTAATTTTTTTATGCCCGATAACTTCACCTGTGCCGTTGCATTTTTTGCATTTGGTATCGCGGCATTCCGGGCACTGTCTGGTTTGGACTATGTTAACCAGCCTTGATGTGCCGTCCTTGGCTTCTTTTGCGGTTATCATAAGGTCAGCGTGGATATCGGCCGGGGACTTAGGTTTGACAGGCGGCGGTGTTGCAGTCTGCGGTTTTGAAGGCGACGCTTGCGGCGCACCGGCCGCAAGCGCCTCATACGCCTCTGTCACCAGCTTAAACATCCGCTCATCCCCGCACACGTCAGGGTGGAATTTATGCGCAAGCTTTCGGTACGCGTTTTTTAGCTCATCCGCGCTGCTGTTTGGCTTGACCCCCAATATATCATAATATTTTTGCATAATATCCAATTATCTATGCAAAAATCATTTTTTCAAATTGTCGTATCGTATATCATCCAAACGTATGTTTTTAGAACGCACGGATTGCAGCATAATGTGTATATGCTAAACGTATCAACATTTTTATCACAAGCCTCACGCGCATTCACCGCAGCGCCTCAAACAACGCAAAAAAGCGCAGTAAACCCGTTTATGAACTACAACGGAAACACGCTTGCGGCATACAAACCCGCAACCTACGCGCGAAACCTGCCCGTATCGGGCGGCTATTTTGCAGGCTACTACAACGGCAAGCAAAATATCGTCGGCACGCGACTGTTTGTTGAAGTTTAATCTAAAAAGCTCCACTCACTCGGCAGCTCTTTTTGGATAAGTTCCATTAACTCGCTGGGCTTTATATAAAAAGCCTCCGCAAGTCTGCAAAATGTTGAAAGCTGCGGGTCTAATTTTCCTTGTTCGATAAGCAGAATTGTTGTTTTTGAAAGTTCTGACTCGTACGAAATCGAGCGCGCGGAATGCTTTGCTTGTTTGCGCAATTTTGCCACTGCTTTACCAAGCGCTGCGGAAAGTTCTCTTCGTTTTTCTTCATAATTGACTTGCATAATTCTATTGTATATGTTATATTAGTATCATAGTGGACGTAATTATGTCCAAAGTAGAACTTAAACGAAAGGAGACTCCAATGGGGGGTAACAATTTTGACGCCGCACGCAGTGCAGCAAATGATATGTTCAACAGAATGGACAAGGTTTCTACAACAGAAGAACAGTCTGCCGCACAAAAACCGGATGTTTTTACACAGGCAAACGAGGGTGAGCAGAAAAAAACTGCAAATCTGCAAGATATGAGCATTGAACAACTCAGAGCACTTGGTAATGCCGCCAAGCAAAGCAACGATACAAAGATGATGGATTTGATAACTGCTGAATTAGAACGTCGGATTGCGGCAAAGGCATCTGCACCGGCTACAACAGAAACTGCTCCGACAGTTAAACGAACAACAACTTCATTTGAAGTAACAAGAGACTCGCGAACACTTAAAATAACATCGAGTACTGATGATTTAAAAAAGGCACTCAACAACTATGAAGATCAATATACAAGGCTGGAACAAAAATCTAACCCGACTACGCAAGATTTGACCAAAATGTTAAGCTTAGAACGTGAAATAACTGCCTTCAAAAAAGAATTGGCTGACCGTGGCGAATAATATTGAAAAGCCCCTGACGGGGCTTTTTTTATGCCTTTTTTTCAAGTCTAATTGCGCTGTCGGGGCAAATTAGCGCGCACGTTCCGCACCCGATGCAAAGCGCCGGATCAGGTTCAACCGCCGGGGTCTGGTAGATACCAACCTCTTTTGACCAGCTCAAGCACTTCTCGCCTTTTGCATTGATAGGACATTTCGCCAGGCACAGCCCGCAGCCTTTGCAAAGCTCGGTGTAAACATAGTAGTCCATCTTGCCTTTTGCAATATTTTCTATTTTATAACCTTGATATTCCATTGTCGCCATTATACACCCGCCTTTTCTTTGATTAACTGCATCCCGACTTCAAGCGCCTTGTAGTTCAATTCGCGAAGCTCCGGTTTTGCATTGAATTTCTTGCCAAGCGCAAGTTCCATCGCGTTTTTGACATCATCAATATCAAGAACTTTTGTCGCTTCAAGCAACACACCCAGAATTATGATGTTAAATACCCGTGCGCTCAAATCTTCGTTCGCAATTTTGTTGGCATCAACGCCGATAACGCGTTTACCGCTGCATTCCGGCGCGCGCGTGCAAACCGATGTATCGTAAACGATTGTCGTGTTCTCGTCAACATACGTCTCACATCTGTCAAGCGCTCTGTCCGAGAGCATAATCACGATATCCGCCTTTGAATAACGCGGTTCACCAATCGGTTCGTCAGAAATCTGGCAAAACGCAATTGAAACACCGCCGCGCTGCTCAACCCCGAAGTTCGGGATATACATCACGTGCTTGCCGGCCTCGTAACCCGCTTCAACCAGGATTTTCGCGATAGATTGAACACCTTGTCCGCCTTCGCCTGCAATCGCTATTTTTGTTCTAACCATTTTGACCCTCCGATCCTGAAACAAATTCTTTTACTTCAAAGTATTCTTCCATTTGTTGTAATCTCGCCCACGTATCAACGTTGTTTGTACGCCAGTTCAAAGGACAAACCGAAAGAACTTCAACGAACGCAAACCCGCCTTTATCAACGGTTTCCAGCGCTTTTTTGAAGGTTGAACGAAGCTTGCGCATATTTGAGATAGTTGCGCGCGCAACGTATGATTTTTCAGGGTTGGCAATCGCCGCAATCATTTCCGCGCCTTTTGCCGGCCGGCCTGTCGCGTCGCAGTCACGCCCGTAAGGGGTTGTCTCGGTCACCTGACCGGGCAGCGTTGTAGGCGCCATCTGACCGCCTGTCATACCGTAGTTGGTGTTGTTGACAAGCACAATCAGCATTCTTTCGCCGCGAACAGCCGCGTTCACAAGGTGCTGCGCACCAATTGCCAAACCGCCGCCGTCACCCATATAAGCGATGCCTATCGCCTCGGGGTTTGCGCGGGTCACGCCGTAAATAACCGGTGTTGTCCGCCCGTGGTGGTTTTGAACTGTATCAACATCCAAATAGTTCCACGCCAAAAGGCAGCACCCGATATCAACGCCGAAAACCGTTTTTTGCTTGATACCAAGGTCATCAATCGCGAACGCCAATGATTTCAACACCATACCGTGTCCGCAACCCGGGCAGAACTTACTTGCGCCGACTTCCTCGTTTTGCGCGTCCGGCAAAGCCGGTGCTATGTCTAATTTATATGCCATTTTTCTATCTCCTTTAATTCTTTCTAGATTGCTTCGCTTGCGCTCGCAGTGACAGTCTATACCGTTGCCGGCTGTTTAGCCATTGCTTCCACTTTTGCTACAATATCGCCGCCCGTTACACCGACACCCATCTTGTAAAGCGTTGAGTAAGGCGTTGTGCAGCCATATATCGCTTCCAATATCATCTGCGCCATCTGACCGTCAGCAGATTCCGTGAACAGAATTTGCTTTGCACGGTTGACCGCCTCTTTGAGCGGTTTTCTCGCAAGCGGCCGCAGCGTGATTGGTCTGAACAGACCCGCCTTGATACCTTTTTCGCGAAGCTCGTCAATCGCCGTTCTTGCGCTGCGTGCTACGATACCATGCGCAATAACAAGGATTTCCGCATCATCAGCTTTGTATTCCTCGTATTCCGCGATTTTATCTTCAAGCGCCTCAAAATCAACTTTATACTCGTCAAGAACTTCCATAAGCTCTTCTTCCATATTGTATGTGTTGCGCCAGTGCATAGATTTTCTGTCTTTGCCGATTTCGCCGTCCGGAAGCAGGCTCGCCTCGGTCGGAACCATCGTAATCCCGCGTGATGCCGGGTCGTACATATTAACAGGTTCTCTCATTTTACCCTGATAACCGTCCGCCAAAACGTAGGTCGGGAATCTGTACGTCCACGCTGTGTTGAACGCCTTAATCATATAATCAAACAAATCCTGGTGGCCGGCTGTTGAATAAACAATTCTGAACCCTTCGCCGTTGCCGCCGTAGCATGTCAAACGAGTTTCTTGCTGCGCATAAATAACCGTGGCCGTTGACGGGCCGCCGCGCTGCATAACCGCGCAAACAAACGGGATACGCATCATCTCAGCCATTGACATCGCATCTTGCATAATGACGTTACCGGGACCTGCAGTCGCCGTGAACGCGCGTTTGCCGGCCAAAATACCGCCAAGCGTAGAAAACCCCGCCGAAATCTCGTCTTCCGTCTGCAAGAATCCCGCTCCGGTCTTTGGAAGCAATTTGCACCACGTGTGCATAATCTCGTTTTGCGGTGTAATCGGATAACCGTACATAAACTCAGCCTCCGCCGCGTTTGCAGCGTACGCCAGAACCTCGTTTCCGGTTAAAAACATCTTTGTGTCTTCTTTGATAAGCTTGTTTACCATTTTGCCCTGCCTTTCTAATATACTAGGCATGGTATTATAAACAAAGCCCGCCGTCAAGGCGTATCAACGAGACCGGCTACGAACGCGTGTCGAGTTTTTTTGAGCCGTCAGCAAGGTGTATCTCATTTGAAGGCGTTGCGATTGGGTTGAACGTATCTTCAATCGCGATTTTTCTGCGTGAATGAACATAGTCTTGCATCCCTTTAATCTCGGCGTTTTTCGCAACACGCTCAGGCGTCAGCGTAAACCCGTTTCCGCTGAAGAAATTTGCGAATTTATCTCGCAAATCTTGCTGCTTCTCCCATTTTCTTTGAGTCGCTACTTGTTGATCATACTTCACTTGCTGCACATTAGTCCATTTGGGTTTTTGCGGGCGTGTAAGCGCACTCCATTCGTCTTTGACGTTAGCACCCATTATCGCTATTTCGTGGCCAATAGAAAATCCCATATGCTGTCTCCTCTCTTTTGTAAACGTATATATATAAAGAATATACTCGCCCAAAAATTGCCTTTTTGTTACAAAACATTACAAAGCTGGATTTTTTGGCGCAATAAGCCGACATACTAAACATGTCATACATTAATCCAAATATTTATAAAAGAGGGTGGCAACCGCAGCAAAATTCCTGCTTTTGCGGTAATTATTCTGCGCCGCGGGGCTCAAGTATTTTTGGCTGCTCAGGTATTTTTGGCGGTTCGGGTATTTTTGGCAGATTAATGGCGTTTAGCATGCTGGCCGGAATATTTACAAACATTATGGCTTTTAACAGAAAGCCCGCGCCACAACAGATGTTTGTATCTGAGAAGCCCCAACCCCCGCTGCAGGACAGCAGACAGTCGCAGGCGACCTCTGCGCAGCAGGCTGAATCTTCTCAACCCACACCAGAAGAAATCAAAGCAGCAGCGGACGCACGTTTTGTTGCAGACATAAACCGCGAACACGGCACGAGTTTTAAGACCAGACAAGAAGCACAAACGCATTTAGACAGTCTTAAAGCGCAAGCGTCAAAACAGGATGCTGCGGCTATCCAAAACGAGGCTGCTTCACTGCCGGAAGAACAAATAATACGCGAAAACAATACATTATCCCGTGCAGGAATGCATCTTAACGGAGTTGTTGAAGGCACCATAGAACAAAGCTCTGTAAACGGTAATTGCTGGATGATGGCAGCCATAGAAGCTACTCCAAGACAGATATTGAACGAATCAATCACAATCAATGACAATGGTGATGCTCTCATCACTTTACAAGGTGCAGGCAAAACCTACACCATAACAAAAGAAGAAATCAAATCGCGCATGGGCACACTTTCAAAAGGCGACCTTGATATATGTGCGTTTGAACTTGCGCTTGAAAAATACGTTAAAGAAAATCCCGGCATCATTAGCGGAAAAGATTTGGATTCAGGGGGATTTCCAAGCAAAGCAATGGATGCGCTTGTTGCCGGCAAAAACACTCACAACGTATTTTTTGGGTTGCATGGTTTAACAAGTAACGAAACCCTTGTTAAAAGAATAGAAGATAACTTTAATAATGTTGCGCCGGGTCAGCAGCCATCACAGATTATGACCGCCTGCACAGGGCCGCGTTCCGGTAAAAAACCAAATATGCTGCTTAATATGGACGGTACCGTGGCAATGTCCAGACCAAAAAACGGGTTCTCTATGCAGCAGAGCAACCACGCGTACACGATTACAGGCGTAGAAGGCGACTATATACTGCTCAAAAACCCGTATAATACCGGCAAAACTCTAAAAATTCATAAAGACAATTACAAGACCGTATTTATATCAACTCAAAGCAGACAACTGGCCCCTGCAGTGCTTGCAAGACTAAACACGCCCGATAGTGACGTAAAACTTGCAAATAATAGCGGCGACCCTAATGACGAGCTAACTTAGATTAATCATTCTTAATCAACGTAGATATTTTTGTTTTTCCACGGTATTGGCGCCATCCGGTAGGATTCACCTGTTTCTTCGTAGATACGGCGCTGGTTTTGCAGCGATGCACGCCCGTAAAGACCCAGCTCCGAGCGGGTTTTCTTGGGTTCAAGCCTGTTTGTCACCCACGGACTGAACCCGAAACCGCCGTAGTTGTAGCTGTAACTGCCGCCTGCACGGAACAAATCCGCGTGCGCCGCCGGTGGTAATATTAAAAATCCCGCACATAGCGGGATAAAAAATTGTTGTTTCATAACAATATTTTAAGTCCATTAATCGGATTTGTCAAGTTTATGCTAAAATAATCTGTATGAAAATCACGGTGAATGGCAAAGAGGTTGAAATCAGAGGCAAAACGGTCGCAGATTTTGTTGTTGAGCGTAATGTTACGGGCAAAATGTTTGTTATTGAAAAAAACGGCCAAATCATACACGACCACGCGGCTGAAACGCTGGCTGAGGGCGACGTTATTGAACTTGTGGGGTTTGTAGGCGGGGGGTAAATAATGGGCTTTGCGCCAAGATGCGGAGGGGACAGATGAGAGTTCTTGTCGGGATGTCCGGCGGGGTTGACTCGTCGGTGACAGCACTGTTGTTGAAACGGCAGGGGTACGATGTGATAGGAGCAACTATGGCCACACGCGAAAACTCCGATTACAGCGCGGCCGAGCAGGTTTGCGCACAGCTCGGGATTCCGTTTCACGTTATTGATTGCGCCGGCGCTTTCAAAACCCACGTGATTGAGAATTTGAAACAGGAATACACCGCGGGCCGCACACCAAACCCTTGTGTACAGTGCAATTCATTTGTAAAGTTCGGGCTTTTCCCGCAGCTGGCTCGCGAGGCGGGAATTGAGTTTGACAAATTCGCCACCGGGCACTACGCGCGGCTCACGGACGGTGTTTTGCGCCGCGGGGTTGACCCCAAAAAAGACCAAACGTATTTTTTGTACCGCGTGAATTTTGACAACGTGCTGCTGCCGCTCGGCGGCTACACAAAAGAGCAAATCCGCGAAATAGCGCGCGAAGCCAATCTTATTATCGCCGAAAAACCTGAGAGTCAGGATTTTTGTATCGGCCAATACAGCGATTTTTTGGAGCTGCCCGAAACTCCCGGCGATATTGTGGACAGCGGCGGCAAGGTTTTGGGGCGCCACAACGGGATTTGGAACTACACGGTGGGCAAACGCAAAGGGCTTGGGGTCGCCGCGGCGCAGCCGCTGTACGTTTTGGAGCTTCGCAAAGACACAAACGAAGTGGTGGTCGGCTTTGCGGACGAAACGTTTAAAAAAGGGCTGATTGCAACGGATTTGCGCTGGATTAGCCGGCCTGCGAGCGCCGATTTGAGTGCGAAATTCCGCTCAACACAGGCGCCAATCGGGGTAAAAGCGCGAGTTGATGGCGATATTTTACATGTTGAGTTCGACCAGCCACAGCAGTCGGTGAGCGCAGGCCAATCAGTCGTTCTCTACGACGGCGACACGGTTTTAGGAGGCGGGATAATTGAGCAGGTATATTAGAAACATAATTGTGCCGGAAATCGGGCAGGCCGGTCAAGAAAAGCTCGCGGCGGCGCGGGTTTTGGTCTGCGGCGCGGGCGGGCTCGGCTCAACTGTCATCGCAAACCTTGCCTCGCTCGGTGTCGGCACAATTGGCATCATTGACAACGACAATGTGGAACTGTCAAACCTCAACCGCCAGTACATCCACAAAGATATCGGCAAGCTCAAAACCGACTCCGCCGCGGAGTTTGTCACCGCATTCAACCCTGATGTGGAGGTAAAGACTTATCCTGTACGGTTCACAGCCGATACTAACCCGGATTTTATCGCTGAATACGACTTTCTGATTGATTGTTTTGACAGTTTTGAATCAAAGTTTTTACTCAACGAAATCGCGCTTGCGACCGGCAAAACCCTTATCCACGGCGGAGTTGCAGAATTTAGCGGGCAAGTTTTGGTAATAATACCCGGCAAAACCGCGTGTCTGCGCTGTATTTTGCCAGAGCCTGCAGCCGGCGAAAAAACAAAAGGCGTCGTAAGCCCTGCCGCCACAACAATTGCCTCGCTGCAAAGCATGGAGGCGCTCAAACTTATCCTTGGCCGACCGGTGACCAAAAAACTTTTGTGCTATGATGGCTTGGAAAACGCACTCAAACAATTGACCCCCGAAAGGAACCTACGATGTCCCAAATGCAGAAATATCTAGATTTATACGAGCTGCCGCTGGAAGATTTGATGGAAATGTCTGCGCAGGTTACGCGCGAGAATTTCGGCGGGGATGTGGAATTGTGCTCTATTATCAGCGCAAAAACGGGCAAGTGCAAGGAAAACTGTAAATATTGCTCGCAAAGCGCGCACAACAAGGCAAAAATTGAGGTTCACGACCTGTTGAGTACGGAAGAAGTCCGCACGGCTGCGCTCAGCGCGAAGGAAAACGGCGCAACACGGTTTTGCGTGGTGACTTCCGGCACAAAACCGGAAGGTCAGGACTTTGACAAAATTCTTGATATGCTGCGCGCGGTGACCGAAATTGACGGTCTGCACACCTGCTGTTCGCTGGGGATTTTGGATGAAGAGCAGGTAAAAGCCATCAAAGACGCCGGCGTTGAGCGCTACAACCACAACATCAATACCGCAAAGTCTTTTCACGACAGCATTTGCACCACACACAGTTTTGAAGACCGTGTTCGCACAATAAAATTAATCCAAAAATACGGAATTGAGGCTTGCGCGGGCGTGATAATCGGGATGGGCGAAACCCGGCAGCAGCGCGTGGAGATGGCGCTGCAACTGGCCGAACTGAACCCAAAATCCGTGCCGATAAATTTTTTGAACCCGATTGACGGTACACCGCTGGAAGGTACGCACGACGCGATTGATGAGGAAGAAATCCTGCGCACGATATGTATTTTCAGGCTGATTATGCCGGGTGCGCTTTTGCGCTACGCGGGCGGGCGCACAACGCGGTTTTCGCAAGACTACCAGCGGCTCGGGATAAAAGCCGGAATCAACGCCCTTTTGGTCGGGAATTACCTGACCACAACCGGCTCAACGCCGCAGCAGGACGCCGAATTAATCAAACTAACCCTTCCTTCAACGCTTTAACCGCGGCCTGGGTGCGGTCATCAACGACAAGTTTTTGGATAATATTGCACACGTGGGCTTTTGCGGTGTGCTCGGAGATTGTGAGCGCCTGCGCAATATCATTGTTTGACATCCCGTCCACAACGAGTTTCAGGACCTCATATTCGCGCGCGGTAAGGTTTGCGTGCTGTTCTTTGAACGCGGCACGCGACATCTGCCGCGGCGGGATTACACCGTTATTTTTCTCGCGCAAGATAGGTACAATCTGCGCATCCAGCCACATCGCACCGTCATTGACCGATTTTATAGCCATTTTCAGGATTTCCGTACCGGTATCTTTCATCACATAAGCCATTGCACCGGCTTGAAGCGACGAAATCACCTCGGGCTCTGATATGTGGGAGGTCAAAATAACAATTTTTGCGTTGTTATCAAGCTTCAATATCCGCTTGGTTGCCTCAATGCCGGTGATATCAGGCAGTCCGATGTCCATCAAAACAACATTGGGATGCGTTTTGCGATACATTTCAACCGCCTGTTTGCCGCTTTCGGCCTCGGCGACAACATCTCCGATACCTTCAATAAGCGATTTTAGCCCGACACGCATAAGTTTTTCGTCTTCTACAAGTAAAATTTTAATCATTCTATACTTATAAGACATCCGCGGTTAAGTTGTAACCCTCCCGGCAAGTGTACGGGGTACAATTCTAATTGTTTTGAAAATACGAGATTAAATCTTCATTCGCGATTGAAACCTGCTCGCCTGTCGCAAGGTTCTTGACACCGGCTTGTTTGCCGCCTGGGAAGATGGCGTAACGGGCGGTTTTTGCGGCTTTTTCAAGCTGCTTTTGTATTTTTTTGCCTGATAAATCTGTTTCTGTGGTGATGCCGGCAGTGCGAAGCTGCGATGCAAGCGTAAAAGCAGCACTTGTATCGTCACAAACGATGTAGGCATCAGTTTTTTCAGGTTCAATTAGCTCCAACAGCGAGGCAAGCCGTTCCATCCCCATAGCCCAGCCGACAGCCGGTGTATCAGGTCCGCCAAGGGTTTTTACAAGCCCGTCGTACCTGCCGCCGCCGCAGACGGCGTTTTGCGAGCCAAACAAACCAAATTTAATCTCAAAAACCGTGCGGTTGTAGTAATCTAAGCCCCGCACAAGCGTATTATTCAGGTTGTATTTAACATTTTGTGCATCTAATAATTTCTTTACTTCATCAAAATGCGCTCCACATTCGTCACAAATGGGATTCATTGGTTGATTGAGGAATCCTGCGAGAATTGCATTACATTGCAAGTTTTTACAATCCAATATCCGCAACGGATTTTTGTCATAGCGGCTTTGGCAGTCCGGGCAAAGATCTTTCAACTCAGATTTTAATACCCCACGTATATTGTTTTTATAATCCTCGCGGCAGGCGCTGCAGCCGAGCGTGTTCAATTCAACTTCCAAATCCGGCAGCCCGAGCGCGTTCAGGTAATCCACCGCAAGCAAGATGACTTCCGCATCGGCCGCAGGCCCTTCAATCCCAAATACTTCCGCCCCAACCTGATGAAACTGGCGCAGCCGGCCGGCCTGCGGCCGCTCATAACGAAACATCGGGCCTTTGTACCAAAGTTTTACCGGCGGTGAGAGCCTGTGCATCCCGTTTTCAATGAACGAGCGTACAACACCTGCCGTACCTTCCGGTCTTAAAGTCAGTGACCGCCCGCTTTTTTCAAACGTGTACATTTCTTTGTTAACAATATCAGTTGTTTCACCCACCCCGCGCGCAAAAAGCTCCGTGTGCTCCAAAATAGGTGTTCTGATTTCGCCGTAACCGTATCTGCCAAAGACTTTCAGTGCGGCGCTTTCCATCGTTTGCCACAGCGCAGCCTCGGCCGGCAAAATATCCTTTGTCCCTTTAACAATATTCGTCATATTTTATCAAACCCTGTGTATTTTTGCAGCGCTTGCGGGATTAAAACCGTGCCGTCGCTCTGCCGGAAGTTCTCCAAAATCGCCGCGAATGTGCGCCCAACCGCAAGCCCTGAGCCGTTAATCGTGTGTACAAACCGGTTTTTGCCGTCTTTGTCTTTGAAGCGGATGTTTGCGCGCCGCGCCTGATAATCGCCGTAATTTGAGCAGCTTGAAATCTCCTTGTAATCGTTATACGACGGCATCCACACCTCTAAATCCCAGCATTTGTTCGCGCCAAACCCGATATCTGCGGTGCATAACGCGACCTTGCGATATGGCAGCTCCAGCAATTGCAGCATTTTTTCGGCATCGGCGGTCAGTTTCTCGTGTTCTGCAGCAGAGGTTTCCGGCGTGCAAAGTTTGACCAGCTCAACTTTATTAAACTGGTGAACCCGTATCAGCCCGCGCGTATCTTTGCCCGCAGAGCCCGCCTCGCGCCTGAAACACGGCGTATACGCCATCATATATTTTGGCAAATCGTTTTCCGACAGGATTTCGTCCGAATAAATGTTGGTCACGGGCACCTCGGCTGTCGGCGCCAGATATAAATCCTCTTCTTCGCACTTGTACATGTCCTCTTTGAACTTTGGCAGCTGGCCTGTACCTGTCATAGCCGCGCCGTTAACCATAAAGGGCGGTAAAATCTCCTCGTAACCCGCGGCTGCGTGCTGTTCTAAAAAGAAGTTTACAATAGCGCGCTCTAACGCCGCACCCTTGCCGCGATACATCACAAACCGCGACTGCGAAATCTTCACCGCGCGCTCAAAATCCACAATACCTTTTTCTGCCGCAATATCCCAGTGGGGGACGGCTTCACCGGTACGCGGTTCGCCCCACAAGCTTATCAAAACATTATCCGACTCTGACGTACCGATTGGCGTTGTCTCATCAGGGATATTCGGGATATTCAAAAGCAACTCGCGCTGCGCGGCTTCAAGTTCGGTCTCTTTTTCTTCAAGCGACTTAATCTGTTCACCGACTTCTCTCATTTGCGCGCGGGCCGCATCGTCAATTGCACCTTTGCTTTGCGCTTTACGCTTGGCACGCAGCTCGTCAGCCTGCGTCTGGATTTTTCGCCGTTCAACATCAATCTCCAGAACCGCGTCAACGGACAGTTCCGGATTACGCCGCTTTAACAGCTCATTTATCCTTCCGGCATCCTCTCTTATTAGTTTAATATCCAACATGCCTTAATTCTATCATATAAATCCACAGGTGGATAGTTTTTTTTGAAAAGCATGTTTATAATTGATAGTATGTTTAAAGAAATAGTTATCAGATTAAAAAAGCACTACATGTCGGTTCAGGACGCAACGATTATCAAGGAGATGGACGATGCGAACCTTCGTCATTTTGCCGACAACAGCCGGTTGTTTTCAAAAGAGCTAGGGCTTATAGATTTTGATTTGCAGCGTCAGTAGGCCGCGCTGCGCAAGCGTTTGCCGCCAAAACTTCCCCCATTTTATAACGACTAATTGTAACAACTCTTTACAAAAAAGGCAATCTTTTTGTGAAAAAAAACTTTATGTAAGAGTAGGTTAGTTTAAAAAAATTATAGGTGGGTTATTTATGACAGTTGGTAGTGCTCTAAAGGTTTTTGGTAATGTTTACGGTAATCTTGTGCTGAAAGGCAAAGGCGGAACAGCGGGCAAAGCTTACCTGAAGACTTTAAGTTCGCAGTCTAAGGCGTACAACGGCGGGCNNGGCTGCTTAAAAATTTCGGTGAAATCAATAAAATTGCGGTCAATAACGCCAAATTTGCCGAACCGGGATTGTTCCAGGGCGGGGTTATCAAATCCATGGCGGCCGATATAAAAAGTATCCCGGCAGGTATGAAATCCGGCTGGGCGGGCGCAAAAGGGTTCGGTAAAGTAGGCGCCGCGCTAAAACCGCTCGGTAAAGCGGTACCGATTGTGTTTACGGCAATGATGCTGGCCTCCGAGGTGCCGAACATAGTACGGGCAGCAAAAGATAAAGGACTTATCGCGGGCGTAGTTGAAACAGGAAAAGCCGGCTTAAAACTCGGTGCAGGGTTCGCGGGAGCTGCGCTCTTGAGCGGTATCCCGTTCGTTGGCCCAATCGTAGGCTTTATGGCCGGTAACTGGCTTGCAACAAAAATCGTGGGCAAAAGCCACTCCGAGAAAAAGGCTGAACAACAGCAACAACAGGCACAAATGGAGGCACAAATAGCCCAGCAAGTCCAAGCACAGATGCAAGCGCCTCAGCTCAACCCGTTTTTGCAAACCAAACCAATAAATTACAACATCTAGACCTGAACATTGCCCCTTGGGGGGAGTAAATCAGGCTGAAAACTCCTTAATATAACATTAAGGAGTTTTTTCATGCCGGTTAAAAAATTGCACTACAAAACTATGCCCATAAACGGATTGGTCACTCTGGCGCAAGATAACGACTTCAAGGCCGTCGAGGAACTGATTAAGCGCGAGCAGAAAAACATTTTTGCGGCGTTTTCTTACCTTTGTGACAGGCGCGAATGCGTACTTGATCTGACGCAAGAGGCGCTTATGCGGATGACACGCTCACTGCCCAAACTCAAAGATCCAAAAAATTTCAAAAGCTGGCTCAACCGTATTGTGACAAACCTTTTTTATGACGAGATGCGCAGAACACAGCGCAGACCCGACACCGTCCCGCTTGATTCCGGCGAGGATGATGATATGCCGAAAATTCAACTTATGGACAAAAAATGTAAACCTGCGGAAAAGTGTATGTCCAACGAGCTTGAAGCAAACATAAAGAAAGCCATTCTGGATTTGCCGGACAAGTTTCGTATCGCAATAATACTGCGCGAGATGCAAGGACTCTCCTACGAAGAAATCGCAAAAGCAACGCACTCAAGCCTCGGGACCGTAAAATCCCGCATCGCACGCGCGAGGGAAAAGTTGCAGGAAGGATTAAAAGTGTATATATGAATATGGAATTATCTTGCTCGCAAGTGGGCGCGCTAATGAGCTTTTATATGGAAAATAAATTAAGCGCAATGCTGAAACAATACATCCAGCGGCATCTTGAGACCTGCCCTGCCTGCGCAAAAAAATACGAAGATTTCAAAAACATCATAAACAAATACAACAATGTCGTTGATGATGAAATTGAAATTGAGTTCAAGCAATACAGCGAGTTCAAAAAAAATATCTCCGCGTACGTTGATAACGAGCTTGATGTGAGCGAGAACGTAAAAATTAAAAAAATGATAATCTCCAACCCTGCGGCCCGGCAGGAGCTGGAAAATATCTACACACTGCAAAGACTTATGCACTCGGCGTTTGACAAAACAAGAAACGATATAAGGTTTGATTTGTCAAAAAAAATCCTGACCGAACGGGAAATCAAACCCTCATTCTTGAAGAGAATTGCAAAATTGAATTTTTTTGAAAATCGACCATCCTTGGACGAGCCATAAGCACAGGTTTTTGGTTTTTGTTCATCTCGTTGAGCTCAAATGCAGCGCGGTTCCGGATAATCGGCGTTATGATGTTTGACGATATAATCATCCCCGGCAGTGATGCAATACTTTTCACGGCGTTTTCAAACGGCTTGTAAACATGCCTAATTGCTTCAATTTCACCAAGGTTTGTGGAAAATTTACCCAACTCTATATTGAGTTTTTTGGCCTCAAGTTCTCTTAGGGCACTCGGTTCCTTCAATGCATTAAGAATTTTTGTATTGGTTAATTTACCGGTAGAGACAAGCTTTCCGGCAAACCGTGACAAAGAGGTCGTAATCCCGATAAACAAAAGTATATTGACAATCGCATCGGCAATCTCTTGCGGCACAAGGAACTCTTTCTCGTCTCTGTCAATTTTGTCATTTGCAACAATCGCACCGATTTGTGCGGCAGATGACAGCATCCATCCTATCGCGGCAGTCCAGATAAGCATTCCGCTTTGATTTGTGCTGAACTTGTCAAACGCCTTGTTCCTTAATTTGTTCCACATTTGACCCGGATTCATTTGTCACCTTCATCTTTCTTGATAAAAATGTTGGTTAACCATTTTGTAAGCGGCGCATCAATCAAAAAGTTGGTAAACAGCATCACACCGAGCGCAAGGAACGTCCCCATCGCAGAACGATAGTTTTTGAGCATGTCATCCTTCATACCGGCCGCTCTTTTAGAGGTGGGATAGAGCGGATTTTCGCGCCTGTGCAGCAGCGCCTGTGCACGGTTTTTTGACGTTTTGCCGGGTCTGATGAACGAGGATTGCGTATATTTGGTTATAAGTTTTACGCACCCGGTGCGGATTAAAACCCCCGTCGCCGTCCCGACAAGGATTTTGGCGATGGTCTTGTACGCCGAAATCCGTCTGGTCTTCTCTTCTACTCTGCGGTTGTGCAAATCAATAAACGGCTGCGACATAAGCGCTGTTGCACCGACAATAAGGCGCGTTGACGCAGGATTAAGCGCTGTCGTAATAACTTTCGGATCTGAGCCCAGAATTCTGGTATCCTTAATTTTATACGAAGGAAGCGCATCAAATACATTTTTTAGTATTTGTAAAGTCATGACAGTATTCTAAGACTCCTAAACCCTTGAATTTGCTGATTTATTAAGATATATGAATGTCTTTTCGGTAATATTTATGCTCCATTTTAACATTTTTGGCAAAGGCTTTCAAGACCGGGAACGGATCATCGGAATTTGTACACAAAGACAGTACTCTGCCGCCTATTGAGTAGAGTTTGCCGTCTTTTTGGAGCGCGTTTGCAAGGTATACCTTGACGTCAGGGTCTGCCGGCAGCTCTATCCGGTCGCCTGTTACGGGCAAATCCGGGTATCCCTGCGCTGCAACAACAAGACAGGCTGAGAATCCGTCTTTGTATTCCAATTTCACGGTGTCAAGGCGTTTTTGCGCGGCAGCAATAAGGATTTCTTTGAAGTCGGTTTTTAGATGCGTAAGCAGCGCCTGGGTTTCCGGGTCACCGAGCCGGACGTTGTATTCCAAAACGTACCAATCACCGCTCCAAATAAGCCCCGAATAAATGAACCCCGTAAAATCCGCGCCCTCCGCGATTAACGCCGATTCAAGCTGCTTTAAATACACGTCCAGCTTGTCTTTTTGCTCTTTTGTCAGCACAACAGGGCAATAAGCGGCCATCCCGCCGGTATTTGGCGCATCTTTGTCCGCGCTGAGGCGTTTGAAATCACGCAGCGGCACAAAATTCAACAGCGTTTTGCCGTCAAACAAGGACATCACGGAGATTTCCTCGCCGTCAATGTATTCCTCAACAAAACAGTCTTGCGTGTGGACTGTGACACCTTTTCCCGCGCAAAGCCCGTCCTGTTTGACAACAAACGGCGCACGGGCGACGATTTTCGGGTGTTTTATTCCGTGCCGCGACATAAAGTCTTTGGCAAACAATTTTGAACTTTCCAGCTGCGAAAACTTCTTGTTCACGGCGATACATTTGCTCCCGATTTCGTCAGCGAGCCCTTCACAAATAGGTTTTTCCGGCCCTATGATGACCAAATCCGCCTCATCAATTGACTCGCAGGCGTTTACAGCCTCTTTAATCGCCGCCTCACGCGCACCGTTTCCCACGACAAAAATCTTCACCGGCAGCACCCTCCGCCGGCATCATCACAGCAGCCGCCCCCGCATTTCCCCCCGCCCATCAAATCAGAAAAGTCAAAAACCTCGTCGTTGAGCAGTTTTTCTATAACAATCGGGTACAGAGCGTGCTCAATACTGTGAATTTCGGCCTCAAACTCGTCAAGATGCGTGAGGTTGCCAATTAAAACAGGGTATTGCGCGATGATTTTACCGCTGTCAACTTCGTCTTGGACCCAATGGATTGTGACGCCGCTGACTTTTACGCCGGCCAAAAACGCACGTTTGATTGCGTCTTTCCCTTTAAACGCAGGCAAAAGCGACGGGTGAATATTCACAAACCGGCCAAGTTCCAGCACTTCCGGCGGTAAAATCCGCATATAACCCGCAAGCACAATCAAATCAAACTTGTTTTCGGTAAAATAGCGCAGGTTATCCTCAAAGGGTACAAATTCGGCCTTGACACCCAGATTGCGCGCGCGCTGTAGAATCCGTGCGTCTTGAATATCCGAGATGCAGGTTATATCAGCCTTTACGTGCTTTGCAATTGCCTCAAAATTGCCGCCGTTGCCCGAACCCATCACCGCAAGCTTCATAACACCTCCCCAAAAACAAACGGTTCAAATTCGCTTGCAATTTCAAGGATTTCGCTCACATTTTCGGGCGATGCAAAAACGCAAAAACCCACGCCGCAATTGAAAACTTCATACATTTCATCACCCATCAAAGCGTAGAGTTTTTGATAAATCGGCCGCGGCGGAATTTTGTCAAAATCAAGCCTGACAGGCGCTACGCGCCGGATGTTTTCTTCAATCCCGCCGCCTGTAATGTTTGCGCCTGATTTCATCAGCCCTTTGTCCCACAGTGAACGCAACACATTGTAGTAAACATACGCCGGTTCAAGACAGTTGTCAAATTCCGATGCGCTGAGATGGCCTTTTGCGTACAAATCACGGATTAACGTGAACCCGTTGGCGTGAATGCCGCTTGATTTAAGGGCAATAACAGCATCGCCCGTGCAAACTTTACCGGCAGTGCCCGCTTCTTTGCCGACCGCAAAGCCGCAAATATCAATGGTTCCCTCTTTTAGGATATGCGGCAGCTCCGAGGTTTCACCGCCGGCAAGTACGCAATCGTATTTTGCAAGCCCGGCCGAAAGTTCGGTTATGATTTGCGAAATAGCTCTGCTGTCAAGTTTGTGCACCGATATGTAATCCACAAGGATTAATGCTTTGGAGTTAGTCGTTGCAAGATCGTTCAAATTCGCGGCGATAAGGTCAATCGCGATGGTGTTGTAAAGCCCGCGCTCGTAAAGCGGGATAATTTTTGAGCCTATCCCGTCACACGCTGCAATAATTCCGTGCGCACCGGCTGCAAAAGCGGTGGCGTCGGTGTTAAGAAGTCTGGCTTCTTCAAGATTTACACCGGAATTTTTATACATCAAGCTCATGTAATAATTCTAGCATAAATTTTTCGCGCTCGATTTTTTGGCCGGTTTCAAGGTTCAACGCTGTGGCCTGACGGCCTGTAACCCGCGCCAAATCTTCTTCTTGCGCGTTTAAATTTATCCCGATGCCAAGCACAATTTTGCCGGTTTTGCCCGCACGCGTGACGGTCTCGGCAAGAATACCCGCGATTTTTTTGCCGTCAACAAGCACATCGTTTGGCGGCTTAATCTCTGCACTGACACCGTATTTGGCCAGCATCCAGCAGATAACTTCGGCCGTGTAAATCGTTAAATCTGGTTTTAATTCGTCCAAAACCATTGATATAAAAAGGTTTTCACCGCCCAAATCCACCCACTCGCGCCCGAATTGACCATGCCCGTCAGTTTGCCTCAGCGCACAAATAACAGTTTTATCCGGCAAGTCATCAAGATTACGTTTGGCATAAGAGCTTGTGGAATCAATTTCTTCAAAATAAATCACGTTCATTTTTATAATTGTTGCACAAAAAAGAATTTTTTGTTAGAATGAACACAAATAAGAGGAGTATGGCATGCACCACTGGGAAGCGGCATTAAACATAGCAGGACGTGAGCTTGTGTTTAATATGGACACATTGCTGACAATGTGGTTTACGATGGGCATCTTGATTGCAATCGCGCTTTTGACGCGCCGCAACCTGTCGCTTGTACCTACAAAACTTCAAGCCGCGGGCGAAGGTATCATTAACTATTTTGTCGATATCGCCAAATCCAACATGGACGAAAAAGAGGCGATGAAACACTCCCCGCTGCTGCTTACGCTGTTTTTCTTTATTGTGACGGCAAACCTTATCGGGCAGATTCCTTGGCGGCTTATCCACTTGCAGCAAGGCGAGCTGGCCTCACCAAACAACGACATCAACATGACCGCGGCCATGGCAATTATTGTATCAATTTATTATATTTATTACGGGTTGAAGAAAAAGAAACTCAAATTCTTTTTCCCAGGTTTCACGCTGGACGGGATTATCATCACGCTTATTGATTTTCTTGAACTTTTTGTCCGGCCGTTTTCGCTGGCACTGCGGCTTTTTGCCAACATTCTGGCAGGCGAGATGCTGGTCGTCACGTTCATCGGAATGTGCGCTTACTTTCTGCCGCTGCCGTTTATGCTTTTTGAGGTATTCGTCGCGTTAGTTCAAGCGCTCGTATTCACACTTTTATCAACATCATATATCGCACTGGCGGTATCGGATGAACACTAGGTATTACACAAATTAAAGGAGGAAATAAATTATGTCAGTAGAACAAGTAGCAAACGATTTTGCAAGATTAGGTGCAGGTATTGCGATGTTAGGCGCCGTCGGGGGTGGTATCGGTGTAGGTATCGCGACAAAGGGTTTGCTTGATGCAATGTCACGCCAACCGGCTATCCAAAAACCGGCGTTCATCAACTTTCTTATCGGCGCGGCGCTTGCGGAAGCGACCTCAATCTACGCGTTGTTCATAGCGTTGCAGCTTTTGGGGTAACAGATGGAATTCAACGCAACTTTTTTAGCGGCAATGTTTAGTTTTGTGGTATTCATCTACATTATGAATACCATATACTACCAGCCTGTGCTCAAAATCATTAAAGAGCGGCAGGCGCTTGTTGACGGCAATTATGAGAAAGCTCGCCAGTCCGGCGAAAAAACCGGCGAACTGGACGAGCAAACGCGCACGCAGCTTGATGCGGCAGCGCAAAAAGCTAAATCCGTTATCGCCGCCACGATTGAAAAAGCAACTGCGTCAAGCGCCGAGCAAACCAAAGCGGCGCAAAAACAATCCCAAATGAAAATATCCCAGGCAAAAGAAAAACTGGCCAAAGAGGAAGAAAAACTCACCACCCAGCTGGAAATCAAGGAGTTGTCCAAATCAATTTCCAAAAAAATCCTCGGAGGTGCCGCATGATGGACTTGCGTTATTATTTTGAACACAGCAACCTGTTTAACTTTGCGGTTATGATATTGTTGTTCGTGTGGGTCGCCAAAAAAGCCAAGTTGGGTGATGCGATGCGTGGTGCGGTCGCAAATATCGCAGATACCATAGAAAAATCCGAACACGAAAAGCGCGCCGCAAACAAGGCGCTCAAAGCCGCGCAAAAAGCCTTATCCGCGGTTGAGGGTGAGGCCAAATCGCTTATGGCAAACGCCAAGCTGCAGGCAAAAACTTTTACACAAAAGATTCTCGCGCAAACAAAAGAAAAAATTGCGCTGTTTGAATCGGTTGTCAAAAAAGCCGTCACGGCAGAAGAGCGGGTTATCTCGGCGCGTTTGACAAAGCTTGCCGCGCAAAAATCCGTTGAGCTCGCGCACGCAGAAATTCTTGCCGCGCTCAAAAAGAACCCGAAACTTCACGAAGAATTTATAAAAGAAAGTATCAAACAATTATGAGAGTTTCCACGTTAGATAAAATTTATGCAGACGCGCTCGTACAGCTCGGTACGCCGGATAAGACCGCCAAAAATTTGGAACTTATCCAAAAAATTCTCACACCCGAGCTCAAGCGGGTTTTGACCAGCCCCGCGGTCTCAGAAAGCATCAAATATTCCATCGTAGAAGATGTTTTCAAAAAAGATGTGGACAAAAAAATGGTTGAGTTTTTAAAGGTGCTTGTTTCAAAAAAACGGTTCGGCAACCTTGAAACAATCGCCGCAGCGTTCAACGCCCGGCTTGATAAAATCAACAATATCAAGCGTGTGGAGGTGGTGTCAGCCATCGACCTGAACGAAAAAACCAAAAAAACCATCACCGAAAAACTTGAGGGTAAGTTAAAGGCGCAAGTAGCGGCCGGGTGGACAATTGATGAGAAAATTATCGCCGGGCTTGTTGTGAAAATTGAGGACGATGTTATTGACACGAGCCTGCGTACGCAGTTAGAAAGTTTAAAGAAAAATATAGGAGTATAAAAAATGGCACTTATTAAACCGGACGAAATCAGTTCAATTATCAAAAGCAAGGTAGAAAACTTCAACATCCAGACCGAGGTATCAAACACCGGTACGGTAATTGAGGTTGGTGACGGGATTGCGCGGATTTACGGGCTGCGTAACGTTATGGCCAACGAGCTTGTCGTAATAGACGACGGAAACGACACACTCGCGATGGCGCTGAACCTTGACGAAGATAACGTCGGCGTCGTAATTTTGGGCGAATACAAACAAATAAAAGAAGGTATGACCGCCAAAACTACCGGCAAAATCGCATCGGTTCCGGTCGGCGACGGGCTCATCGGCAGAATCGTTGACCCGACAGGGAAAGCGCTTGACGGAAAAGTTGACTACAAATACAAAAACACCCGTCCGATTGAAAAAGTTGCACCCGGGATTGTCACAAGAAAATCGGTTAACCAGCCGCTGCAAACCGGCTTGACCGCGATTGACGCGCTGACACCAATCGGCCGCGGACAACGTGAGCTTATCATTGGCGACCGCCAAACCGGTAAAACCGCAATCGCAATAGACACAATCCTGAACCAAAAAGGTACCGGCGTTATTTGTATCTATGTTGCAATCGGCCAAAAGGCATCAACCGTTGCGCAGCTTGCAAAAACGTTTGAAGAACACGGTGCGATGGATTACACGATTATCGTATCGGCAACAGCAAACGTTCCGGCGCCGCTTCAATATATCGCGCCGTTTGCCGGCGTTGCAATCGGCGAGGAATTCCTTGACCAGGGCAAAGATGTGCTTATCATCTACGACGATTTGTCAAAACACGCGCAGGCGTACCGCGCAATGAGTTTGCTGCTGAAACGCCCGCCCGGACGTGAAGCATACCCCGGTGATGTGTTCTATCTGCACTCACGGTTGTTAGAGCGCGCAGTCAAACTGGACGAAAAATTCGGCGGCGGCTCAATTACAGCGCTCCCGATTATTGAAACGCAAGCCGGCGACGTATCTGCATACATCCCGACCAACGTAATCTCTATCACCGACGGTCAAATATTTTTGGAAAGCAACCTGTTTAACTCAGGTGTCCGGCCGGCAATCAACGCGGGGATTTCGGTTTCGCGGGTCGGCGGTGCAGCTCAAACCAAGGCAATCAAACAAGTTGCAGGCCAGCTGCGGCTCGCGCTCGCACAATACCGTGAGTTGGAAGCCTTTGCGCAGTTTGCATCAGACCTTGATGAGGCAACCAAAAAACAACTTCTTCGCGGCGAAAAGCTTACCGAGGTCCTAAAACAACCGCAATACCAACCGCTGAGCGTTGCTCAGCAGGTGAGTATCTTGTTTGCGGCAAACGAAGGGTTCCTTGACACCGTTCCGACAGGCGAAATCAGCCGGTTCAAAAAAGAATGGTTTGTCTACATGAGCGCGAACCTCAAAGACCTTTCAAAACGCCTCAATAACGCGGAAGCATTAAGCGACAAGGATAAAGACGCGCTTAACAAAAACCTTGAAAAGTTTAGAAAAACATTCTGATAAAGGTCGCGCATCTGGTGCGCGGCGACAAAAGAGGAAAAAATGCCAAATTTAAAAGACATTAAAAACAGAATAGGTTCGGTTGAAAGCACGAAAAAAATTACGCGTGCGATGAAGATGGTCGCGGCGGCAAAGGTTAAGCGTGCCGAAACCACCGTTAAAATATCGCGCCCGTTCACCGATGAGTTGAATAATATGTTTGCGCAGCTGCTCGGCAACGTTGATATAACTGACACCGACGGGCTCAAAATCAACAGCGCGGTTGATAATTATCCGGCATTGCTCAAAGAGCGCGAGGGCGGGATAAAAAGCGTCGGCTTGATTGCAATCACGTCAAACAAAGGACTGGCAGGTGCCTACAACGCCAACGTCATTCGCCGCACTGTTCAAAAAATTGCCGAATACAACGCCCAAGGCAAAAAGGTCGTCCTTTTTATCCTCGGTCAAAAAGGTATCGCACCGCTCAAACGGCGGATTGAAAAACTTGACTGCGAGATTGCCGGCACTTATTTGAGTATCATGAACAACCCGACAGGCTCCGCGTCAAACCTTATCACCGAAGAAATTGCGCAATATTTTGTTGAAGGAAAAATTGACAAAATTGAGGTTGTGACCACGCGGTTCAAAAATATGATGAGCTATCTTGTTGAGGAATGGAAAGTTCTGCCGCTGGATGACAGCAGTGAGGTGACCAAGATTATGGATCAAGGCGCCGCCTTGGCGATGATGGAGTTTTACCCGAGCATCCAGTCTGTGCTGCAGCAGGTCGTCCCGCTTTATATCACAAACATTATCTACCAATCAATCTTGGAGGCGCAAGCCAGCGAACTTGCGTCGCGGATGACTGCGATGTCTGCGGCGACAACCAACGCCGAGAAAATGATTGGCGATCTTTCAATCCTTTACAACAAATCACGTCAAAACGCCATCACGCAAGAGCTTATTGAGGTCATCTCCGGCGCAAACAGCCAAAACGGCGGGTAAAGGGGGCAAAACTCTTTATTAACCCTACGCGGCACTGTGCGCTTTGTTGTACAATTTTTTACATATTTCTGCTTAAAAACAACAGATTTTCCGGCTTCAGCATCGTTTTGAGGGCGCCGGCCGGCTGGCGCGCTTGTTTTTCTTGTGATTTTTTTGTTATCGCGATATTGATTCGCGGCAAAATGTTCCCGAGCATAATGAATGAAAACGCGTAACCGCTCAACTGCGCGATGTTCATTATCCGCATTTTGCTCAGCGCCTTTTTTGCCTCGTCACTGTTTTTCGCCAGAGTTTTCAGCTCTTGAGCCATCTCGGTAAACTTCTTGCCGACAGTATCTTTGCCCAGTTTTTTCAATGTTGTGTGCAAAACCTCATCGCGGCTCATAAGAGTTTTACTTTTGTCACCTCTGATAAGCGTTCCTGTTTTATCAAGCAGTTTTGTAACCCCTTTTTGCACAAAGTTGCCCAATATCAGCCAGCTTGTAAACCCGAGTGAATCGCGCACCGCCGATTCGCGCAACTCGTCTTTGTCACGCGCAGCAAGGAATCGCGATGCAATCGTTGCACCGTATATAAATTTCAACTGCTCGGTTGTCGGCAGGCCGNNCTTTGAATTCAAGCTTGTGCAGCAAAGATCTTGGTTTGCCGATAGTCGCGAGCGCGGCACACATAGCGGCAATCGCCGCAACGGTTTTTACGGTCTTAAACTCCGGCGATTTATCTTTTCTGCGGCCGCTCGCGCACGCAAACCCGTCATTACCTGTTTGTTTTTTGGTCAACAATGCATTCACCGGCTGCACGGATACCCCTATCAGCGTACCAATCCCAAGCCCCAGCACCGACCGGCTCANNCAAACCGGTACGCTTCAGAGTTTTTAGGAATGTTTTGCCGCCGTCCTCAACAAAAGATTGCACAACCTTTTTGCTCTTGAAGGACTCCAAAATATTGAATGTACCATCCAAAAAAGTGTCCAAAGTAACTGTACTTCCGAACTTAAAGCCGGTTTCAGAACCGGTCGCACGTGTAATATGCGCCTTTGCAAGCGTCTTCAACTTCTTAACCGCGGCCTTATCACACATTTTGTCAATATTTTCTCTATAAAGATTCGTTACGGTGTTGACCACCTCAGGGTCAATTTTTTTGCCGTAGACTTCCGCATCGCCCAAAACATCCGCAAAAGTTTTTACAACGGCATCTTCAGCGCCCACATTTTTTGCAAACTTTTTCCCGATCTCATCAATAAATTTGCTTGAAGCAAAGACTTTTTGCGCCTTGATATCGTAATCTTTATTAATTTTTGTTGACAACAGATGCCCTGCAAGCAGCCCGTAAGTACCTGTCAGCGCAAAGTTTGTTGAGCCGGACAGCTCACGTCTTGCGGTTTCTGCGCCCAGCACCGGACCTCTGTTTTTCACATCTGTAACCGTGCGCGGGATACTCATTGACGCCAAATCAAGCGCAACCGCACCAACACCGGCGTCAGTAGCCAAAAACCGCAGCGCCTGCGAGCCGAATTGAATATTATTGCTTTGATTGACTACCTTCATTGGCCTATGAACCGTACCTTACCTTCTTTGACAAAATCTATCCGCTGCGCTTTTGGCATCTTTTTTTTGTTCGTCAATGTTCTGTTGTAGACGGGGACAAATGCACCCAGGACCACGAGCGAGAACCCGAGACTGCCTAACTGACACAACGCGCGTAAATGTTTATTATTTACCTTTTGTAAAGCATCTGTTACAATAGATCCGGCCTCATCGGACGATTTTAGCGCTGTGTTTTTCACCCAGTGTTTGATTTTTTTCAGGCTCCCTGCGCCTTGCTCCAACGGTTTTAACTCGTTTATCAGCTTTGCGCCGGGGATACATTTTTCCATCGCCGTCGCGATGCCTTTTGCCACGTAATCTCCAAGGAAATACATCCCCGAGAAGGTAATAATATCACGAACCGTCGCCTCGCGCAAGTCATCTTTGTCCTGAGAAGATATCATCCGGCTGGCAAAAGTCGCCGTGGAAACCAGTCTTGCCTGATCCATCGTCGGCAGCGACCCTTTGAACTCAAACATTCTCGCACCGGGTTTTTTGAACCCGAGCGACATCAGCGCAACGCCCAGCATCGCACCCACTGAAACAAACTTTTGACGCCGCAGTTCTGATTTTTCTTTATCGCTCAACTCTTTGTGCTCCGCGTGGATTGGCGCGCATTTTCTACCGGAGGACTTGTGCGTAATCCATCTGTTCAGCGGCTGCATCGCAACAGCCAACGGCAAAATCAACGCCAACGCACCAAAGCTCTTGTGCCTGACCAGTTTTTTGGCGCCGTCAATATATTTGTCAAAATCCTTTGCACCGGATTTGGCAAAATCGTCCAAAACCTTTTGGGTATTGCTCAAAACAGATTTCAAATTGTTTGAAAAGAATTTTTCATCACCGGCGAATTTAATATTTTCCGCGACACCGGTTTTTTTCAAAACCTGCTCGTAAATCTCCTTGGCCGGCTTGCCAAAATCAACATCCCCAAGGATTTCTTTAAAAACTTTTACGTTTTTGCCGTCGGCGCCTGTCATGTCAAGCACCATGCTTTTTAGAGTCGCGTCAGGGTCGGCTTTGTGATAAAACTTAATCTTGTCAAGCAAATCGCTGTTCGCGCCAACAGCCGCCAAATCAGAGTTTTGCCCAATAATCGGTTTTTGGATGAGTTTTGCAATCCCTGTTGCAACAACCCCCGGAATCAGGCAGTTGACAATAAGCCCCGAGCTCTCGCGCCGGAACGCCTCAAAGCCGGCATGCGGGTTTGGCTCTCTGTATTTTTTACCGTCCTTGTCAACTTTTTGCGGGGTATAAAAAGTCTCAACAGCCGTGCGCGGCGCGATTGCCGTCAATACGTCAACCACCGCAACGTTAAGCATCGGCGTGCGTTCGCACGCTTGCAGGCCTTTTACTAGCACATCAACAGGGGAGTTCCCGAATTGGGGCTGGTTTTTAACCGGTTTTATATGCATACAACATATCAAAAGCCGAACATTTTAAAATTTGCCAGTTTTTGTCTAAATGTTAACGTTTCTTATGAATTCGCACGCCTCTTCTTTGTTGTTCACGTCCCCTGCCACCTGCGCCTCATACAGCGCATTCATCACCAATCCCAGTCGTTTTGAGGGTTTTAACCCCGTAATCTCCATAACCTCCTGCCCCGATAAAAGCTTTGGCAGCGGCGCTTGAACAGATTTTTCAAAATAGAATTTTTTCAAAGCATCAAGTGCCGTCAGGTTTTTTTCAACCATAGCGTCGCTGACTGCCTCCCCGCGCGCGGATAACCGGTCGGATTGCGCCAAAACTATCACATCAATCGAGTCATCGCCCATTTTACGAATAAATCGCATCATTGTCTTGTCGCTCAAATTCGCGTCTGACACCAGCTGCGACGGATAAAGATGGTTTTTGACAAGTCCTGACAGGTATTTCACCTGCTTTTTGGAAAATTTCATCCGCGTAAGCAGCTCCGCCGCGATTTTTCCGCCCGCATCGTCATGCTTTATGAACCGGTCACGCCCGTTCTCAACAGTCCGCGTGGAAAATTTGCCGATATCGTGCAAAAGCCCGGCAAATTTTAAATGTGCCAGCCTTGAACCCCCCCCAAAATCAACACGTTCCAAATACTCGTCCGAGCGCAGCCCAATCTGGTGCACAACTTCCACGCAATGATGAAACAAATCCAAATGGTGATGCGTATTGGGCGGGATTTGTTTTAACTCTTTCACAAACGGGAAAATCTCCTCCAGCAACGCCCCCATATCAAGCAGCGCCGTGTGCGCAGCCGCCCCGCCAAAAAGTTTCAGCAGCTCATAATTAATCCGTTCCTGCGCGCTGTTATGGATTAACTGAACCCGTTTGGCAACTGCAGCCTGCGTCGCCGGCGCTATTTTGAATCCCGTTGTCGCCTGAAATCTGTATACCCTCAACAGCCGCAGCGGATCATCATCAAAATTTTCATCTGCGATGTGGCGTATAATTTTGTTTTTGATATCTGCCGCACCGCCAAACAGGTCAACGATTTCGCCCGTTTTCATGTTCTGCGCAATCGCGTTTATTGTCAAATCGCGACGCGCCAAATCGTCCTCTATTGAGCCTGAAAGCTCCGTAAAATCAAATGTTTCACCGCCGCTTACGACGCGATAAATTTTATTTTTTTCATCCAGAACAATAAATCTTCCGTCAAGCTGCGAGGCAAAATCTTTCGCACCCGACATAACAAAATCCCAATCGCTTGTTTCGCAACCCAAAAGTTTGTCGCGAACCGCGCCGCCGACCAGCCAAATATCAAGTCCTTTTAATTTATCTGCTATATTCATAAATCAAGTTCCCAAGCCCAACAATAACAGCTGTTTCGGCTTTCAAAATCGTTTGCCCGAGCGTAACCTGCGCGATGTTTTTTTCTTTAAAATACTCAAACTCCGCATCCGAAAATCCGCCTTCGGGTCCCACGATTGCCAGCACTTTTTCACCGGCGCTAATTTTGCAATCATAGTTTTGCCCGCCGCGCTCGGTGAACGCGATTAGTTTGTCAAAATTTTTCAAATCTTCCAGCCTGCCCGCCGGAAAAATCGTCGGCACAACCGCACGCTCACACTGCTTTGACGACTCATAAGCAATCTTTTGCCATTTTTCAATCTTCAAGTTTTTTTGTGCGCAATTGTCTGTCAATATCGGATAAATCCCCGCAACACCAAGCTCTGTGGCCTTTTCAATAATGAAATTTTGCGCATCGCTTCTTAACGGCGACTGCGCAAGATAAAGTTCAAACTCCAATTCGCGCGTTGATTTGTAGGATTTTTCAATTTTCACANNCACAACAATTTCATGCCGCGTAATTTCTTCAATAACCGTTTCATGCTGAATTTTGCCCTCATCAATTAACAGTAATTTTTCTCCGACGCGCGCTCTAAGCGCACGCACTATGTGGTTGTAATCCTCTCGTACAAGCGCTTTTCCGTTATTGATATCTTTTGAATTTATAAAAAAATGAGGCATGTAATAATTGTATCATGGTTATGGTATAATTAATTACATGATAAATATCAAAGTAAAAAACGCAAACGAACCCGAATTTATCCAGGCGGTGGAAGAGTTTTTGACATGTGTTGAGCCCGTCATCAAAAGACACCCCGAGTTTGAAAAGATGGCTGTTTTAGAGCGCATCACAGAACCCGAGCGGATTATAAGCTTCCGTGTCTGCTGGATGGATGACAATGGCCAGGTTCAGGTTAACAGAGGCTACCGCGTGCAGTTCAACAGCTTGATTGGCCCGTACAAAGGCGGTTTGCGGCTCCACCCGAGCGTAAACCAGAGCATAATGAAGTTTCTCGCGTTTGAACAAATATTTAAAAACGCGCTCACCGGATTCCCTATCGGCGGCGGCAAGGGCGGCAGCGACTTTGACCCGAAAGGCAAGTCCGATAACGAAATTATGCGGTTTTGCCAGAGCTTTATGACAGAACTTTATCGCCACATCGGTCAGGATATTGATGTTCCGGCAGGCGATATCGGTGTTGGCGGCCGCGAAATCGGGTTTATGTTCGGCCAATACAAACGTATCCGAAACGGCTATGAAGGCGGCGTGCTCACCGGCAAAGGTCTTGACTACGGCGGCTCGCTCACACGTAAGGAAGCCACCGGTTACGGGCTTATCTATTTTATGCGCGAGATGCTCGGTGCTCACAACCAAACGCTCAAAAATAAAACCATAACCATTTCCGGCTCAGGCAATGTTGCAATCTATGCGTGCGAAAAAGCGGTTCAATATGGTGCGAAAGTCGTTGCAATGAGCGACTCTAACGGTTGTGTTTATGACAAAGACGGCATCGATCTTGAACTCATAAAACAAATAAAAGAAGTCCGCCGCGGACGTATCAAAGAATATTTGAACGAACGCCCGAACGCCCGGTACCTTGAAAACATCTGGGATATAAAATGCGATATCGCGCTGCCGTGTGCG
>DBCX01000056.1 GCA_002293275.1 Cyanobacteria bacterium UBA947 | reverse complement strand
GAAGCTATTCCGGTGCGCCCGTGGGCAATTCGTCAAGTTCTTCAAGCAGCAGCCGGTCGTCTGCATCGCCTGCGCTTGCGCCGACGGGCAGCTCGTCCGCACCGAAACTTGCATCTGGCGGCGGGACAGGCTCTGCGGGCAACCCGGGACCTGGAAACCCGAGCGGCAGACCGGGGATTGATACGGTGAAAGAGCCGGATTTCGGGCCGTATATGAGGGAGCTTCAAAGACGTATAAAAATGAATTGGGAACCGCCAAAAGGCAACGAGAGCAAGCGTGTGGTGCTGTTGTTCAAGATTGCAAGGGACGGCAGACTGCTATCGTGCACGGTTTACAAGTCATCCGGGCTGCCGAACGCTGACAAGGCCGCTTTGAACGCGGTTCAGCTGACCGCACCGTTCAAACCGCTGCCGCCGGACTTTAAAGGGCAGAGTATAGATATCCAGTTTACGTTTGATTATAACGTATTTGGAGCATCGGGCTATCAATGATATACTAATTTAAAAAGGAGAAATAAATTATGGAACTACTATTACACTCAATTAAAATGGACTGGCCGGTGCTGCTGCCGATATTTGTGTGTTCAATTTTAACGGTTGCGGTTGTGATTAACCGTTACGCGTTTTACAACAAGAACAAGCGAAATATCGTGGAGAGCCGTTATATCCAGAGTTTGCAAAAAGAGCTTGCCAAAGGCAGTTTGACGGGCGCAGAAGCCATCGCGGTGCAGTGCGGCGGGGTTATCGGCGAGGTGACGGAAGAGGCGGTGCGGATTTTTGCGGAGCAGCGCAAAGGGTTTTCGCGCTCGTTTGATATCGCTGCGGCGCTTGCGACAAGAAAACTGGAAAGCCACCTGACGATTTTAGGTACAATTGGCGGTGTGGCGCCGTTTTTGGGTCTGTTTGGTACGGTTGTGCGGATTTTGTACACATTTCAGGATCTGGCGCAGCAGGGAAACCAGTCTGCAGCGGTTGCGATGGGTATCGGTGCCGCGTTGATTGCGACAGCTGCCGGTCTTGGGGTTGCGATTGTTGCGGTAATCTTCTACAACTCGTTCCAGTCAATAGTGAAACACTTTGAAGACGACTTCCAGCTGATTAAACTGCTGTTTTTAAGCTTTGTTGACAGTGAAGAAGCCGCGGAAGTCAAGGTGTAGTATGGCGTTTAGTACAAACAAAAAAAGTAAGGTATTTAACGAAATAAATATAACGCCGTTGACGGATATATTTTTGGTGCTGCTGATTATTATGATGGTTGTGGCGCCGACGTTCCAGCAGATGGACACGAACATAACAATGCCGGAAATCAACAGCGGTGCGGCTATTGAGCAAAAAAACGCCGAGGTTGCGGTGACAAAGGACGGTCAAATGTACTTGAACGGGGCGCCGGTGCAGGATTTGACAGGCCAGTTGACGGCGCTGCGACCCTCGCTGGAAACACCCGAGCTTGTTGTCAAGGCTGACAGTCAGGTGAAAAGCGCGAAAATAATGGAGATTATGAACGCGGCGCAGGACGCCGAGTACAAAAAATTGATTGTGGCGGGTGAACCGTTGAGCAAAAAAGAGCAAAAAGAATTGGAGGGTAACGGGTGAGCCGCAGAGACACATTCAGCGAAATAAACATAACGCCGTTGACGGATATATTTTTGGTGCTGTTGATTATTATGATGGTGATTGCGCCGCTTTTGGACCAGCAGGGGTTGAATTTGACTGTGCCGGAGAATGTTGCGGCCGAGCAGCACAACAAGGATTTAAAGATTATGACATTTGTGGTTGGCGCTGATGACGCGTATTATTTGGATGATGAGCCGGTGGACGCCGGGCAGCTTGAAAATACGATAAAAGCGCGCAGCGGTGAGTATCCGGACGGGCTGATGATAAGAGCGGAAGGTCAGTCAAGCCATGGCGCACTGGTAAAACTTATGGACAGCGCGCGCGCAGCGGGCGTTACGAGCATTTCGGTCGACCAGATTTAGATTGTATTGATAATTTTTCGGTTTCTTTAAGAATAAAAGAGGCAATGCTTTGGGCGCATTCTATCGCGTCTTTTGGGTCATTGTCGTAGAATCGGGCGAAGATTTGGAGCGCCATGGCAAGGTGTTCGATATTAAATACTGATTCTTCTGCTTTCATGAATTGTTTCCTTTTTAATTAAATATACTTGATAATAATACAATATAATTAATTAAAAGTCAAGATAATGTAAAATATTGGTATAATGTGTTCATGATTAAAATTAAATTGAGAGAATTAATGTGGGACGCAGATGTCACAGCTGTAAAGATTAGCGAAGTTACCGGTATAAGCAAGACCACTATTTCAAACATAATCCGCGGCAAACAAAAAAATGTTGAATTAGACACGATTGATGTGTTTTGCAAATTCTTCAAATGTAAAATTTCCGACCTGCTGGAATTTCACGACGATTAAATAATTTTGTGATATAATAATTTAATGAACAAAAACCAATCATCGGGCATGTATATAATTTTGGCAATCGTCGTTATGGTGTTTGTATCGTCGGTGTTTATGACAGGGCCTGCAACAAGCACATCCGAGATTTCGTACTCCGCGTTTTTGGAAAAACTCGGCAAGGGCGAGATTAAATCCGTTGAAAAAGCCGCTGACCATTTGATTGCGGTGCCGGTGCAGCAGCCAAAAGCCGAGCAAAAGACCACGTATAAAGGGCTGCCGGGACTTGAGCCCGTGCAGGCGCGCGTCCAGTACAAGGTTTTGACGCCAAACGATCCGGATTTGATGCGCAAGCTGGAAACCGGCAAGGTTGATATAAGCGTAAAAAAAGAACCCGAGGGCTCGCAGCTGATGGGAACGCTGGGCGCGATTTTGCTGCCGGTTTTGTTTATTGTTTTTCTTATTGTGTTGGCTAAAAGCGTTTCTATGGGCGGCTCGCAGGCGATGTCGTTTGGCAAAAGCAAGGCCAAACTTATGGTTGACAGCAAGGTTAAGACCACATTCAAGGATGTGGCGGGCATTGACGAGGAGAAAAAAGAGCTTGAAGAAATTGTTGATTTCTTGAAAAACGGCGAGAAATATATTAAACTCGGTGCGCGAATCCCGAAAGGGGTGCTGCTCGTGGGGCCGCCGGGTACCGGTAAAACCTTGATGGCAAAGGCTGTTGCGGGTGAGGCCGGGGTTCCGTTCTTTTCTATCAGCGGTTCGGACTTTGTTGAGATGTTCGTGGGCGTGGGCGCAAGCCGTGTCCGTGACCTTTTTGAGCAGGCAAAACGCCATCAGCCTTGTATAATCTTTATTGACGAGATTGATGCGGTCGGACGCCAGCGCGGTGCGGGGATGGGCGGCGGCCATGACGAGCGTGAGCAGACGCTTAACCAGCTGCTTGTTGAGATGGACGGGTTTGACGGGAATATGAATATTATTGTGATTGCCGCGACAAACAGGCCCGATATTTTGGATAACGCGCTTTTGCGTCCGGGCAGATTTGACCGGCAAATTTACATCAACGCACCTGATATCAAAGGCCGCGAGCAGATTTTGAAAGTCCATGCGCACAACAAAAAGCTTGATAAAAAAGTTAACCTGAAAGTGCTTGCAAAACGGACACCCGGCTTTACCGGTGCGGATTTGCAGAATCTGCTTAACGAATCCGCACTGCTTGCCGCGCGCAACGGGCAGGACAAGATTACGATGGACGATATTGATAACTCGATTGACCGGGTTATCGCGGGGATTGAAAAACGCAGCAAAGTCATAACCGACGAGGATAAAGAACGCACGGCATACCACGAGGTCGGGCATGCGCTGATTGCAAAGCTGCTGAAAGAAGGCAACGAGCTGCACAAGGTATCTATCATCCCTCGCGGATATGCGCTGGGCGTGACCTGGACGCGGCCGAAGGACGAAAAAGTCCACACCAGCAAAGAAAAACTGCTTAGCGAAATCACCATGACCCTTGGCGGACGTGCGGCGGAGGAGATTGTTTACGGGGTTAGCAACGTGAGTACGGGCGCATCGCAGGATTTGTCACAGGTGACAAACACCGCTCGCAAAATGGTTACAGCCTGGGGGATGTCCGATAAGTTGGGCAACATGACCTACGGCCGCAATCAGGAAAACGTCTTTATGGGGCGTGATTTTGGGCACCAGAGAGATTATTCCGAGCAGGTCGCATACGAAATCGATACCGAAATTAAACATATCATAGACGAAAGATACGAGCAGGCAAAAGCGCTGCTTAACGAGAACCGTGATATGCTCGATGCGGTTTCAAAAGAGCTTTTGGACAAAGAAACGCTCGATGAAAAAGAGGTCGAAGTGATTATGGACAAGGTAAAGTCCGAACGGGGGTAAATGCAAGGCGGCCTCGTGCAAAATCCTTGGAAATTGGTAGGATGACTGAATTTATTCTGAAAGAGTTAGATGTTGCGGATGAAACTAATTACAAAGAATTAGTTCCTGCGGCGATAAAATCAGGCAAGCAGCTGGTTTTGCGAACACCGATTGATATTAACCTTGCAAAAGAGCTCAATATTTTGAGTCTGGATTTGGGGCTGCCGGCCGAGCAGATTTTGATTGACACGGATATCGGCGGGCTCGGGTATGGGCTGGAATACGGTTATAGCATGATTGAGAAGGTAAAACTCTCAGGGGACAAGTATTTGCGGTTTCCGATTGTGTCGTTCGCGGTGGAGGAAACCTTGAAAACCAAAGAGGCAAAAGTTGATGCGTGCTACGCCCTGTTTGCCGAGATTGCCGCGGCATCAGCTGTCGCAGCGGCAGGTGCCGATGTTGTCGTGATGAACGACAAAAAAGCGCAAGAGGTTATGGAGCGTGTATGGCAGAGCTGACGGGGTTGCAAATTTTTCAACACCTTAAAGGTGCGGGGCACTTCAACTGCAAGGAGTGCGGATGCGCCACGTGCATGGCTTTTGCGTTAAAAGAAGCCAAAACAAATATTGAAAAATGTCCGTATGCGCCGGACGAACTAAAAGATATTATCACCCAAAACGCGCGCCAGCCGCAGAAAACGCTGGAAATTCAAGGTGTGAAAATTGGCGGGGAAAATGTTTTGTACCGGCATGAAAAAAAGTTCAACAACCCCACAGCGCTCGCGGTGATTGTTAAAACCGAGCAAGAGCGCAAGCGCGTGCAAGAGTTCAAAGTCAAACGCGTAAACGAGGAGCTTGGGGTTGATTTGGTACTCACGCGCGAGGAATACGACGCACTGGGGGTAAATAAAATAGTTGACCGCTCATTTAAACAGACCGCGGCCGAGCTTATCCGGCTGCGCAAAGAGGCCATAGAGCAGCGAAACGAGGCCGATCCGGTCTGCGTTTACTTACCTTCTGCGGGGGCAAATGAATCAGGGTTGCCCGAGTTATGTGCCAAAGCCTCATATTATATTTGCAAATACGCCAATATGCTTGTGTTTGAGGACTTTGACGAGACATTGTTGTCGGTGCTGTTGACGCTGCGGCAAAACATCTTTACCGACCCTGAAAAGCCGATGCAGGTTGATCCGGGGGTCTATGAGTTTAACGATCCGGATGAGAATTCGCTTGTTTTTATGACGACAAACTTTGCGCTGACGTACTTTGCGGTCGCAGGCGAGCTGGAAAACTTGCCGACCGGCTCATACCTGATTGTTGTACCGTCAAACGGGATGAGCGTGCTGACGGCATGGTCGGCGGAGAAATTCACCGCGCAGATTGTGGCAAAAACGCTCAAAGACTTTGATTTTGCGAACAAGGTCAAGACGCGCAAAATCGTTATCCCGGGGCTTTTGGCGCAGATGAAAGAGGAGCTTGAACAGGCTGTGAGCGAGTTTGAGTTTGTTGTCGGCACAAATGAGGCGTATAAAATTAGTGAACTTTTCGGCTAGTTGGTTTTAAGCCGGCTCATCAGGTCGTTATAGGCGTCAACTGTTGAAGCGTACCTTTTTCAATGAGTCTTCCATCAGGTGCAAACCAATTTGCGCAAAGTACCTTATAAACTTCGTCTTTGTTTATATCAAGCCCATCCAGTCTGTCATAATATTTAAAAAGATCGTCAGCAGCGTCGTCCGTATGAACAATAATGTCATCAACAGACCCTCTTTTAAGGCCCCATTTTTGTAAATCATCCAAAAATTTTGATACCTTTTCTTTTTCGGTCATCGCTGGATTATTCCAAAGCCGGTTCCAATATTGTTTTAAAGGACTAGCGTCGTCTAAATTATTTAGCATCCTATTCCAGTTTTTGGGGGTGTTTGCATTAGGTTTCCAACTACCATTAACAAGCTTGTACAGGCCTTCGTAATTGCCATTAAATCCGCCCGCTTTTTTAATCATCTCATCTTTTGCGAGGTCTTTTAGTTCCTGCGTTATTTTTGCCCCTGTTTTAGCAGCGTCCGAAACAATATCGTCTACATTTTTGGCCTGTCTTAGGATTTTTGAAATGTTCCCTCTGAATACGTACCCTAACGTTGCCAAAATGCCTGCTCCGCCTATAATACAGGCTGCAACAGGGACTTTACTTTTTTCGCTTGCGTTGTCCGCAGGTTCAGGCGTTGGTGCAGCCGGAACCGCCGGAGCCGGGGCAATTGCCGCCTGTGTGCTGTAATTATTTGTTGCCTGTACCAATAAATTTGAACTCATAACATACCTTTTGGATTTTAACCTTCTTATTGTATCAAAACATAAGTGCAAAAAAAATTGCGTATGTCGGACATGTTTGTGTTAGAATGTAACAAGTTATGAAAAAGTTTACGACAGCACAGTTTTTAAATTTTGCATTGGGGTTTTTCGGGCTGCAGTTTGCGTGGCAGATGAGGATTATCCTGTCAGGGCCGGTCACAGAGAACCTTGGCGCCTCACCGTTTATCTATGGGTTGATTTGGCTTGCCGGTCCGTTTACGGGCATGGTTGTCCAGCCGATTGTCGGCGCCCTGAGCGACAAAACCGTCTCCCCGCTTGGCCGCAGACGTCCGTACCTGCTCGGCGGCGCGATTATTGCATCGCTTGCGCTGTGGGCGTTCCCAAATTCTGCGAACCTGTGGATTGCAGCTGCTATGATTTGGATTATTGATGCGTGCATCAATATCGCGCAAGGCCCATACCGCGCGCTTATTCCCGATGTCGTGCCAAAAGAGCAATGCTCGCTGGCCAACTCCTACATAAGCCTTGCAATCGGGCTGGGTTCCGTTGTTGCAGCCGGCACCGCGCCGTTTTTAAAATGGGCGTTTGATTACCAGATGTCAATTGAATCGCAGTTTATCATGGGTGCTGTCGCGTTCACGCTCGCGATGATTTGGACCTGCATCACCATTAAAGAAGTCAAGCAGGCAAAGGCCAAAGCCGTTCAGGCGCCGAATTTTTTAACATCGCTCAAGGACTTTTTTGCACTCTCGCCCGAGGTCGGCAAAATCTGCACAATGCAGTTTTTCACATGGATTGGGACGATGTGTATGATGATTTTCTTTACGCAGTACGCAATCCACACGGTTTTTTGCGTGCCGGATTTGACAACCGCAGCGCCGACCGTCAAAGAGTTCTACGAGAGCACAATTGTTGATGCGACAAACTTTTCATCCATTTGTTTTGCCGTGTTTAACCTTGTGTGCTTTTTAGTGGCGATACCAATCGGGGTTCTGGCGGCAAAATACGGTAACAAAAAAATCCACATAATCTCAATAATAACAATGATAGCGGCGTTTTTGGGGATGGCGTTTTTCAAAAACCACATCACCGTTGCCGCGCTGATGGGACTAAGCGGAATCGGCTGGGGAAGCATCTGCGCGCTGCCGTTTGCCATGCTTGCGCGATATATCAAAAAAGGTACCGAAGGCTCTGTTATGGGGATTTTCAACATATTTATCGCCGGGCCCCAGGTGTTTGTCTGCACGCTGGTTGCCTGGATTATCAACAAGTGCGTATTTGATATGGGCTCGGATGCGATAAATTACCATTGGGATTACGCGTTCTTGATTGGCGCCGCCTGCCTTGCCGTCGCCGCGGTGATTACAGCCAAAATTAAAGAGGCTTAACCTTCTTCCGGCAAATTTTTCGGGCAACCCGTCTTTTACCCTTTGCCCCTAATACCAGTGGCATTGGTTGTCTGCGCAGAGTACTTTTTCCAAATCAGCCATAAAGCTGCGTTTGGTCATCTCAAAAGTCACAGGCGTAACTGAAACAAGGTTGTTGCGAACGGCCGCGATATCAGTGTTTGCGCTCTCCGGCTCGCTCAAAAGTTCGCCCGCCATCCAGTAATAAATCTTTCCGCGCGGGTCGGTCCGTTTGTCGTAAGTGTCCGTGAACATCCGTCTGCCAAGCTCTGTCACTGCAACGCCCGCAATATCGTCACCCGGCAGCGCCGGTGTGTTTATGTTTAAAATCCCCTTCGGCGGGAAGGTGAACTCGTTTATCTTTTTTAGCAGCGAGTTGACAAAATTCCCCGTGAACCTGAAATCCTCATACTCGGATTTCATACTCGCGAGCGACACCGCGATGCTCGGGATACCCATCATTGCGCCTTCCATTGCGCAGCTTACGGTACCGGAATAAAGTATGTCAGCACCAAGATTTGGACCGTGGTTTATGCCCGAAATCACCATATCTGGCTGCTCTTCCTTGGTTAAAATCGCGTTGATACCGATTTTGACGCAATCACCGGGGGTTCCGGTTGTGACCCAAACGCGTTTTGCCCCGCCAAACGGGTCAAGCTCTTCCACACGCAAAGGTGTGTGCAGCGTCAGCGAGTGCCCGGCAGCGCTTCGCTCCCTGTCCGGCGCAATCACGTAAACCTCATGGTCGCACGCCAAGGATTCGGTCAAAACCCGTATCCCGTTCGCCGCTATTCCATCGTCATTCGCAATCAAAATCTTCATTATAGGACGATTGTAGCACAATTATTAATTTTTGTAAACACTTGCATAAAAATATAGCAATTTTATATACAAAAAATACTTTTTATATATATAGACACGAGGACACACACTACACACACATTATCACGAGGAATGTTTAGAGCATTCCTTTTTATTTGGCGCTGAGCGCCTTCCGGGCAATGGTGTTACGTCCGTATTTGCAGACGCTCGCGGCTCTGATTGTAAACAAATGTAACAAAACTCTACCCATGCGGGCAATTATTTTGCAAGTAAATACTTTATATATATAACACAATAACGAGGAGATAACTATGTCAGCAATTGAAAAAATCGGCGGTATTGGAAAAACCATTGATGACAAAGCTCAGGTATCACAAGAGCAGCCAGATGAAAAGAAAAAGTTTCTAAGTCCTTTTGGAAACTACAATGTACCGGCTGTTCCGCTGGGAACATCCATCATGGCGTTCAACCAAACAGACAGCGGTAAAGGCGGCGTCACAACCGCGACCAATCTCGCATAAATTGCAAACAAATTTTGTTTAGGCTAAAATGGTCTCCAAGGAGATCATTTTGTGCTGTTAACCGCTGATATAGGGAATACAAGCATTACGCTGGGACTATTTGACGGCTGCGAGGATGCGATTTCATCGCCCGCCGCAGGCGCAGCACTTGTTGAACAGTTTCGTTTGGCATCGGACAAAGACCTTTCGCAGCCCGAGTACGAAGTCCTGCTAAAATCGCTGTTCAAAGGCTTTGACGTAAACGGCTGCATCATTGCTTCCGTTGTCAACGAGCTTACGCCAAAGTTTTGCGCTGCCGCGGCAAATGTGTTTGGGATTGAGCCGATTGTCTTGTCGCACGAAATAGACACCGGTATAAAAATCACTATGCAAAACCCCGCCGAAGCCGGCGCCGACAGGATTGCAAACGCCGCAGGCGCGCATATTCTGTATCAACAAGGGTTTGGCGCAGATATATTCCCCCGTCGGACCTGCACCGCTCCTCGCGTCGCTCCCGAAGGTCCTCCGAGGCAACATATCTGCGCCAAACCCGTTATTGTCGTGGATTTTGGTACCGCAACATCGTTTGATGTGGTCAACCAAAACGGTGAGTTCATCGGCGGTGCAATCGCGCCCGGACTCAACTTGCAGCTGAACACTTTGAGTAAATACACCTCAAAACTTCCCTGGATTGATGCGGCGATTTCGCACACAGCGGTCGGAAACAACACCGCAGACGCGATTTTATCAGGTGTAATCCGCGGCAGCGCCGCAATGATTGATAATTTGACCTGCCAAATGGAAAAAGAGCTCGGCTCACAGGCGATAATCGTTGCAACCGGCGGATATTGCGGCCTTGTGGCAAGTTACATGAATCGCAAATTTGATTTTGTCAACCCCACACTCACTTTGGAGGGGTTGCGGCACTTGTATAATTTGAATGTTGGGATTTTAACAAAAACCGCACATCACGTGCGCGGTGACAGGTAGAGCCCTATGGACGATATCAAAATAATTTCGCCGGTGAAAAAGCCCGATGACATCACAGAATTTGCCGCAGCGACCGCCTGCCGGAAATACTACGTCTATCACCACAAGTTTTTGGACGGAAATTTTGACTACATAAACGAGTTTATTGATGCGGCAAAGGCTGCCAAATCAGACCTTTATATCAATTTCAAACACGATATAACCGAAGAAAATCTGCCCGAGATTAAAAAGATGCTCAAATCGCTTAAAACAATGGATATTTGCGGGATTTTGATAAATAATTTTGCGATATTGGAGGCGATAAAGCTGTTCAACCTGCCGTTTCGCGTGATTGCGGACTCATATTTTGACATCCACAACCTTGCCGGTATTGATTTTTTGAACAATTTCCACAAGGTTGATAACGTCATCATCACCGAAGAAATTTACATGAAAAATATCCAAAAAATCAAGCAGTACACCAAGCTTCCGCTCGCGATTGACACAGACAGCCTGCCCTGGTGCGCCGAGGATATTAAAAAGCTCAAAGCTATTGAGTTTGTTGTGATTAAGGGTAAGTTTGCGACCTCGGACGAGATATTGGAGGCGATTGAGCTGATTGAAAAGATTTTGGAAAAACCAAAGCTGTTCAAAAACCAAAAACTGCCGTTCAAACACGTTCGCAAAAGCGTTTACCAGACAAATCATTTCTCGGGTGAGGTCGTCAGCGCAGAGGGCAAGGATTTTAAGTTCGCGCGCAATATTGAGTTTTTTGAATGGGAGCTGGAAAAACGACCGATGCGCAAGCAAGAGCGAGGCGCCGCTCCGACGCCGTACCGGCTGAATTTGCGTCTGTCCAAGCTCGCGCAGCTCAAAGAGCTTGAAAAATACATAACCAAAATCGGCCACAACCCCGTCTACTCCGTTGAATACGGCGAAATCCTCTCTACATTTGACCTTGCGACAAGCAGCTTCCACAAAATTATTGAAAAAGTCAAAAAGTTTTGCGAAAAATACGATATAAAACTGCAGCTGTCAACGCCAAGAACCCTTATTGAGCGCGACTTTGACAGGGTTTTTGAGCACGAAAAGCAGATTATGACCGGCGCTTTAAAACCGTCCTCTGTTATTATCAACAATATCGGCTATTTTTGGGCGTTTGTTAACGATTCTGACATCAACCATATCCCGATTGAAATCGGGCAGGGGATTAATCTGCTCAACAGCCTTTCCATCAAGTGCCTGAACAACATTGCGCCGATTCATGCGGTTGATTTTACATCGTTTACGGACATGGAGCATGCGCTGCTCACAATAAAGAAGCTTAAAAACGAAATCCCCGTGCGCAAGTACACAATCGCAGGCAATATAAGGGTTCCGAGCCTTGGGTTGTGCCCGCTGAACAACGACAGCGCCATAATATCGCGTCTGTCATGCTCTGCGCCTTGTCACAACGGCGAATTCGCGCTTCGTGACCCGTCGTTGAAAAAAACCTACCCGTTCACATGCGACGGGTTCTGCCGGATGCACATGTTTGAAGACAAAATTTTGGAAGCATTTGATAAAGTTCCCGAGCTGTACAGAGCCGGTGTCAACGAGTTTGTCTTTGATTTTAGCGCGCTGAACGAAAAATATGTTCCCGTGCTTTTGGACAAGTTTTTGACCGCTTAATATTCCGTTACAGGGGTAAATGAGAGGCTGCCGTGCGGGGTCTTAATATTCCGTTACAAAGGCCGTTTTTCCTTAAAGTTACGCGCAAAAATGCCGATAATAATACCGGTAGGCGCGCAAAAGGAAAAGGAATGAAATTACAGATTACTTTAAAAGGACAAAATTATAGTATTGATGTATCGGAAAATCCGGCCGATTGGAGGGGTAGTGTTGCCGATTATAAACGGCTGCTTTTGCAAGATGAAGAGGGAAATTATGTTGATTTGGCGGCTTGGGACGAGCTTGGTGATGCAGACGCTTTGCGCCGTCGTACAAATACCAGAAATGCAAGTCTCAAATACATCGCAGGTGTTGTTGACCCGGAATGGGCGCAATTCACTTATGAGCAAATTATCGGTATGGAAGCCGACGGGGTGCTTATCCCTGATGACGTGCTGAAATGGGCTCACGCGATGCAAAAGGCTGAGGCCGATATCTCCGTTCTGGATGCCGCAAGCGCTGAGGAAGAGGCCGGTACCAGCAACAACAATATGGATATCAAAGCGCTTCGCGAGTCAGCGATGCAGCATATTGCAGGCTCCACAGAAGACGAACAAAAAATTGAAACCGCATTGAGTGAGTTTAATCCTGTTATTGAGGATATGAAAAAGATGCAAAATGAGATTGAGGATTTGATGGGCTCTGTTGAATCCGAAATTGAGGATTTGGACAAAGAATGGAAAGATCTTGATCAAAAAGTTCAAAGCGGCGAGCAGCTTTCAGCCGAGCAGGTGGCGCGTTACAGAGCGCTTGGCAAAGAATTGTACAATACAAAAAAAGAATTGACCGCGCAAATCGGTGATAAAACAAGAGGGTTTGCTGATGTTGCAAACTCGCTGAACCAGCTTGATAAGTTTGTGAAAGGTGCAGGTGAGTACGCTAACGAGGCATCAAGTATCGGTTATGAGCTTGCAAAATATGAGGCCAAACACGGTGCGGGGCCAAGCCCTGAGAGCGCGAGTGTTTACGGTACGATGGGTAAAATCATTGCCGCATCACAAGGTAAAGGGCTTGCGCAAGAAACGGTTGAGATGAGCCAAAAAATGATAAGCTTTACCGAAACCGTATCATCACAGCTTGGTGAAACAGCCGCGATTCTTGATATAACAATCAGCGGCGAGCAGCCTGACAGACAAGCCGATGTTGAAAGCACTGCCGATACCGTAGTCGGTATGGGTGAAACAAGCGAAGAATCGCAAGGTGAAACCGCGGAAGTTATTTACGAAGCACCGGATTATGAGGAAAAGCTTGACGATATGTTCCCGGGCGAAGACCAGCTTATCACGGAGGAAGAAGCACCCGAAGCCGAAAAACTCCCTGACGAAGTTATTGAAGGCACCCAGCCGGAAGAACTTGTTGCAATCAGTGAGGAGGACAACCTCACCGATGCTCAAAAAGCCCGCAAAAATCTGTCTGAAAAATCACTGCTTGAGCAAGGTACATCGTTTGCCCTGATGAGCAAAATCGTGGAGGTCCAAAACGATGAAGCGGCGGTAGAGCTTGTAAAATTGATTTTGAAATCCGAAAAAACCGCTCAGGCCGCAAACGACAAGACCGAAGAGATTGGCAGCGAAACCCAGGGTGTTAAATCGGAATACGATGTGCTTGTCTCACGGTTTGAAGCTGCAAAAGACGGCGAACAGCCGCTTGAAAAACAAGATAAAGAACGACTCCTTGCACTCGGTGAAAAGCTTAAAGAACAAGGTGTTGAAGGCCAAAGAGGTTTGGCATCACTGCTGTCAAGAGTCAGCGGGCTTGAAAATACTATTGACCCTATGAGCAACCCGGCAGCCGACAGAGCCGTTGATTTCAGCGCCGAAACGCTCCAGCTTGGCGGTGAACTGCTTGAATTTGCGGCTAAAATGTACGCCATTGCAGGTGTATCAGGCATGTTCGGGATGGCGTTTATCAGCTCCTTTGCGGCGGCAATGGCAGCTGTCTACACCGCTGTCGGCACAAGCGATGTTTCACAAAGCGGGCTCACCAAGCTTGCAGGTGAGATTAACTCGGCTGCGGCAACCGACGCTCACGATAGCAGCAGCGACGATATCAGTGATATCAAAGCAAACCAGCAGACCATCCAGGATGTTACCCTTGTCGGCGCAGTAAAACCTGCAGCCGAAGAAGGTCAGGAAGAAGCTCCGGCCGAAGATACAGACGCATCAACGGTCAGCGCGTCCGGCGAAACCATCGCAACAGGCGAAGCCGAAGCCGAACAAGCCGCGCTTTCAGAAACCGGCGAAATGTCAGCATCAGGTGAGCTGGTTGCAACCGATGAAACCGAGCAGAAAGAACAATTGCTTGAAGAAACCGGTGAGATATCAGCGTCCGGTGAGCTTATTGAAAGCAAAGAAACCGAAACAAAAGAACAACTGCTCCAAGAAGAAGGCGAAACCACCGCATCCGGTGACCTTGTTGAAAGCAGCAAAACCAAAGAGAAAGAACAATTGCTTGAAGAAGAAGGCGAAACCACCGCATCGGGCGAACTTGTGCTGCCTTATGATACCGCAAAACTTGATGATACAGCCAAAGAAGTTAAAGAATCCATTGAAGACGATGAAGCGATGGAAAAAGGCGAAGTCCCTGACTCAATGGCCGACAAGCTTGGCGTGGAAGGCGGCGGCAACGCTGCTGCGAAGAAACGCAAAGAGATGGAAGGCAAATCACTCGTTGAAATCGGTACTGTATTCGCTAAATTAAGCGCGGAAGAAACAAAAGAAAACGCCGAGATGACACAAAACATTTTCAAGGCGATGAAAGAAAGTTTGGATACTGCAAAAGCGGCAAAAGACGAGGCAAACGACATAAGAATGGAAGCTGCTGTCACAAGAACCATATACGACGTGCTTCTTGCAAGATTTGAGGAGGCGGAAAACGGTGGTGATGCCGAACCGCTTACAGCAGAAGAAAAACAAATGATTATCACTTGCGGCAACCAGTTGAAAGAACTTGGTATCAGCGGCCAAACTCAGTTGGCGGAATTGTTCGGCGCAGTGCTGGATACCCACACAACAATGCAGACAGATGCACCGCCGGTTGCGCAAGAAGGAAAAGACTTCAGTAAAGAAACTCTTGAAATCGGCGCGCAATTAATCGGTGCAGCAGTAGGGTTCCAGGCAGCAGCGGCGGCGGCACTGGCGCTTCCGGGCCTTGGAGCACTGATGGCACCGGCGTTGTTTGCGGCAGCCGGCGCTCACAAAGCAGTCGGTGTGGTTGACCTGGCAACAGGCGCTGCGGCAGGTGCTGCGTCCGAAGTAACCGAAAAATCCCTTGAATTGGAAAATAAGGTTAACGACAAAACAGTTGAGACAATTGAAGCAGGTCAAGGAACCGTGGAAGAAATGACGCTTGTCGGCGCACAAGCGGCAGCACCGGAGGCACCGGAAGGCGAGCAAGCCGATGAAGCTGCCGAAAACAAAACAGCCGCTGGAGAGGGCAAAGCCGCTGACAACAGCGCAAAACCTGCCGAAACAGCCGACAAAACCGCGGAAACAGCCGGCGAACCTGCCGCTGCTGCCGCTCCCGAAGCACCGGTTGAAGAAGGCAAAGCAGTCAACAACGACGGTGTGGTAACCGAAGCAGCCAACAAAACCGAAACACCTGAATCCAAATCCGATGTGCAGGCCGAAATCCAAAAAGGCGCAAAGGTTGATGCTGCCGGCGAAATGACCACAGCTGACGGTAAAGTCGTTCAAGCTGACAAAATGCCTCAAAAATTTGATACCTCAAAGCTTGACAGCGTTGAAGAAAAAATGAAAGCCTCAATTGAAAGCGATAAAGAAACACAAGCCGCTGCCGACGAGGCCGGTGTTCTTAACGAAGAAACACAGACCCCGGAAGAGCAAAAAAGCTTGATGGAAATTCTTAAACACGAATACGCGCACAAGCAGGCAGCGGGCGAGCTTGCTGGCAACATAAGCATCCAAAAAACAGGCTTAGGTTTTACCGGCCAGATGGAAATCAAGATGCCGGACGGCTCCGCCTCTGTCTTGAACGCACAAGGCGCACAAACAGAAGCTGTTGCCGACACTCCTGCCGATACCCCTGAGCAAAATGAAAATCCTGCCCAAAACGCGCAGGAAACAGCCGAAATTCAAGGCGAAGATCAAGGCCAAGGGCAAGATCAAAAAGGCAGCGTGGAAGATGCACAAAAAGTAATTGATGCCGCAAACGCACCGTCTGACCCGTCAGGTCAGGATTCTGCCGTGGCGAAAGAGGCGCAGGATTACATATCTCAAGTTGAAGAATCCGAGGATGCCACAGAATCTGAACCGGCTCAGACTGACGCGAGCGGCAATACCGACAATGTTTCTGATGCAGGTGATCAAGGCAAAGGCGGAAATTCAGGCCCGGATTATGCCAACATGTCTCCTGAGCAGGTTTCAGGCGCATCCAAGGAGGCCTCCGGGTTGACCTCTGAAACCGAAGGAGTCACAGGTCAGGCAAAAGGTCTTGGAGCCAAAGGTAAAAAAGATGGCAAGACATTAAAGAATATTGATAAAAAAACAAAAGAAGATACAAAGAGAACAGAAACAGAATTAAGAGAAACCGAGGCGGAAATTGTCCAAATTACTTCCGCAACCGAAGCGCTTGAAGGAAGCTTGGGCGGTATTATGAGTCAAATTGAACAGCAGGCTGCAATTGTGGCAAACCCGCCGGCAGCATCCGAAGGTTTGGGTATTTCACTTGCAGGTGCGGCTGATACCTCGAAGCTGGACGTTTTAAAAGGAACCGCAACCCAGATGGGTACTACAATTACAAGCAATACTACCCACCTCACATCGCTTGCTTCCAGAGGGCAAAGATTGAATGAACGTTTCCAAAAAGAACTTGCAAAAAATCAGTCCAAGGCCGAGGCGACTGTGTCAGAAGCCGAAAAGAATGCTGAAGTTATTGCCAAATGGATGGAAGGCCTGACTATTGCAGGTTATGTAATGACAGGCGTTAAGCTGGCCGGCACCGTTACAAAAGGTGTAGGTACAGGTTTGGTAACTGCAGGCGGTGTACAAATAGGTATCGGTACCCCAATGTTGGCAACTCCATACACTGCCGCTGCCGGTGCTGCCCTGGTAGCTGCCGGAACCGCACAAGTAACAACAGGTACAACGGTGTTTAATATCGGTAATGTGGCCTATGGTATAGGTCTTTACGGCGGGCTGGCAGTAGATGTCGGTAAGACGGTAGTTTCTCTTACCCAAGGTGACTGGCTCAACGCCGGTTTGAACGCAGTAGGCGCCCTGATGTCTTGTGTGGGCGGCTTCCCTACAGCTGACGGCGCAAATGCCGCGGTTCAAGGCGCAATGGAGGCAGGTAAGGCAGCGGGAGCTTCTGCAGCGCCGGCTGCAATCCAGGCTGCCAGAGCGGCCAACGACGTAATAGGCGATGCGGCAATGTCAGCGGCAGCGGCAGGCGGCGCAACNNAAAAGATGCGGGCATGGCGGCAGTAAATGCGGCAGGAGAAGAAGTCGGAAAGCAAGTTGGAAAACAAGCTTTAAAAGAAAGCGGCAAAACAATAGCAAAAGAAGCCATGAAGGGTTCTTTCGGCGAAGGCATCCAAGGTATTGCTAACGCAGGAAGTCAAGTTATGGCGCTTGCCCAGCCGATTGCCGGTGCAGTAGTGGATGCACAAGCCAAAAAAGAAGCAGAAAAAAAGAAAAAAGAAAAAGACGAGCGTATCAAGGCTAACCTGGCCGCATACCACGCGGGCTCAGGCGCTGCGCGTGCACGCGAGATTATCTCAAAGGGCGATAAATTCCGCTCAAACTCCACCTCCGGCGGAAAACGCATCAACAGAAGGATATCAGCGATGGCCGGCGGTTCAATGGGCGGCGGCACAGGCAACCGCCGCAGATAAGTTTTACAAGGGCTACCCGAACGGGTCCGCTCAGGTGAAGCCGTCAACTTTCATCCTTTGCAGGCAACCGCTTGACAAAGAAAATTCATTTGCTATTATAGTTTTATGGTGAGACGAGTGAGTCAAAAGAAAAGCGTGCTTTTCATTTGCGAGCGAGCGAACCAAAAGGCCGAAGGCCTTATAGCTTAAATTGTAAAAGACCAGAGGAAAAAGGAGACTATAATTATGGCACGTGAAAAGTTCGAACGGAACAAACCGCACGTTAACGTAGGTACAGTAGGCCACGTTGACCACGGTAAAACAACATTGACAGCGGCGATTACTAACGTAATGGCGGCAGCCGGCGGAGCGCAGGCGAAAGCGTTTAACGAAATCGACGCAGCTCCGGAAGAAAAAGCAAGAGGTATCACAATCTCTACAGCACACGTAGAGTACGAAACACCTACAAGACACTACGCACACGTTGACTGCCCGGGTCACGCGGACTATGTAAAAAACATGATTACAGGTGCCGCTCAAATGGACGGCGCAATCCTCGTTGTTGCAGCAACCGACGGTGCAATGCCTCAGACTCGTGAGCACATACTGCTTGCTCGTCAGGTCGGCGTTCCTAACCTTGTTGTATTCCTTAACAAATGCGACATGGTTGACGACGAAGAATTGCTTGAACTCGTTGAGATGGAAGTTCGTGAACTTCTTACATCATACGAATTTGACGGCGATAACATCCCTGTTATCAAAGGTTCGGGTCTGAAAGCTCTTGAAGCTGTTCAGAAAAATGCGAAAATCCAACGCGGCGAAGACAAATGGGTTGACAAAGTTTGGGAATTGATGGATGCAATTGATACATACTTCCCTGAACCTGTTCGTGAACTTGACAAACCAATGCTTATGCCTGTTGAGGACGTGTTCTCAATCACAGGCCGCGGTACTGTTGCGACAGGCCGTATCGAGCGTGGTGTTGTTAAAGTCGGCGAAGAAGTTGAACTCGTTGGTTTTGGCGACACAAGAAAAACAACCGTAACCGGCGTTGAGATGTTCAGAAAACTTCTTGACCAAGGTCAAGCAGGTGACAACGTAGGTTTGTTGCTTCGCGGTATTGACAAAACTGAAATCCAGCGCGGTCAGGTTTTGGCTAAACCGGGTTCAATCAAACCACACACAAAATTCACAGCTAACGTTTACGTTTTGAACAAAGAAGAAGGCGGCCGTCATACTCCGTTCTTCCCAGGTTACAGACCACAGTTCTATATTCGTACAACCGACGTTACCGGCTCAATCAAATTTGAAGGCCAAATGGTAATGCCTGGTGATAACGTTGTTATGGAAGTTGAGTTGATCGCACCGGTCGCAATCGAAGAAGGTATGAGATTTGCGATACGTGAAGGCGGACGTACCGTCGGCGCGGGTGTTGTTGACAAAATCCTTGCTTGATTATAAAAGCAACGGCATATATAACACAAAAAAGCGGCTCGTCAGCCGCTTTTTTTATTTTCCCCTATTTAAATTTTTGTTCGGGCGGACACTTTTTTGCCGGCGCCGGCCCCTTACCTTGAACCGGCTCAGCCGGTTATGTGCTCCTTGATGACATCAAATTTGTTTTCGTCTTTGCTGTCTTTTAAGTACTTAACAAGAGATTTCGCTACAAGCTTAGAGCGCTTTTGGTTCTCCTTGTCCAGTATTTCAAAGTATTCATCAAGTGTTGCATCCAAATAATTTTTTTTCATTTTTCTTCCCCTATGGCGATATTATATCACCCTTTTACTATCCGAGCAATGATTCTAGCAGTTCTGCGTTGTTAGCTGCGCGCTGCGTGTTACGAACCTGATTGCGGTGCATATACGTGCGGAGCGCCTCGCGGATTAGTTCTGAACGTGTGCGGTTTTCGCCTTCTGCAACGGTATCAATCTCTGATAGAAATTTCTCCGGCATTGAAATAAGTACTCTTGCCATAATTTTTGTTCTCCTTTATTTTCCCTGTGTCTTAATTTCCCGTGTCTGTTTGTAAATCCCTTACATCTATATAAAAAAAATCGTAGCATAAAAATTGCGTAAAGCGTATATATCATGTTAACATTTGTTTACAATGCGGCGTACATAGTAGTTATCATCGGATTCCAGCTCCTGTCGGATTTTGTCCAGCTCCTGGTTGCGGGCGATGCTTGAGAGAATTTTGGCGGTTTTTTCGCGGATTGTGTAGTCGTGTATGGCGGCACTTTGGCGCAGGATGCCGGCCGGAACATCGCTGCAAAATTCCCCGATTGCCTCCAAACACCAGTATAGCTTGAAGATTTCTTTGTTGACCTTGTAACCTTTTTGTCCCTGCTCTTTTGGCATGCCGCGTAAAATCTCGTCTGTCATGTTGATTAATTCCGCGCAAAAACACTCCGGCGGCAGGAATTTCATGGCTGCAATAACGTTGCGGCAGACATTTCCGTTGATATCAATCACGGCTTTTAACAAAACATCCGCGTGCACGATGAACAATTCAGGAGCCGCCGCTATAAACTCAACCAGCCGGAACGACACAGCCTCGCGGACTTTGCCGTCAACGCCTGTCAGATTGTTTACAAAAATCTGCGCCTCAGCTGCGGTTTTCACAGAGTCAATTTGCAGCGCGCTCATTTGTTTTTCAAAAATTTTGTCGCCCGCTAACGTGCTTTCAGCACCCGTTTCGCCTGCAAGCATGGCAAAAAGTTCTTCACGCGAGGCTGTTTCAACCGCCTTAACCAAATTTTTTATCATATATAAAAATGTTAACACAAAGTATAATGATTTTGGCAAATTTATTTGTTTTCATGTATTATATAAAATAAGGAGAAATCAAATGGAAGAAATTGTTTCGTTTTTAAAAAATATATTAATGTTAGAGGACAACGGCAAAGTTGGTTTGTCGCAGCTTGAGCCGCTGGCGCCAAAAGCAAAACGCGCCGTGAAAGAAGCCGCATCAGAAGTCAGACTCTCGGATTTGATGCGCGGCCGCGTGTAGGCGCTTGCAAAAAAAACTCCGCACGCGGAGTCAGATTTTAGAAAAAAGGAAAAATGAACTGTTTTGTCTGCGGGCAATTTTACCCGAAGATATTCGACTCTTCTTTCTTTTCATCCTTTGTGAATTTTAGAAATTCGCCGTTATATTTTTGGTTAGAGCCGTTCTTGTCCTTGCCGGTAGAAAGGCTTATTAGTTTGTTAAATTGAGGAGCCTTGGTATCTTTAACCTCGCTCGGTGCTTCGTTTATGACAATGTTGTGCCTGCCGTTTTCGGCTGCTTTTAGTGCGGCTTGTGCATTCAAAAAATTAACCGATGCCAAAACGCTGTTATTCGCCTGGATTTGCATACCGGAGTTATTCATGGCAATCTGGCGTGCGGTGTTTGTGTCCACGCCGCCTTTATAAAGGTCAACACCCATATCCGCCGGTTTTGCAGCAGGAGTCACGCTGCCGGTGCCGCCGGGTGCCGCGCCGGTCTTTTGCGCTGCGCGCTTTAAAATCTCCGCCGATACCTCTTTCAGTACCGATGCGTCNNTGCGTCAATTCCGGGTTTAAATTGTGCGTTAATGTTTACCATATCATTCCCTTGCCCTTGTTATTTCCTTAAACGGCTTGTTTTCGGGAAAACTTTAAGGCATGGGAGCTGTTTGTAACATTATTGTTACATTAAACCGCGGCGGCTGTCTTGTTCAGCGCGGCAATCAGCGTGTCTGCAACCGTGCGCTGCTCGTCTTGAGTTAGTTCCGGGAACATCGGCAGCGAAATAACAAGCGAGGTGTTATCTTCCGTGTTTGGCAGGCTGACCGGCGCAAGATGCGCGTGCACCTTTTGTTTGTGCAGCGGCACCGGATAATAAATCATCGCGCCGACACCGTTTTCCTGCAAGTATTTGTGCACCTCATCGCGGTTTGGAATTTTTACCGTGTACTGGTGATAAACGCAATATGTCCCGTCAAGTTCCACCGGGGTTTGGATATCCGCGTGGCCGGCGAAAAGCTCGTTATAAAAATAGGCGTTTTTGCGGCGTTTTTCGTTCCATTCGTTGATGTAATTAAGTTTTACGCGCAAGATTGCGGCCTGAACTTCGTCAAGCCGGCTGTTGACACCGATTTCATCGTGATAATAACGCACCGCACCGCCGTGGTTTCTTAACGCAACAAGTCTGTCACGCAACGCCTCGCTGTTTGTTGTGCAAAGCCCGCCGTCACCCATCGCACCAAGGTTCTTGGTCGGGTAAAAGCTGAAACAGTTGATGTCGCCGTAGCTGCCTACCATCTTACGACCTGCTGCGTTGTTCGCGGCGGCCCTGTCATTTACCCCGGCGCCGATGGCTTGGCAGCAATCCTCAATAACATAAAGATTATGGCGTTTTGCGATATCCATAATCATATCCATATCGCACGGCTGGCCGTAAAGATGGACCGGAATAATCGCCTTTGTGCGCGGCGTAATCGCGGCCTCAATTTTAGCCGGGTCAATGTTGAAAGTGTTGTTGTCAATATCAACAAAAACCGGTGTCGCGCCGACAATCCCGATTGCCTCGGTTGTCGCAACAAACGTAAACGCAACGGTTATAACCTCATCGCCTGCGCCGATATCAAGCGCGCGCAGGGCCAAATGAAGCGCATCGGTGCCGGAGTTTAGCGCCACCGCGTATTTTGTACCGGTGAATTTCGCCAAATCCTCTTCCAGCGCCTTATTGTGCCGCCCTAATATATAAGCGCCCGAGCGCAAAACATCAAGTACTTCCTTTTCAACTTCCGCGCCAATCTGGGCATACTGCCTTTTTGAATCTAAAATTGGTATCATATTCCCACCTCCAATATACTAATTGTAACACAGCTGCACCGTGCCTTTATAAGTTCTTAATGCGGACGGTAATTGCGGAGGTAAATTCAAGGTTTAATTCGGCGGGTAAATAGTGGTGCGGCGAGGTGCCGAATTTATCATCGCGGCCATCGTCCAGAACAAAAACTGAATCTGCGGCCGGAAAAACACCGTATCCACCAACCCGTGCACCATCGCCGCGCATACGCTGATTAGCGCGGCCGCGACAAAAATATCCGCGCTTTTTAGAGCTTTTTTTATTGTCACAACCAAGAACCCGATAAACGCCGCCAGCGCAAAAACGCCGCTTTCAATCGCGATTTCCAAAAAAACGTTATAGGCGCTCAACGCATCAAACCCTGTTTTCATATAAAGCCCGTAAATCTCACGGAAATTCTTGTTGCCAACCCCGATCCCCAAAAGCCAGTTGTCCTTAAACATTTCAAACGCCGACTGGTAAACGTTGAACCGGAACGCATTGGACGAGTCCTGACGCATGGCAAAAATTGAGGCGAACCGCGCCCGAAGCGGCTCCACGCACAAAATCGCACCCGTCACCGCGCCGATTGTCACAGCCGCGATGCTTAAAAACCGTTTCTTTTGGGTTTTTGCAGCCAGCACAACAACCCCCGCAATCACCGCCGCAAACCCCAAATACGCACCGCGGCAGCCCGTTGCAAAAAGCGCAGCAATCGTTATCAGCGCAGGCGCGCACCAAATCATTGCGTTGCGCCGCGATATGACACACAACCCCAGCAAAACCGGCACGCAGCAAAGCAAATATCCGCCGAGTAAATTCGGGTTGAACGGTTTCAATGTCCCGTAAACCCTTGTCATTACCTGTTCCGGGTTGAGATTGGAAACATCCTGCCAGGTGGAGATTTCACCGACCTGCGCAAAGTTTTGTCCGAGCGCAATGACTGATTGTGAAACCGCGCAAATACCGATTGCCGCCATAATCACGGGGATTCTGCAGTGATTTTTTTTAAAATATGCAACCATTGAAACGTAAAAACCCAGATATATCGCGGTTTTTACAAACCCCGCAAAACTTAACGCGAACAGTGTTGACCCCGCCAAACTCACCACAACAAGCATGAAATATGCCAAAAGCCACAGGTTAGCTTTTGAGTTTAATATTGAAAATTGAAAATTGAAAATTGTTAACGCGATAGTCACACACGCTGCGGCGCCAAGCACATCAGAGCTTGCAAACGTTGACAGCGCAAACACAGCCAGCACCGACAACAAAATGAAATTTTCTATTTTCCATTTGCTATTTTTAATTCTATTGAACATCGTTTATATTATTTATCGCCTCGTTTAGTTCACGGTTTTCGGTCTGCATAATTTTCAAATCCGACACCACCCCGTTAAATTTGTAATCTTTACCTTCCAATGCGACAGGCAGCCCTGTTTTTATCTTGTTTCCGCCGACAACCGCACCGTCTTTTGTGATTTTTGCGTTATCAGCCAGCGTCACAAGCACATCGTACAAATACGCCTGCGCCGCGTCATCAACGGTCGTCGGTTTGTTGAACACAGGCAAAGACGTCTTGCGCTTTTCAGCCTTAACATCAATAATATCAAGGTCGGTGTACGGCACATTACGGATGCTGATAAATGTTTTCTCGCCCGAGCGCACAGGCAGCTGGTTTCCGGTATAGGTCACACCGCGCATGTAAACCTGAAACGTTATTTTTGAGGTCGCCTCAATCTGTTTTTGCGCCGTCTGACGAAAATTGTTGTGTGTAAGTACACCCACCGCCAGCGCCAAAATCACGCCGATTATAATAATTATTTTTTGCATTTTTTCTTTCTCCTATCCTCGCACATTTTTGTGAGTTCATCAATTGTTGTCGTTGCGCAGCCAAAGTGTTTGACAACGATGCTGGCCGCGATGTTGCTGATGACAGCAGCTGTCACCGTGTCTGCGCCCGATGCCAGCGCCAGCGTGTAAACCGCCGTCACCGTGTCGCCTGCACCTGTTACGTCAAAAACCTCCGATTTGTTGAACACGGGGATTTTCGTCTGCTTGTCTTTTTGCACGACATACATCCCGTTCGCACCGCATGTAATCAAAAGCGATTTGGCCTTTGTTGCCGCCAGCAGTTTTGTCCCCGCTTTTTTCAGATCCGCCTCAGTTTTTATCTCAAACCCTGCAGACTTTTGCGTGTCGGGCAAATTCGGCGTCATGGATGTTATGTTTTTGTAATTTTGCAGGTCGCGCTGCGCATCAACCACGATAATTTTTTTGTGTTTGTTGGCAAGCTCAATCGCTTTCTTTATAATTTTCGGCGTCAGCGTGCCGATGTGATAATCCGATAAAATCACCGCATCGTGCGAGGGGACGGCTTTTTCAAGGTTTGCCAAGACTTTTTTCTCGGTTGCGGCGCTCAAAGGCGCGGTTGTCTGGCGGTCAATCCGCACGACTTGCTGCGTGATTGAAGTTGATATCGCGCCGGAAACGCGCGTTTTTGTGGTGGTTTTGCGGGTTTTGTCGGTCACAAGATATTTTGTGTTGACTTTGCCCAGCGCTTTTTTTAGCTGCGTTGCCTGAAAATCGCTGCCGACCACGCCAATGACGCTGACCTTATTTTTGTTGAGCATCGCCGCGTTAAAGGCCGCGTTGGACGCGCCGCCCGGGATGAGTTTTGTGTGCGTGTGCTGCAAAATCAAGACCGGCGCCTCGCGCGAGATGCGCTCCGCATCGCCGTAAATCATCTCATCCAGCGCCAAATCGCCAACCACAAGCACGCTCGCGTTGGCCAGATTTTTTATATGCGCAACTAAATTATCCATGTCCATAAATCAATTATACCCTAAATATAGTCAACAAACCTGTGTTCAATTGAAAATTTGCCGTTGTTAAAATCCGCTACCGCGTAGCAAGCGTAGGTTTCGCCGTGCAGCGGCCGCCCGACGGTGCCGGCGTTTACGACGGTTTTGCTCAGGCAATACCCCGCGGGTCTGTGCGAATGCCCGCAAAAAATCACGTCCGAATCCACTCCTTTTATCATTTCCTCAACTTCTTCAGCGCGCATGTCAGGGAAAATATTCTCGGTCTGCGAACGAGGCGAACCGTGCACCAAAAGCACTTTGACCCCCTCAACATCAATCGTTTTTTGCAGCGGCAGATTGCGCAGAAAATCTTTCTGCTGTGCGTTCAAGTCGCTGTCCTCGGCCATCATCAAATCGCAGTTGCCTTGCACAATATCCCAATCCTGTTCGCGCACGAAGTCAATCGTTTTTGCCGGCTCGGCTCCTCCAAGCGCCAAATCGCCGCAGCACAAAACCCGCTCCACACCTTGCGCTGCCGCATCTGCCAGCACCAATTCCAATGCCTTAAAGTTTCCGTGGATATCTGAAATTACAGCAACTTTCATGCTAGAATTGTAACATGACCAAACAAATATTAATAGGGGACGTAAAAATCGGCGGCGGTGCGCCAATCAGCGTGCAGTCGATGACAAATACTGACACGCGCGATGTGAAATCGACGCAAGCGCAGATAAAAGAGCTTGCTGATGCGGGCTGCGAAATCGTGCGGCTGGCGGTTTTGAATCCTGACGCGGCAGCTGCCGTTAAAGAGCTTGTAAAATCAAGCCCCGTACCGCTTGTGGCAGATATCCATTTTGATTACCGGCTGGCAATCAAATGTATAAACAACGGAATTCACGCGCTGCGCTTGAACCCCGGCAATATCGGCAAGCGCGAAAACGTTGAAAAAGTCGTCACGCTCGCGCGTGCGCAGAAGGTTCCAATTAGAATCGGCGTGAACGCAGGGTCTTTGGAAAATGGAAAATTGAAAGTGGAAAATGGAGAATTGGTTGAACGTATGGTCGCAAGCGCCTTGAAACACATCCAAATCCTTGAAGACCTTGATTTTGACCTGATAAAGGTTTCGCTAAAATCGTCGGACGTCAAAACAACAATTGAGGCCTACCGTGCCGCATCGCGCCAAATCGCGTACCCGCTGCATCTTGGCGTGACAGAAGCCGGAACGCTGCGCACGGGCTTAATCAAGTCCGCCGTCGGTATCGGAACGCTTCTGGCCGAAGGTATCGGCGACACAATCCGCGTTTCGCTCACCGAAAACCCCGTTGAAGAAGTCCGTGCCGGGTTTGAAATCCTTAAAAGCCTTGATTTGCGCCAAAAAGGGGTGAATTTTATATCGTGCCCCACCTGCGGCAGAACCCAAATTGACCTGATTTCGCTGGCAAAGCAGGTGGAAGAAAGGTTTTGCGACTTAGATGCGCCAATCACAATCGCGACCATGGGTTGCGCGGTCAACGGCCCCGGCGAAGCGCGCCACGCAGATTTTGGTATCGCAGGCGGGATAGGCGAAGGCTACATCTTCCGCAAAGGCGAAATTATCGCAAAAGTCCCCGAATCTCAACTGTTAGACGAGTTGAGCAAAACCATCAACACGGAGATGTCAGCCGGTTTTACTCCTCCGATGCGCGATGCCTGAGCAAGCGTTTTTGGCCGGATTTTGCTTAATTTATCACGGGTTTCGCCCGAGATGTGTTTGACCTGCGACCAGTCAATATCATCTGGGATGCGGAATTTTTCCAGCTTGTCCGATTGCTCAACCTGCGCTTGCTGGCGTTTGATGTAACCATCGTATTTTAGGATGATTTCAACCTGTTCGGCCACGTCATCCGCCACTTGAGGCGCGTTTTCCAGCGTGTTGTAATTTACCTCCGGCCGCTTCAACAACTGTTTTTGCTGCGCGGATAATTGCCGCAGCGTCTGCTCAATCGCTGCCTGCTTGGCCTCAAAAACAGCGAACTGCGCGTCATCAACAAGTCCTGCCTTGTACCCGATCGGCGTCAGACGGGCGTCCGCGTTGTCCTGACGCAGCAAAAGCCGGTACTCCGAGCGCGAAGTCAGCATCCGGTACGGCTCGTTGATGTCTTTTGTCACCAAATCGTCAATCAGCGTGCCGATATAAGACGATGAGCGGTCAAGTTCAAGCATATCCGCGCCGCGCACGTGGTTTGCTGCGTTAATCCCCGCAATAAGCCCTTGCGCGGCGGCCTCTTCATAACCGCTTGTACCGTTGATTTGTCCCGCAAAAAACAACCCGTTCACCGTTTTTGACATCAGCGAGTGCCGCGTCTGAACCGCCGGAACATAGTCGTATTCCACGGCGTACGCGGGTTTGATGATATGTGCGGATTCAAGACCGGGCATGCTCTGCAGCATCGCAGCTTGAACAACCGCCGGCAGCGAGCTGGAAAACCCTTGGATATAGACCTCATAAGTGTTCAACCCCTCGGGCTCAATAAAAATATGGTGCGACGGGTTGGCTGCAAACCGCACGATTTTATCCTCAATAGACGGGCAATATCTTGGCCCTGTGCCCTCAATCAACCCTTGAAACATCGGTGATTTATCCAGATTCGCCCGAATAATCTCGTGCGTTTTTTCCCCCGTGCGCGTCAAATAGCACGGAACCTGCGGCCGCACGGGCCGCCCCGGTCTGAACGAATAAAAATGCAGCTGCTCGTCACCCGGCTGCACAATCATCTTTGAATAATCAATTGTGCGCCCGTCAACACGCGGCGGGGTGCCGGTTTTGAGCTTGCCGGTTTTGATGCCGTTCTTGTTTAAACTTTGTGTCAGCCCCGTTGCCGCAGCCTCGCCCAAACGCCCGCCGCTGTACGATTGCAGACCCACAAACAACCTTCCGCCAAGGCTTGTTCCGGTTGTCAGCACAACCGCCGGCGCGCTGAAGTCTATACCGAACTCGTCAACAACCCCGGTCACAGCGCCTTTTTCTACAATCAATTCGTTTATCGCCGCCTGCCGGAGGTAAATATTTTGTTCACCTTCAATGAGGTTGCGCATGTAATCCATATACTCGCGTTTGTCCGATTGCGCCCGCAGCGCCCGCACCGCAGGACCTTTGGATGAGTTGAGCATCTTCATCTGAATATAAGTCGCGTCCGCCGCCAGCCCCATAACCCCGCCCAGCGCGTCAATTTCGCGCACAAGAGTAGACTTGGCCGGCCCGCCGATTGCAGGGTTGCACGGCATCAGCGCGATATTGTCAATATTGAGCGTGCACAGCAAAACCTTCAACCCCAGCCTCGCTGCGGCAATCGCCGCCTCGCATCCCGCGTGCCCCGCGCCCACAACTATACAATCAAATTTGGTGTTCATGTCCTATATTATATTATAAATAGGGGCAAATGTGCGTGAATTTGTGAATCTCATATCATCCAACCGGGGGATTTACTCTAATATACTATGTTTATATGATTTGATGGAACAAGTTTGGGGCTACAATGTCCTTAACACACATTTTTCGGAGTGACTAATGTCAAAACAAACACTGGAAAACACCCTTGTAATGCCGGCGCATCCGATAGCGTCCGCAACTGCGATTCAAACGCTTGAAAAAGCACGCGCCGCGCACGAAAGATACCTTATCTGCCAGCACAACGAGGATCTTGAAGAAGCCGTAGAAAACTATATCACCACCTTAAAACTTGACCCTGCGATGCCCGAAAGTTATTACAGGCTTGCCGCGTTGATGTGGGAGCAGGGTGAAATAAGCCTTACAACGGCCATTGAGCAGTGCAAAACAGCTGTGTCACTGTCCCCGTCCAACTCCGACGCTCACCTTTACACCGGCTGGTTTATGAAAATGGCACAGGATTTTGTATCAGCAGAACAAGAGTTCAGCTCCGCAATAAAAACAAGCAGGCTAAAATCCGCCCGACCGCGACTTGTCCTGTCAGAAGCAATCTTAGAAAAAATTACCGCAGGTCAGGCCAAAGCACCCGATTACCTAAGGTTCATCTATTATTTCTTCTCGGGTTCTGTCATGCTGATGTGGGACAGACCCTCCATCAAAATGTTTTGTAAAAATTTTTCCAACAATTTTTCAACGCTGGCGTTCAGCACATTTGGCGGCGTTCTTGAAAAATTCAGACAATATGAAAAGGCCGAAACCACTTATAAAATAGCGCTTGCGCACACAAACCGCGAAGAGATCTTCTACGGCAAAATCGCGGACGTGTCGCTTAAAAACAAGGATATTGATGCGGCGGTCGATTTTTACCGTTACGCGCTGGACGCAAACCCGTTCAACCGCGAGTGCCTCATTAAACTCACGACCGTTTTGCAAACATACTACCCCGAAAAAACAGACGAGGCGATTGAATATTACGAGAAACTTTTGCACTTTGGCAAGGATTTGGGGCTGATTTATTACGAACTCGGGCACCTTTACCTGCGTAAAGACGACAAAATTAACTCGGTCAGCGCGTTTAAGCTTGCGCTTGAAAATGACGAGCACAACCCGTTCTACCACAACTCGCTCGCCTACGCGTACACAAGAGCCGAGCTTTACGACGAGGCCATTGAACACTACCAGTCGGCAATCGCCCAAAACCCCGATAACGAGTGGACTTCCATAGTGTGCCAGGCGCTTGGTGCGATTTACGGCGAGATTAAGGGCAACATTGATGCGGCTGTTTCTGCGTACCAGGCGGGGCTTATCCTTGACCCGGCCAACTATGACATCCACATCTCGCTCGGTGATATTTATATGGCGGACTACGACCTGGATAACGCGATTCGCGCATATTGCGACGCGATAACAGTTTGCCCCGACAAGGCGCGCGCATACACAAAAGCCGGTGTGGCGCTCTGGGAGAAGGATTTTCTTGAAGAGGCGCTGATTTCCAGCCACAAAGCGGCCGACCTTGACCCCGAAAACGCAGGTGTATTCAACAACCTCGGGATTTTGTATCTGGACGGGTTATCTGACGCGATGGATGCGCTGGATTATTTTGAGCGCTCAATTGAGCTTAAACCGACCTACGCGCTTGCGCATTTTAACGCGGGCCGCGCATCACAGCACATGGGTTTCACCAACGATGCGGCCGGATACTACCAGCGCGCGCTTGACCTGAATAAGGAAACCTGCGAGCTTGACGAGGACGATATTCTCACACGGCTGTATTCGTTGTTTGAAGTGTGATTTGTATGACCGGCAGTTTTATTTTTATTTTGACCTGTAATATCCTTTAACCTGCGTACCATCTGCGCGGGTGTAACCCTCAACCCAAACTGCACCGCCGCTTTGTACTTTTTCTTCTACTTCTGCCTTTGACATAACCTTGCCGCCTGCTAATTGTTGGTTGATAAAATCCTCTTTGTCTGTAAATTCATCTGTGGACATTTCCTTGACTTCTTCTCTTGTTAAAATTCTATCAGGGTCAACATCTCGCAAATCAACATTTTCTTCAATAGAGGCTTTGAGCGTGAGGGCTTCTTCTGTTTGCAGGTTTTGACCTTTGTACGGTAAGGCTTTTGATAGGTCGCCCATATTATCTAACGAGTGATAATCCCACAAAGAAGTGTCCGGGTTTATGCCGGTTCTTGAATAAACACTGTCTAAATTGTCCTCATAATCACCTATAACATAGGTGTTGCCAATATGGTTTTGCGCATTCGCCGCGAAAATTGTATCGTTTGCATTACCGTAATTTGTGATATTATCAAAGTTTTTAACGTGATAGCTGCCCATTAAATCACCAACACCGTAGGCGTTAAAAGTAACCGTTTCGTGTCCGTATTCAGCACCTAAAATCTGCGCTACGCTTCCGCCGAGCGAGTGTCCTGTGAATATGATGTTTGAGTTAGGAAATTGTTTTTTGATTTCTTTGTAATATTTTTGCGCATTGACTATTTGAGCAGGCAAAAGTTTTGCACCCATAGGTATATCGCTGAGGACAAAATCTTGTGCTTTTGCTTTATTTCCTCTTTCAACATCCGTTCCTCTGAATGAGATAACGACATCATTGCCTCGGACAAAGGTTTCGGCATAAAATCCCGTGTTCTTACCTTCGGATTTTCCGACCTCAATCCAGTCTTTTGGTTTTTGAAATTGATTGTTCCTGTAAACATATCCTGATAACTGTTTCAGGTCATTGTGTAATTCTTGATTTGGCATTTTTGTTTCCTTTCATTTTGTTGTATAATATTTTTGTGAGTTTACTGAAATTTAAAAATTTAATAGGTGCAAATTTATTTGCTGTTGCCGGCTGGGTAGGAGTGATTTTGAGTTCATACTGGGCTATCCAAAACAACACCATTACGGACGCTACACCTGATAATGTTGCGTACCGTTTAACTTTCAGCCTGATGTTCTATGTTGCTATATTTCTGCTTTTAATCTCAATATCCTTAATCGTTGGTTCATTTGAAATCATTTTGGGTAAAAAAATAACCAACAAATTCATTTTAGAGAATAAGTTTTACAATATCTTTTGGATTGTTGGGGTTTTCCTTTCTTTCTTATGCCTGTTATCGCCTGTGATAATCTTCTTCTTTTAGCCATTTATATTATAACGTGCAGCGCAAAGTTCCGCAAGTCAGTGTTTTCGCGGACATGAAAACATGGCGATAAAAACTTAAAATGTTCATGTTATCATGCCAGTAATGAACCTGACCACAACACACAAAATCATTATCGCTGCTGCGCTGTTGTTTTCCGTGACAGGCGCGCTTGCCGCAAAGCTTTTCTACCAGCCGCCCGCAAAGGCCGAGGCCATCTACTCGCAAGCGCTGGAGGACGAAAAAAACGGCGATTTTGCCAACGCATACTACCTGTTTGGCAAGGTCAAACAGGGCTCAATCCTGAAACCCCCCGCGCTTTTCCACCAGGCGCAAAACGCAGCCAAGCTTGATGACACAAAATCTGTCCAAAAAGTCTACAAAATACTCTACGAAGGCTACCCTGCGCACAAGCTCGGCATCAAGGCAAAATACCTCTACGCCATAGAAATCATTGACTCAAACCCCGCGCAGGCAAAAAAATATTTTGAATGGCTTGTACAAGAATACCCCGACACCGAATGCGCAATCGCATCGGAATATTTTCTGGGCCTGCTTATCGCGGACAAGTACAAAGACAAACCAATCCCCGTATCCGAGCGCACCGATGCGGAAAACCATTTTCGCACCTACCTTGAAAAAGCGCCCGCCGGCCGCTGGGGGATGAACGCCGTCAACAACTGGCTTGCGATGAGCGAGAATATTAACCCCGACGATAAACTGTTGATGGCGCGCACCTACTACCTTTTTGCCGACTATGAAAACGCCGACAAAATACTTTCCGCGCTTGAACCGCAAGAAAGCTGGGCGCTCAACGCAATGAACCTGTTTGCGCTCGGCGACCCGCTCAAAGCCCGCTCCGTCACCGAAACCGGGCTGTCAGATTACGCAAAATATGTTGACCACAAAGATGTCTACGACGCGATAGATAAGTATTTTGCCGCGACAGGTTACGGGCTCAGCGTGGTCAACCGGCTTTTAACTTACGCGAACGATAAAGGCCAGGACTACCTGTGGTACCTCAAATGTAGCGCCATCCCCGCCGCCGAAAAAGAGGCCTGCTACATCGCCTTCTATAACAAATATCCCACAGGCCAGTACTCAGCCGAGATTCTCGCCGGTCTGTTCTTTGAAAAAATCAAAAAGGGCGACTATGACAGCGCGCAAAAAATCGGCAAGGATTATCTGATGAAATTCCCGCGCACAAACTCTGCACCGCTTGTTTTGTTTTGGCTTGGCAAAATCGCCCAGCGGCAGGATAACTACAAGGATTACAACCACTACTACAATCTTGTGATTTCCAAATACCCCGACAGCTATTACGCTTACCGCGCGTATTTGAACCTGCACCACCTTGACACACCGATTGTTTCCAGACAGTTAAAAGAGGTGCCGGTTGAGTTTCCGTACAAAAATAAGGACACCTTGATTGTAAAACTCGGTGAGTTGAAGGATTACGATTTGATAAGTGAATTTACCGATGATGAGTTTATAAAAAGCTGGGTTTCGTACAAAAAACGTGATTTTACAAAATCCACAATTGAGGCGCGCGTTGCAATGGACAAGCTGGAAGAAAAGCCCGACCGGCATGATTTGCGCTGGCGGCTGGTTTATCCGCTGGTGTACTACGAGACGGTGAAAATGTACGCAAACGAGAACAATGCGCCGTTGATGCAGTCAATTTTGCGCGAGGAGAGCTATTTTAACCCGAACGCCCGCAGCGTCACGGACGCACGCGGTTTGATGCAGTTGATGCCGGATACCGCGCGCGAGGTTGCGCAGCGCTACGGGATACCGCTTGTGTCGCCTGATGATTTGTACAACCCGGTGACAAATGTGCGGCTTGGCAGCCAGTATTATTTGTTCTTAAAAGGGATGCTTGACGGCAGGGACATCTCATCTATCGCCGCGTACAACGGCGGGATTGGCTCGGTCCAGCGCTGGAAATCCAACCTGAACTATCAGGACACCGACGAGTTTGTAGAGCAGATTCCGTATCAGGAAACGCAGCTTTATGTCAAAAAAGTTTTCCGCAGCTACTGGAACTACGTGCGGATTTACGGGGACTAAAATTTTTAGCAAATTTTATATTTAGCGGTTTTAATTTTTATATGAGAATCGTACCCGTTAGTTTAAATTATGCCCGTGTTGATAACCGCCGTTGCGATGCAAGAAATTTTGATTGTATCAGCCAACGGCCGGTAATTAATAAACTGCCAAACGCTTATTATCCGGCGTTTAAAGGGTTTGATGTAAATGCTTTTTTTGAGAATATTAAATATGAAAACGCCGAAATCGAACAAGAAAGCAGGTTTGTTCCAAACCCTGCGGCGCACAAATTGAGGGCTCTTGATAATTTATCATATTTTGAAAAACGAGAGTTTGTGGACGATTTTTGCAAAATGACCGGTTTTCCGGACTTTGCAAAGGTTGCCGCGCGTATGGATAAAGAAATAACCGGCGCTATATACAAGTTGAGCGGGCAAGAAGGTTTTGATGTTTTGTTTATCGGGCGTGACAGGAATTCATCGTTAGGGCGGCAGATGGCTTTTCCGGGTAGTGACCCGGACGCTCTTTTTTATATTATAAATCCGCAAGGAGAAAAGCCTTGGTGGTTTGCAGGGGATATTAGATGGAAGCTCAAAGATAATATTAATCAGCGGGTGCTCAGCACACACGCGGGCTCGCTGCCTGAGGTGCTCACTCTTGATTACATAAAAGAAGGATTGGAACTTGTTGATGAAACGTTTAAAAAGTTAGATTTTAGCGGTGCGGATTTGGAAAGGTTTAAAGAAAATCTTTTTGATAATTCCAATGATTTTATCAAATCAGCGGAGTTTAATATACGAATAGCAAACGCTATTTTGCCTGCGCAGGAAAAAGAGAAGGCCTATAAGACAGGTATGTTTGTGGAGCTTATAAAAGACGGCAAGATTTTAGCAAATAATTTTGACGAGGAAACCTTAAGCCGGATTGAAAATTCTGTGCTTTATAAATACAGCAATATAATAAAACAAGGTGGGCTGCAAAATAATGTCAAAAATAAATTGACCGAAAGGGTGCCGCTTGCACAGGATTTTAACGGATACAGCGACGATGAGAAATTTAGCATTGTCAAAGACATTATAAGAAAATCGTTTTTATTAGAGCCGGAGAATACGGCGAATGAAAAGTATTTCAGCAGCGGCAACGGTTCAGGCGGCGACCAGATGGGAAACAATTGGGAACTTTGGGGTGCATTAATGAGTTCAGACCCTAAATATTATGTGTGAAATTAGAACATATCGGTGATTTTTTCAATCTCGGGCAGGAGGTAGTCCAGGATTGCGCAGTTGCACTCAATTGTGTACTCGTCGTAGATCTCTTTGTTGAGGTAAATCATAGTCCTGACAAGACTTTTAATTCTGTACGCAGACTCTTCAACTTGGTCAAGCTCGTCTTTGGTTATCATTTTCCCTCCTAGTAATTACAATATAATTACACAAGTCATTACAAATGTCAAGCATTAAATGTTATAATGCCGTTATGGCGTTAGAGAAAAAATTTGCAGCAAACGGAAATAGTTGGTCAATTGTTATCCCAAAGAGCGTTCTTGCGGTGCTCAACATCAATCCTGTTTTGGATAAGGTGAGCCTTGAAATTGAACCCGACGGCTTGAAAATTAAAAAACTCCCGCGCAAGAGTTGAATGCAATTAACGAGACAACCTACCCAGAACCGGCTCAGCCGGCTTGCCATTTTTTTGCGTCAAAGCGCAAATCCTTCACGCTCATTTTTAGCGACTGCAAATACGGCTGAAACTTCTCCAGCAGCTGAAACTTTTTTAGCTGTAATTCCTGCGCAACGGCCGCGTTCTCGCACGCTATTATCATCACCGCGTTTGCGCCCATCCCGTACGGTTTGGATTTTTCGGCAAACTTGCTCCCGACAATTTTACCCCAAAACTTGCACAAATTGCTGCGCGTCACAGCTTTTTTAAACTCCTTTTGACCCATTAGCTGCTCAATCAACTCGCTGCTTTGCACAAAATCCGTGTAGATGGCTTTCTTCATGCTATAATTATACAATGAAAAATTTAATCAAGTCGGCCAAAAATATATTAATAATTTCCCACATAAACCCCGACGGCGACACGCTCGGCGCAATGTGCGGGCTGTCAAGCCTTATTGGAACAAATTTGAAAAAACGCCCCGACATGATGGCCGTCTCAAAAATCCCCGCGGTCTACGGGTTTTTGCCAAATATTGACAAGGTGCGCCAGGCCGACACATTTGATAAATCGCGTGTCTATGATTTGGTCATAACAGTTGATGTGGCTTCGTTAGAGCGCATTGGCGATGCGAAAATTTTCTTTGAAAAAGCCGCCGCCACAATAAATATTGACCACCACAAAACAAACGACAATTTTGCCGACACAAATATAAACGACCCGGCCGCAAGCTCCGCGTGCGAGGTTATTCTTGATATGACGCAAGGGTGGCAGATGACCCCTGACGCCGCATTGTGTTTTTACGTGGGGATTTTGACCGACACAGGCTCGTTCAGGTTTGACAACACGACCCCCGCGACGCATCAATGGGCCGCAAAGCTTGTTGAAACAGGCGTTGACGTCTCCGATACCTACCGCAAAGTCTACGAAAGCGACACAAAAGAAATCGTGCTTTTTCAGGCCGCGTGTGTGAGTAAGGCGGTTTTTGAGGGCGATTGCGCACATATTATTGTGTACAGAAAAGATATGGAAAAATTCGGCGTGGGCGACGATGCGATGGAAGGCCTGACCGAAAAGCTCCGCGCGATAAAATCCGTGAACACGGCTTTTGTCGTTAAGGAGACGAAAAACGGCGGCGCGAAAGTTTCTATGCGCACAAAAATTGCCGATGCGGCTGCGATTTGCGGCAAGTTCGGCGGCGGCGGCCACAAATTTGCGGCCGGCTGCATAATTAACGCAAAACCCGATACTGCCGCGCAAAAAATATCGGAGGTGATTAAAACTGGTTAGAAAAACGCTCTGGATGGGAATCAGGAAATTAATCCGCTCAATCATTCAAGATGATTTTTACGGAATGGCGGCGGAAATGGGGTTCTGGATGGTGCTTGGGATCTTCCCGTTTATGCTGTTTTTGATGGCGATGTTCGGCTGGTTTGGCGACAAATCATTTATCTTATCGGTCTTGAAATTCCTCACCGTATTTATGCCAGAGCAAGCGATGGAGCTGATTTTGGCGGTGCTGTCGGAAGTTATTATCTTTGACAAAGGCGGGATTTTTGCGATAATCGGGGTTGTTGTGACGATACTGCTCTCAACAAACGCGATGGCCGTTGTGCTCAAAGGGTTGAACCGCGCATACAAAGTTGAAGAAACCCGAAACCTGCTCCACACACGTATTATGGCGTTTTTGATGCTGTGCGTTAACACGTTTGTTTTGTTTTTGAGCATAAACCTGATTGTCTTCGGGCGCGTGATTATAAGGCTGCTTATGACATACGCGCATTTGAGCGATACCGCTGCGATTTGGCTGTTGACGCTGCGCTGGCCGTGTGCGTTTGCGGCGTTGTTTTTGATGGCGTTTTTGTGCTACTACGTTTTGCCAAACCTCAAAGGCAAAGACAGGTTCAAGCGCAAAAGCGCGGTCCCCGGGGCGATTTTCTTTTGCGTTTTTTGGCTCGCCGGCTCGTGGGGGTTCTCAATATATGTCAACAACCTGCACACATACAACCTTGTTTACGGGACAATCGGTGCGTTCGCCGTCCTGATGGTCTGGCTCTACTACACATCGCTGCTAATCCTTATCGGTGGCGAAATCAACTCCCAATTCTATAACAAAATCCAGCGCAAAGCCGATGAAATTCGCCAAGACCTTGACGCGTTGAAGTAAAATGTGCTACTATGTATTAAAAAGAGGTGTTTATGATAAATGGGCGAGATAAATTTGGAGGCTTGCATACAAATTTGCGAGCGAATGCGTCAAAAGCGAGCGAAGTGAGGCTTATGAAAAAAATTATTGCACTTGGTCTTATGGTGTCGTTGTGTGCACCTGCCGGGTTTGCTGCGGACGCAGCGCCTGATGCGGCGCAATCGGCCTCACAACCGGCGGCGCAAATTGAAACCCCTGCCGCGGAAGTTCCGGCGCAAACCGAAACCTCAGCGCAAGATGCAGCCCCTGCTGCCGAACAAACTGCCGAACAACCGGCGCAGCAAGAACCTGCCGTTGACGACGATGCCCTAACTATTGAAAAAGCAAGAGAAATTCTGAAACGCGAGGCCGAAGGCGGGCAAATGTTTCAAGCGCAGATAGAAGAAAACGTTATCGCGACCGAGAACCTTGATATTCCCGAGTACTCCCCAAGCGATGTTGTCCACATTTATGAATCAAAATATGTCATAACAAAAGGCAGTGTCATCAAGGTGAGCTTTGCCGAAAAATTTGCGTCCAGAAAACACAAAAAAGGTGATGTAATCACTTTTATCAACCAGGATGCGATTGTAACAACAAACGGGACGCAGCTGCTGCCTGCGCAAACACCGTTCTATGCAACGGTTATTGATGTCAAGAAAACAAGAAAATTGAACCACAACGCGCAGCTGATGATTCAGTTTGACAAAGTGAATTTTCTTAACCAGGAGCTGCCTGTGGTCGCAAGACCGTTTTATGCCGGGTACGCGCTAAAAGAAGGCGCCTCTAAAAACTGGGCGCGCGGCGCAAGAGTAACAGCCATAGCAGCAGGTGCAGGTGCACTGGCCGGTGCGGGATTTGGCTCGGTTGCCGCAGGTGCTGCAGTCGGCACCGGTATAGGGCTGGTCTACAGCGTTGCAGGTCCGGGCGTTAACTTTGTCGCAGCTGAGGGTGAAGAAATCTCCATCATACTAATTGACGACCTGACTATACCGAAACCTAAGTTTTGATGCTGCGGTTTAAACCGGCAAGCTCGCTGTACAAACTTTTGTACTGCGCGCAGTCTTCGTCAATGGTGACGGCCTCCTTGATATATTCCAGCGCTGTTTTAAAATCGTTGGCACCTTTGTAAAGCTCGGACATTTTCGCGTAGTACTTTGCGTTGCCCGGATCGTTTGTGATTGCGCGCTGCATGCACTCAAGCGCCTCTTCAAAATCGCGCTGCGTCTGGCGCACCAGCGCCAGATAATAATACCCCGGTGCATAGTTCATATCAAGCGAAATTGCCTTTTGCGCGTAGGTTTTTGCGTCATCGCTCTTGTCAAGTTTCAGCGCGGCATCGGCCGCTATTATGTAGGCCGCAATAAAATTCTCATCACTTTTTATAACCTTCTTCACAATCTCAAGCGCCTTTTCATAATTTTTTTCGCGGATGTAGATTTGCGCAAGGTCGCATTTTAGCCCTGTGTTATCGGGGTTGCGTTTGATTAACTCTTGCATAACGGACTGTGCTTTGTCAAACAACCCGAGTTCCGCGTAGACCTTGACAAGCGACACGAGCGTAAAATCATCCTCAACGCCGCGCGCGATGTTTGCTTCAAGGTCGGATTTTGCGCCGAGAAAATCTTTGTTTTGCAGTTTTAAAAGCGCGTTCAAAACAATCGCTGCCGGGTGGTTTGGCTCCAGCGAGAGTATGTAGTCCACCTCGTTTTGTGCGCGCTCAAACATTGCGCTCTCGTAGTATAAATACGCCAGCGAGTAGCGATACCCTGTGTTTTCCGGCTCCATACATACCGCTTTTAAATATGTTTTTGACGCCTCATCCAGCCAGCCGTTATAAAAATATGCGTTGCCCAGATTGTAAAAATAAACCGCAGCACTGCCGTCTTGCACGGTTGCTTTTGAAAACAATGTGATTGCCTCTATAAAATTCATATCCTCCAGCGCGAAAAGCCCCTTGTAGTTAAGGATTTGCGCGTTGGTGGCAGGGTTGTCCGTGTCGGGGGTTAATTTTTCAAACACCTGACGTGCGGAGTCAAATTTGCCGCCGTCAAAATTTATTCTGCCGAGCAGCAAAAGCACCTCGGGTGTCTGCGGTGCCGCAATCAAGACCTGCTGCGCTTTTGAAAACTCCGAATGCTCGTACAGCGCCCGCGCGTACTCGTAGGCCGCCTCGTCGCGCCGCTGCGCCGCGAGTTTTTTTATCTCGTCAAGCCGCGATAGTTTTGAAAGGATTTGGATTAACGCAGCAAGGTTTGAGTTGGAGTTGTTGAGCTCGTATGCGCTGCACGCGTAGATTAGCGCCTTGTCGTATTCTTTTTTTTCGTGGTAAATATCTCTTAAAATTTGCAGGCTCTCAACCTGGTTCGGATTTTTGTCAAGCGCTTTTTTCAGGTAATGCTGCGCGCGCTCACGGTTGTCCAAAAGATAGTATAGCTCGCCAAGCTGCGCGAAAATCTCCACGTTGTCGCTTTCAAGTTCAAGCGCCTTGTACAGCAGCTCAATTGCCTGTTTGTAGCAGTTGTTGGATTTAAGCTCAAAGGCTTGTTTTATGTAGTCAATGGCTTGCTGCAATTTATTGTTCCTTATCGTTAATCAGTATCAAAACCTCATCCTGGCCGACCATTTTCAGGTTATTTCTTGCGATTTCTTCAACGCTTGTGTTTGACGAGAACGCGTCAACCTCTTGTTTAAGAACTTTGTTTTGTTTTTCGGCGTGGTCGCGGATTCTTTCCAGTGTTATGATTTTTGTTTTATAGGAGATTGTTTTTGAGATATTCAAAATCATTCCCCAGCCGATTTGTACCAGGCACAGCACTAAAACAAACGTCAAAAACGAATAGTAAACCCCGTCGGAGCGCTTCTGCCGGGTGTGTTTTTCTTCATGTTTTTGTGCAAGATTATTTTCGTTCATCACTCTATTGTATCACAGTTTTATCTGTGTGGAAAATCGTAACTTATTTCTTACCTCATCTCCGTATCTGTCCAGTGTCTGACCTGCGGCAAACTCAAATCGCACCCGGTCCAGATCTTTTTTGCCAAGCGGGTTCAAAAGCAGGACGTACTCGTTTGTTGCGCGCTCGTTTACAATGTCCGGTATGAAAACGTTTTGCAGCGACAGCGCGTGGTTCAATCGGTACTCCGGCGCAAACACCACAGGGCTGGTGAACGCGCCGGTCTTTGTGTTGACACTGTTGTTGAGCGTCGTGTTAACGCTGAAATTTTTGTAGGTATAGCGGGCGGCGCCGGGCTTTGGCTGAGGTTTAATCAGGCTTTTTGAACCGATACCCTGCGGGGTTTTTATGTTGAGCACAAACCCGTTCCCGTCTTGCAGCGTTATCGCATCGTCGGCTTCAAGAAACTCGGCATAACCTTTGAGAGTTGCCGCGTTGAGTTCATCGTCTGCCCAGATGAAAATATTCGGCAGCGTAATATCGGTTTCTTGCACGGGTTGAGCGGTTTTGGCCTCAGCGCACAAGTCTAGCCCGAATAAAATAATCAGCAGCAGAAAAATCTTTTTCATGGTAATATTATAGCATGGTAAGAGTCAGAATAGCACCTTCACCCAGTGGAAATTTACATATCGGCACGGCGCGCACCGCGCTGTTTAACTACCTGTTCGCCAAAAAAACGGGTGGCGAATTTGTCCTGCGGATTGAAGATACGGATTTGGAGCGCACAAGTCAGGAGTACGTAAAAAATATCTTTGACAGCCTCAAAGCGCTTGGCCTGAACTGGGACGAGGGTCCGGATATCGGCGGACCGTACGGGCCGTACTCGCAGTCCGAGCGGTTTAATCTCTATCCTGAGTTTGCCAAAAAGCTGCTGCTGTCAGGGTTTGCCTATGAGTGCTGGTGCACACCCGAGGAACTTGAGGCGGAAAAAGAGCTTGCCACGCAGAACAAACAGGCATATGTCTATTCGCGCAAATGTATTGGCGCACCGCGCGGTGAGGGTGCGCCTGCGATACGGTTTAATGTTTCCAAGACGCAAAAAGCGTTCCACGAGAGCTCAATGCTCACCTTTAACGATATGGTCAAAGGCGAATTGACGCAGGATACGGATTTGATTGGCGATTTTGTCATAATGAAATCCAACGGTACGCCGACGTATAATTTTGCGGTTGTGGTTGACGATATGCTGATGAAGATTTCGCACATCATCCGCGGCGAAGACCACATATCAAACACGTTTAAACAGATTTTAATTTACGAGGCGCTGGGTGAGGCACTGTCTGCGCCGGAATTTGTTGAATTGTACGGGCCGCCGCAGCCTTTGCCGCAGTTCGGGCATTTGGGGATGATTTTGGCGCCGGACAGAAGCAAGTTGTCTAAACGCCACGGTGCGACTGCGGTGTCGGATTTTGTGGAGCACGGTTATCTGACCGAGGCGTTGGTGAATTTTGTTGCGCTGCTTGGCTGGTCGCCGTCTGACGGGCAAGAGATTAAGTCGGTTGACGAGATTGCAGCGGATTTTCGTATCAGCGAGGTTTCCAGCTCCAACTCTATTTTTGAGTACGATAAACTCAACTGGATGAATTCGCAATACATCAAAAAAATGGGTATTGAAACGCTGAAAGCCGCGCTGCGGCCGTATCTTGCAAAATATGATTTGAATGAGCTGACCGATGCGCAGTACACGCGACTGGTTGAGATAACGCGCGAGCCGCTGACGGTTTTATCTGATATAACGAGCGATGCGGCGTACTTTTTTGGCGCGGGCGTTGAACTTGAGCCCGAGGCAAAAGACGCGCTCAACGGGGAGGTTTTGGCCGAGTTTGCCAAGCAGGCTGCGGATTGGGATTTTGATGAAGAAGCGCTGCACGAGAAATTGGACGGTTTCCGCGCTTATTTTAAAGAGCAGGGTGTAAAGCCGAAAGATACCATGTGGGCGCTGCGTGCGGCAATCACGGGCAGAACGCGCGGTGCGGACATCTGTGCTGTGATGGCGATTTTGGGGAAAGAAAAAGTGCTCGCGCGTGTGGAAAAAGCTAAAAGTCAAGCAGCTCTTTAAGCGGAATTTCAAGTCCTTTGGCGATATAAAATAATTTGGAGAGTTTAAAATCGTACTCTGCTCGTTCAATCATTCCTATGTATGTGCCTGAAACTCCCGCACGAAAGGCAAGTTCATCTCGCGAAATATTTTTTGCAACACGAAACTCTTTTATTCTTTCACCTAATTGTTTTTTGAAATCATTGAACATCCCAACATTATCTCATTTGTAAGTGGGACTTGTCCACAAGTGGGACTTGTGATATAATAAAAACGGAGGTGATTAATTATGAAAGATTTTACAGCACTTGAAATCAACGAATACATTAGAGAGGCCCAAAATCTTGCCGAAGAATTAGTCGAAAAGCTCGACATTATTATAGTCAAAACAGAGGACCTAGAATCCCACGCTGAGCCCGGCGCAAAGGTTGATTGACTGACCGGTTATTCCGCGCGCGTCGCCGCTTACCAAATACTTCACCAGCCGCGCAACCTCAACCGGCTCAATAAACCTGCGCTGCGGCACGGTTTCTATCGCTCCGTCCTCCAGTGCGGCGCTGGCCTGTCCCATATCAGTGTCCACAAACCCCGGATTAATTACGTTCACCGTGATGTTGTCTGCGGCAAGTTCCAGCGCCAGCGCCTTTGTCAGCCCGATTAAACCCGCCTTGGTTGACGAATACAAGCTCGCACCGGCCTCACCCATTACGCCCGAAATTGACCCGATGTTGACAATCCGGCCCCACCGCTGTGATTTCATATACGGCACCGCCGCCGAAATTAAAAACGCCGGCGCCATTAAGTTTGCCGCGTAAATCCTTTGGACATCGGCCTTTACCGCGTCCTCAATCGCTCCGTAAATATACTCGCCAGCGTTATTTATCAGCACATCAATCTTGTTTTCACAGATAAAATCCGCGAGCACATCAACATTTTGTGCCAAATCACAAACACAATACCCTGCGCTGTTGCAGATTTTTAGTGCGTTCTCGTCTCGCCCCGTGACAAAAATTTCACCCGAGCCTGCAAGCTCCTGTGCAATCGCCTTGCCAATGCCGCGTGACGCGCCCGTTACAAGTATGTTACGCGTTTTGTCCACCGACTTACCCCTTTACCCATCTACTGAAACAGATAACCAAGGACAAATGTGCAGACCAAAAACACGCCCGCAACAATACCGGTTAGTTTGTTCAGCCCTTTTTCCGCGCTTTTTTGCGATGCGAAAACCTGACCGGTTCCGCCCATACCCGCAATCCCGCCGCCTTTTGGCGAGTGCAGCAAAATAAGAATTATCAGCAAAATCGCTGTGATGATTTGTATTGACCAGATAAATGTTAGCATTTTTATACCCCTTTGGTTCCTTTGATAAACTGCGCCCGTTTTGAGTTTAACTCAATATTTTCAAATTTGTATAGCCCGGCCGGCCGCTTTGAGCACGATTTTGTTGACTCGTTAAGTTTGATAAGCCCGCTTGTGCCCAGCGCTTTTTTGCGGAAGTTACGTTTATCAAGGCTTTTGCCCATAATCAGCTCATAAGATTTTTGCATCTGTGTCAGCGTGAATTTTTCCTGCAAAAGCTGGTACGCAACAGGGCAAAGCTCAAGCCGCTCACGCGTTCTTTTGAGCGCGTACTCAATAATTTCTTTGTGGTCAAACGCCAGCGCCGGCAAATCGGATACCTTGTACCAGTCAAGGTCAGACGTTGTGGTAAGGTTTATATCCTCGGTCCGGACAAGCGCAAAATACGCGCAGGTTATAATCCGCGCGTTCGGATAGCGCAGCGGATCACCGAATGTGTAAAGCTGTTCAAGATAAATATTACTGACGCTTGTGCGCTCTTTTAACACCCGCACAGCCGCTTGATCAAGGTTTTCTGACAACCGCACATACCCGCCAGGTATCGCCCACTTGCCCTTGAACGGCTCGTTTGCACGTTTTACCAGCAGAACTTTGAGCGCATCGTCCTGCAATGTCAAAATTACTACGTCGACTGTGATTTCGTGTGTTTTTGTTTCGCTAAATGCCATGGTCCAATTATACCATGAACATGCCCGGTAACTTTACAAATATTTACATAAATGCAATTCTTTGATACAAAAAACCTTTATTAAATTATCACAGGGGAAAAAAGGGGAAATTTGATATGACAATTTACGAGGTAAAATGCGGTGATACGCTATGGAAAATTGCGCAGCAGCACGGAACAAGCGTCGCTGCAATATGTAAGGATAATAATATTTCGATTGAAAAGGCGGACAGTATTTTTGCCGGCCAAAAGTTCAATATCGGTGCTGTGGTGAAAGAGCGGCCGGTGATCGCCTGGACTCCGTCGCAGCCTGCACCTGCAACGCCAGAGCAGCAGAAAAAGCCCGTAACAGTGCCGCAATATCTGGCCAAACCAGAACCGGCACAGGCGCAAAAGACACCGGTGTACGAGGTTCCTGATTTTCTGCGGCTTGTAAGACCGCAGTTGCAAAAACCGGAACCCGTGGTGACGCCGGATGCAACCGTACCGTGCCGGGTCGGCAGGATACCGCTTGAACGCCACAAGGTTGAAAAGGGCGAAAATCTTATTAACATCGCAAAGAAATACAATCTGACAGTGGAAGAACTTTGCCGGCAGAACAATTACGATATAAAAGACGCGCACAAGCTGCAAATAGGCCACGAGTTCAGAATCGACCGGATGCCGGCCGTTCAGCGCGAGGAAAACTATAAAATATATCTTGCGGATATTGAAAGTACAGGTATTAAAGCATACGGACTTCAATCGGTGTACACGGTCAAAAAAGGCGATACACTCAGCAAGATTGCCACCAGTTTTAAAAATCAAAACCCGCATTTGACGTCAGGACACATTCAAGCTGTTAATGATTTGGCAAACAAAAATGCGTTGAGAATCGGCCAAAAGTTAAAAATCCCTCAAATGCCGGATGAAACGAGAGACCAAATAATTCCGATAGCTATCCAGACTGCAAGGTACCAGGGTGTAGATCCCGCGCTTGTGCTGGCGGTTATCCAAAAAGAATCAGAGTTCAACCCGCGCGCAACATCAACCGCGCTTGCGATGGGACTTATGCAGATTATTCCTGAGGTTGCAAAAGATCACAATGTTGGCAACCCGTACGATATTGTGGACAACGTTGATGCAGGGGTGCGGCATTTGAAATACTTATTGGAAAGGTTTGACGGTGATGTTGAACTTGCGCTTGCCGGCTACAACGCAGGCCCTGTGAATGCCGCTGCCCGCGGTAAAGACTGGTCGCGCTACAGCAAGCAAACACAAAATTACGTTCCGACGGTGCTGGAAATAGCACAAAACTTCAGAGAACAGCTGAAAGACCGGGTTGACTACAGTTCTCCGTACAGCTCGTTAGCAAAAAAAGATGGCTCTAAAAAGGTTGCTTGATATTTTTCGTAAAAAGCATTAATATATTGTTGTGAAGAAGTTTTTGCTAACGCTAGTACTGTTTTGTCTGCCGCTGATTGCGCTGACCGCCTTGACTGCGGCCGCCGCACCCCAGCCGGGCAGCAGTCTTGGCACCGACAAAGACCGCGACGGCAAGCCGCTGGCAACAGAGGCTGCCGCACCGAACGAGTCAATTGATACCAATCTGGATTACGAGCGCATCTATCGCGAGATGCCCGAGCCCTCTCACTCGTACGTTCACGACATTGACCCGGGCGAACCCTTTGATTCCGCGCAGGCCATCTGGTCGCCGTACCCGCTTTTTCGCCTGACGTCCCCGATATTTTTCAAATCCATTAAAGTTGACCCCGGCTACTACCTGCTCACCCCGCGCGAGCACGAAGATAAATGGTACATCCTTTTCAAAGAAGCCGGCCGGATTAAATATATTATCCCCGCCTACGACCGCGATGTTGTTGGCGAAAACTTTTATTTTGAGAACCTGCCGCAGCGCAAGTTGAGTTTTAGCGAAANNTCTGGTGGACAGATTTGATAGGCAAAGTCTCAAAAGACTCCCGCCGCAAGCCTATCCCGCAAACTTTTTTAGAGGCCACCGACCTCGATAACTATTTTGTCTCGCTTGTAATCTATTGGGGAAACTACAAGTACTACACGCTGTTTAGAACCTCGCCGCTCTAGGGGTAAATCCGGGGGTAAGTTGTGTGAATCGCGGCAAAAGGCGCTCAAGCGTTTGATTGTTCAAATTCCAGCAGTTGTTTTTTTCGGTCCAGGCCGCTCGCGTAACCTGTCAGTGCACCGTTTGACCCCACCACCCTGTGGCAGGGGATAACAATCGCTATCGGGTTTTTGTTGCACGCCATACCGACCGCCCGCGCGGCGTCCGGGTTGCCGACCGCTTGCGCAATCTCTTTGTAGGATGCTGTTTTGCCATAAGGTATCTCACATAGCGCAGCCCAAACCTTCTTTTGAAACGGCGTACCTTTTGGGTTAAGCCGCAAGTCAAAAGTCTTTCTTTTGCCCGCAAAATATTCGTCAAGCTGTTTGTGCGATGTTCCCTCGCCAAACGAAATCTCAACTATCGCCCCGTTTTCTTCAACAACATTAATCCGCATCATCTTTTTTTATCGTTTCAACGACGAGTTTTGCCATCTCTTTTGCGATAATATGCTGGGTCGCAGCCGGACAGTTTTGGAGCATGTTCATCGCCGTGCGCACCGTCGTGTCAATGTCGTACCAGCGGCCTTTGCGCTCATCGCCGATACCAGAGCCGACAGCGCTGATTATATCCTCGATTGCAGAAAACTTTTCATCTTCAATATTGTGTTCAATAATTATTTTTATTAAATTCAGCGACACCCTGATTTGGGTCTCATCATCAGTGTTTTCAAGTGTTTCAACCGCCTGTGAAAGCACCGGATCTTGATCATACCAGCGGCGCGCGTTATTTGAATATTCTTCCTTCATACAAGCCTCCTTCTGCTCTATTGTAGCATATTATTGCGGCAGAAACAAGTTCAGCTGCGGTTTTTGCACGTGCGGGTCGGTCACGGGTTTGACCGATTTGCCCACCCCTTTTGCCTCAAAATCACGCTGGATTTTGCTCATCAGCTCCTGCGAGCGTTTAACAACCTCGGCCGGCAGCCCCGCCATTTTTGCCACTTGAATCCCGTAACTTTTGCTGGTGCCGCCAGGTACAATCTTGCGCAGAAACTCAATCTTGCCGTCCGTTTCGTTCACGGTTATCCGGTAATTTTTTATCTGGGGGTAAGTGTTTGTCATGATATTTAGCTCGTGATAGTGGGTGGCGAAAATGCAGCGGGCGCCAATTTTTGTCGCGATGTGTTCTGCAACCGCCCACGCGATTGACACACCGTCATAAGTGCTTGTCCCGCGCCCGATTTCGTCAAGCAGGACAAAGCTTTTGTCAGTCGCAGAGTTCAAGATGCACGCGGTCTCAACCATCTCCACCATAAACGTTGATTGCCCGAGCGTCAAATCATCTGATGCACCCACGCGCGTGAAAATCTTGTCAACCGCGCCGATTTTTGCGTAATCCGCCGGCACCCACGAGCCAATCTGCGCGAGCAGCGCAATCAGGGCGTTCTGGCGCATATAAGTTGATTTGCCGGCCATGTTAGGGCCTGTCAAAATCATAAACGAGGCCGGGCCCGTGTCGTACGAGCCAAAAGTCAAATCGTTCGGCACATACTCACCCAGCGGCAAAATCTTTTCCAGTACCGGATGACGGCCGTTTTTTATAACAAAATCGCAGCTGTCGTCAATTTCAGGGCAGCAGTAATTATTTTGCGCGGCAGTCTGCGCCAAACTCACGTAAACATCAAGGTTTGCAACCGCGTCTGCAATCTGGCGGATTTTTGTAACGTACTCTTTTGAATACTCGCGAAAATCGCAAAAAAGCTTGTATTCAAGCTCTGTTGACCTGAACCTTGCGCTCAAAACATCGTCCTCGTGCTTTTTAAGCTCGTCTGTTATAAACCGTTCCGCACCGGAAAGCGTTTGTTTGCGCACATAATGCGGCGGCACCTTGCTTAATTGCGAGTTTGTAACCTCAATGAAATACCCAAAAACCCTGTTGTAGCCTACTTTTAGGTTTGTTATTCCGGTGCTTTCACTTTCTCCTGCTTCCAGTTTTTTCAAGTACCCTTCGCCGTTTTCCAAAAGCTCGCGGTAATAATCCAGCTCACCGTTGGCCTCCGGCTTTATAATCCCGCCCTCTTTTATCGTGTGCGGCGCGTCATCGCGGATTGTGCGCTCAATCATTTGCGTGTAGTCAATCATTTCGTCCTTGTAGCCGCAAATTTGCGCCAGCGGGTTGTTAACAAGTTCATCCGCGGCCGCAAAAAGCTCCGGCAGGACATTCAATGAAAGCTTCAACCCCAAAAAATCCTTCGGGTTGGCCGATGTGCTGCTTATTCTGGTTGCAATCCGGCCGATATCATAAATTTTATCCAACAGTCCGGCCAAAGCGTTACGCACAGCGGTTTCGCGGACAAGTTCACTCACGTATTCCTGCTGCTGTAAGATGGCGGCGGCGGTTTTTAGCGGCTGGCAGATGCGGTTTTTCAAAAGCCGCGCGCCCATGTTGGTTTTGGTGTTATCAATCGCCCAAAGCAGCGACCCGTACTTGCTTTTCTCGCGTAAAGTCTCGGTCAGCTCCAAATTTCTGCGCGTGCTTTTGTCAATAATCATATATTCCGAAAGCTCGTAGCAGTCAATGCGTTCAAATTTAGGCACATTTTCTTTCAGCGTTTCCCAAACATAGGCCAGCAGCGCACCCGCCGCGTAAAACCCCGGCTTGCAGCCCTCAAACCCGAACGCATCAAGGTTTGCAAACAGCGATTTAAGATTGTTCAGTGCAAAACTTTCGCCAAAAACCTTTGCCGGTACCTTTGAGCAGTTGTAATTTTGTTTGATTTCATCTGGCAAATCCAGCCTTGTCTCCGGCACAATCTGGAACGGCTGCAATTTTTCCTGAATATCAGGCCCTATAACCTCGGTTGGCGAGAGCCTTGTCAATTCGGCTAAAACCAAGTCAAGCGGCGCCTTTGTCACCTTGAGTTCGCCGGTTGAGACATCCGCGTAAGCAAACCCGTAGTCGGCCGCAGAGTTTTCGGCTGCCGTGCCCGCTTTGAACACAGCGCAGATATAATTATTAGAATTCTGCTCCAAAAAGTCGCTTTCCGTGAGCGTTCCGGCTGTGATAACCCGCGTAACCCCGCGCTTTACAAGCTTTTGGCCTTGCCCTGCTTCTTCCAGTTGATCGCAAATCGCGGTCTTGATATTTTTTTTCACAAATTTTTCAATATAGCCCGCGGCGGCCTTTGCGGGGATGCCGCACATCGGGATTCTGCCGACCTTGCTGCCTGCCTCGCGCCCGGTCAAGGCAATCTCCAGCTCGCGCGATGCCAAAACCGCGTCCTCAAAAAACATTTCGTAAAAATCACCCAGTCTGTAAAGCAAAATAATATCAGGGTTTTGCCGCTTGATTTCTAAATATTGCTGCATCACGGGCGTCAAATCCTCAAAACACACATCAGAAGAGTTTACATAATTGATTTCTTGCTTTCCCATAGATATAATAATAGCATAAATGAGATTTATCGGAAACATTTTAAGACTTTTAATAATTACATTGCTTGGGCTGTGGGCGCTGTCGTTTATGGGTTACGGCCCGTTTGACGATTGGCTTGACAAATGGCTGCACCCATCTCAAGAGTCATTGATGGAGCGCGCGCAAAAAATTCGCAACTTTGACCCGAAGCTGCTTGACCCCGAGTTTGAAATAGAGCGCGTCGGCGGCCTTTTGGACGATTATAATACGCTTGTTGCAAAGCATGTCCCAACCGGCCAAAAAATGTTTATGGCAGACGGCAGGGATTTGCTTACCCAGCAGGATTTGCTCAACGGCGACACGGAAAAAATCGCCGCACTTTTTGATAAAATTAAGACGCTGGGCGTATCACCCGAAGGCGTTGAGGTGACAAAAACCGGTGTGATGGATGTTTTTGGCGAGGAGGTGGCGTTCGCAGAGTTTGCCGGAAAATCCGCGACACTCGGCGGGGTGCCTGTTGCCGGCATGGTGACCACCACAAAAGACGGCTCGCAGGTTCTGGCATCAACAAACGACAAAGGTAAATGGTCGCACTTCCCGGACGACGGGTTCTTTGGCGGCCGCGGCAGACCACACCGGCCCGGTCCCGGCCTGCCTTGCGTGTGCGATTAGCGAAAAATCAACAAGTATATACTTGTTTCTGTGGCATTGACATGCCACAGAAGGGAATACTCTATGCAAAATACAAAAAACGCGTTCACTTTAGCCGAGGTGTTAATAACACTGGGGATTATAGGTGTTGTTGCGGCGCTTACGATGCCGAGTTTGATTGCAAATTACCAAAAACAAGCCGCCGTCACAAAACTGAAAAAATCATATAATATTTTATCAAACGCGTTACTGCACGCGCAGGTCGACCATGGCGAACCTAAGACTTGGACGCTCAACGGCGTTGATATAAAAACTAATTCAGAGCAGCTGGCTGATATTTTAAAGCCGTATTTAAAGATTGTGAAAGATTGCGGATCGGATGGCGGTTGTTTTAAAGATGGTAACGCATACCAAATTAACGGAACAGCCACCGGCACAAATTATGGCGGTGCAAGCGACTTTTACGCGTTTATACTGTCGGACGGCACATCGGTGATATTGGACGCAAACCCTTCCAGTTCAGCGCGTTCAATCTATTTTGATATAGACGGGCCTGCCGGAGTCAACATGTTTGGAAAAGACTTGTTTATATTTGTCTTGCAAGACAATAAATTTATCCCGTATGGATACGATAACGAAGAAACCGTGGGCACAAATTGTTCAAAAACAGGTGCGGGAACCATGTGCGCCGCAAAAATCATGAGTGACGGCTGGAAAATTAAAGATGATTATCCGTGGTAGCTGGCCCGTCCGGTTATTTCATGCAAACGGTTAAATCCGCCTCAACAACCATTTTGCCGTCAACGGTGCCTATCGCGTGGACTTTTGCAATCGGACCCTTTAGTTTTGTAAGCTCAAGATCCATATCCAGCCTGTCGCCCGGGCGCACAATGTTTTTGAACCGGACGTTTTCCATGCTCGCAAACAGCGCAAGCTTGCCCGAAAACTCCGGCATCGCAAGCAAAATCGGAGCCGCGCACTGCGCCAGCGCCTCTATCTGCAAAACCCCCGGCATAATAGGGTTGCCCGGGAAATGCCCCTGAAAAAATTCCTCGTTCATGCTCACATTCTTGTAACCCTTGGAATATTTCCCCGGCACGCACTCGGTTATTTTGTCCACCAGCAAAAACGGATACCTGTGCGGTATCATATCCATAATTTGCATTATGTCAAAACTCAAAATCTCGCTCATCTTTTCTCCTTCAATTTATCTTTTAACATCTTTGCCGCGTTTATGTGGACGGCGTGTCCGGCCTCTTTGACAAGGATTTGCGCTTTGAGGTTCAGCGGGTTGACCCCTGCCAAATGCAAATCACCTATCAGGTCTAAAATCTTGTGTTTAATCGGTTCTTGAGCAGAACGCAGCTCGCACGTGTAACCATTATCCGTCAAACCAACCGTATTGTCAAAGGTTACCCCTTTGGCAAACCCCAGCGCCTGAAACTTCTTTAAATCCTTGTAAAACCCGAACGTTCGCGCCTCAATTATTTCATCAGGTTTTTTGCAGCTGACCCAGCTCTGACGCAAATCCGGATGGTCGTAGTTCACAGCGTACGTAATTGTCAGCTCATCATCGGGCAAAATCACAAGCGATGTTTTGCCGTTCAGGTAATAAACCGGATCGCTGACTGTGTATGCGCGCTTGTCAGGTTTTTCAACACCGGCCTTTTTGAAAAGTTTGACCCATTCTTTTGCGCTGCCGTCCAAAATAGGCAGCTCTTGCCCGTCCACATAAATATCAACCTCGTCAATCCCGCAGAAAGCCAGCGCTGCAGACAGATGCTCAACCAGCATAATTTTTGCCTTACCCTGTCCGATGCTCACGCACTGTTTGGTGTCTAAAACATTATCAACGCTTAATTCAAACGGCTCATTTGTACCAACAAAGAACCGAATCTTGCCCGTTTTTGCAGGTTTAAAAATCACCGTGCAAGGCTTGTTTTTCATCAACCCGCTGCCCGATACGCAGACCTCCTTTTTCAGGGTCGTCATTGACTGTCCTCAAAGGTTTTGAGCATCGGCTCGTATTTTTTGAACCGCTCAACCAGTGCAACGGCATCTTTCATCGCCTTGTTTTGTTTGATAAAATCTTTGCGCGGCATAGCCGGATATCCCATAATGACGGTCTTTTCAGGGAAACTTTTTGATACGCCGGATTTTGCCGCAACGATTGAATCGGAGCCAATCTTGATGTGATCTGCGATACCGACCTGACCTGCAAGCACAACCCGATCACCTATCACGCTGCTGCCCGCAACCCCAACCTGCGACACAATCAAGCACCCTTTGCCAACCTTTACGTTGTGACCTATCATTACCAAATCGTCAATCTTTGTGTCGTCGCCCACAACCGTGTTTTCAATCGTACCGCGGTCAATCGTACTGTTTGCGCCGATTTCAACGTTGTTGCCAATCACAACAGAGCCAATTGAAGGGATTTTGAAAATCTTTTGGTCAACATTGCTTTCGGTAACAGCACCCTCCTGCTTGGCTTTTTCAATGTTGTCAGGCTTTTCCGTCACAAAACTGAACCCGTCCGCACCGAGCGATACACCGTGCTGCAAAACAACATTATCGCCCAAAATCACGCGGTCACCTATATTTACACCCGGGTGGAAGAAACAATTTTTGCCCGTTTTAACGCCCGACCCGATGTAAGCGTTGGCCACAATCTGCGTGTTGTCGCCGATAATCGCGTTGCGTCCCACGACAACGTTTGGCCCAATCTTGACATTTTCCCCGAGCTTTGCCGTTTCGTGAACAATCGCGCTCGCGTGCACACCGTCGTTTACCTCAGGCGCCTGATAAAACATCGTAATCAACTTCATCATCGCAAGCCTGGGCCGCTCAACCTCAATCGTTGTCAGGCCGTCAATATTTACACCCAAAGGCACAAGCGCAGCTTTTGCGCGTGAATTTGCAAGGTTTGCAATCTCGTCCTCGCCAAGCGCAAGCGCCAGCGTGTTTTCATCCGCCAGCAATGGCGGTGCAATCTGCGAAATCTTCACGTCGGCGACTTTTGTCAGCATGCCGCCCGTAATATGCGTGATTTCGTCAATCGTAAAACTTTTCATCTTTTCATCTCCTTGATAGTATTTGTTGTTGACTTTCCTTCTACAAACTCAATAAATTCAAGCCTTCCGCCGTTTTCCAAGATTATTCCGGCCTCGGGAAGATTTTCCGCGGTGTAATCCGCACCTTTTGTGTGGACATCCGGCCTGATTATTTCCAGCAGGTCAGACGGCGTATCCTGTTCAAATAATACCACATAATCAACATATCGCAAGGCGCTCAAAACAGCCGCCCGGTCGGTTTCGTTATTTATCGGGCGCCCCTGCCCTTTAAGTTTCTTAACAGAAGAATCCGAGTTCATCAGCACAATGGTTTTGTCGGCGAACGCAGCCGTTTTTTCAAGATATTTGACGTGTCCCGCGTGCAAAATGTCAAAACAGCCGTTTGTTGTCACAATCGTCTGCCCCTGCGCACGAAGCTCATCTACCAAAGCTTTTAACTCATTTTGTCGTACCAACATAAAGCCAATCCTTATTTACAAGCTTGCCGATTTGATGTTTGCGGCAGTAATCCCTTAAATCGCTCTTAACCTCCGGCGCCAAGATATACATAGCAATGATATTCGGGATAGACATCGCTATCATCATTGCGTCCGTTATATTTATGACTGATGTAATGTTCAAAACAGATCCAATAACCACGAACCCGCAGTAAATCAACTGGAAAACAAGCGAACGTTTTTTACCCTCGCCGACAAGGAAGTTCCAGCACTTTTGACAATAATACGCCCACGCTATTAGCGTGGAAAGCGCGTACAAAAGCACGATTGCGGCAAGTATCGTCGGGAAAAACGGCATCGCGGTTGAAAGCGCGGCAGATGTCATCTCGATTCCGGTCGTCTCCCCGGGGTTAACCTTGTAGACTCCCGTGATAACGATGGCAAACGCTGTCAGCGTACACATCACACCGGTCAAAAACGGTTCCAAAAGCGACACAAACCCTTGTGTGAGCGGCTCTTTTGTCTGTACCGTCGCGTAAGCAATCGGCGCGGAGCCCGTTCCGGCCTCGTTGCACTGAACCGACCGGCGCAACCCCATAATCATCGCCCCAAACACCCCGCCATAAACCGCGTCCGGTGAAAACGCCTGGTGCAAAATAACATAGGTCGCGTGCGGCACCGCTTTGATGTTTAAAATTATTATGAAAAGCGCAGAAAATACGTAAACAAATATTTTTAGCGGTACAATTTTTTCGGTAACTTTGACTATGCTTTTTATCCCGCCGATCACGATGAGCCCGACAAGAATCGCCATCAACACGCCGATAACCCAGCCGTAATCACCCGCCGGCCCGTCAATTCCGCCTGCAACGTTTAAAAACTGATGGGTTGCCTGGTTGATTTGCACCATGTTCCCGCCGGTAATCCCGCCGCCGATACACAGCACCGCGAACACAACAGCCAGCGGCTGCCCGAGCCAGCGCATCTTTTTGCGCGTCAACCCGTGTGCCATATAATGCATCGGGCCGCCCGAAATTGAACCGTCAGGGTTAAACCGCCGGTATTTCACGGCCAGCGCCGCCTCAACGAATTTCAACGACATACCGAGTATTGAACCTATCACAATCCAGAACGCAGCGCCCGGCCCGCCAAGCGAAATCGCAATCGCAACGCCCGCGATGCTTCCCAGCCCAATTGTACCAGAAAGTGCCGTCATTAGGGCCTGAAAAGACGAAACCTCTCCGTCATCGTTCGCATTTGCCGGCTTTATCAAGGTATCAATAGCGTGCTTGAACCCCCAAATCGCAATCCCGCGCAGGTAAAATGTGAAAAATAACCCCGCAAACAATATCCAAAAAATTATCAACGGTACCTCGTTGTTAAATATTTGTACCGGGTAAAATATTAAATCAGCTATCTTATCCGCAACAGGGGCCAAGTGGTCGTTCATAAAAGTATTAACAGTCATATTAAGATTGTAGCAGAAACATGAGATATTTTCATAAATTTATGTTACAATAATGGCAGAGTGAATTAAGATTCAAAGGACCGTTGTAATATGATGAGCCGAACAAAAAAACTCTCGATAGCGTTTTACTGGCACATGCACCAGCCGGTCTATCAGCTGGAGCCGACAGGCGACTACCTGATGCCGTGGGTCAGGCTGCACGCGGTCAAAGATTACCTTGATATGCTCACAATTCTTGACAGGCACCCGGGTATAAAACTCAATTTTAACTTTGTTCCCGTGCTGCTGGATTCGTTGATTGATTACGGCGAAAAGGGGATGCACGATTTGCATTCGCGCTTTACCGTCTGCGAAACGCTTGATGAGGACGACAAAACTTTTATTCTGAATAACTTCTTTGACTCGAATTACGAAACAATGATAGCGCCCAGCCCCGCCTACAGCGCGCTTTACGAGAAAAGAGGAAAGTTTACCGAGCAGGATTATTTTGATTTGATGGCGCTTTTCAACCTTGCCTGGACCGATCCGGTTTATCAGCAAGAGTACCCGGAGCTCAAAGCGCTTGTCCAAAAACAGCGTGGTTACACGTTTGAGGACAGAAAAAAAATTATAGACATCCACCGCGATATAATAAGAAAAATAATCCCGGCGTACAAAAAATTTGTTGCGGAAAACAAAATAGAAATCACCGCAAGCCCGTATTATCACCCGATTTTGCCTGTATTGATTAACAAAGGATGGCAAGACGACGCTCGCGCCCAGATTAAAAAAGGGCTTGACAGGGTTGAAGAAATCCTTGGCAAGCGTCCGCAGGGGATGTGGTGTTCCGAGCAGTCAATCAGCCCGGAAACGCTTGCCCTGTTGAAAGAACAAGGTGTCAAATGGACGGTGGGCGATGAGGGGATTTTGTCATCGTCAATTAATTTTGAGTTTGTGCGCGATTTTCAAGGGTATATGGAAGACCCTTACCGGCTTTTGAAAACGTACCGTTACAACGATGTCAATATCGTTTTTCGTAACGCGACGCACGCGAACCTGATTAGTTTTGAGTATTACAAGGACCCGCAAAGCGCGGCCGCGAACAATTTGTACGACAGGATTAAGACAATCCAGAGCAAGCTGCTTTCATCACCTGATTCAAACCACCTTTTGACCATCGCGATGGATGGCGAAAACTGCTGGGAGTTCTACCAAAACGACGGTGCGCAGTTTTTGGACAAACTCTATGAGCTTATAGAAAATGACGAATCGCTCGAGACGGTTTTGTTGAGCGATTATATCGCCGCCGATACGCCGAAAAAATTGAACAAGCTGGCGGCGGGTTCGTGGATTAACCGTAATTTTAAACTGTGGATAGATGAGCCGGTGAAGGATTTGGCGTGGGATTATTTGGAGCGGGTCAAGTCGGATTTGGCCGCAGAGGATAACAGGCTGGCGCAGCGCGAGGTCTACATCGCGGAGGGCTCGGATTGGTTCTGGTGGTACGGCAAGCCAAACGACTCCGGCAAAGATGCGCTGTTTGACTACATCTTCCGCGAGCATTTGAAAAATGTTTACATGTATTCAGGGCTGGAAGCACCGGAGTTTCTTGACCAGCCGATTAAATAAAGTTAGATGAACCGCGCGATTTGCTCGATTGATTTGCGGCCTTTCGGGCGGACGGTACCGTCAGCCGGGTAGCCCAGCGCGATTACTGTCGCGAAGCGTTTTTCTGCCGGGATATCCAAAAGTCTGCGCAGCTCCTCGCGGTCAAAAAGGCCGAGAATACAGGTTCCGAGCCCCTGGTCTTCTGCTGCATAGCAGATACTCATTGCGGCTGCGCCAAGGTCGTTTTGTGCAAAATGCTGGCTGTCAAAAAGCCCTCTGATTTTTGGCATCAGCACGGCGTGTTCTTCAAGTATGACAATGAACGCCTTTGCCGCTGCAATATAAGCGTTTGCTCCAAACTGCATGGTCGCCTGTGCGACGGCAGCAGCCTTTTCAGGATTATCAACAACCACAAAGCTCCACGGCTGGCTGTTGCACGCAGACGGCGTGAGCCTGGCGGCCTCAATGCAGTTAACAAGTTTTTCTCTTTCCACCGGCATGGACGCAAAATCACGGCAGCTCTGGCGTTTTTTACAAAGTTCTAAAAAGTTCATAATGTACCTCCCGAGAATAAGTGTAACACAAAATTTGTGGTATACTATTATACATGGTACTCAGGCAAAAAAGAATGGATATGGAGAAGGAAAAACGTGTGCGAAAGTTCGACAGCGTATTGTCCGTAATCCACATGATTTTTATCTTGTTTGTTGTGGGGTTGTTGGTTTACCTGTTTTTTATTCAGGTTGTTGATATAAAAAACTACCGTGCCCGTGCAAAAAACCAGCGTGTGGGCCGCGTTTTTTCTATGAGAGGTGATATTTTTGACAGGAATGGGATAAAACTTGCCACCGACAAGGTTTTTTCGGATATCTATGCGCACCCGGCGGATTATGATAAAACACCGGAGGAGCTTGCGCGCATACTTGCGCCGATTTTGAAGGTGCCGCAAAAATCACTGCTTGAAAAACTCAAAAAAAATAACTCCGTAATCACGCTGGCCAAAGATGTTGATAAAAATATTACGCGCGATGTCAGAAAACTGGGGCTGCGCGAAATTAGTTTCGGCAGAAAAAATATCCGCGAGTATCCGCAGGGGCTTTTGGCGGCGCATGTTTTGGGGTTCTACAATTTTGATGCGGACATCGCGTCAGGCGTGGAGTTCACCGCAAAAGACAGATTGGAGCAGGTAAACAATTCCGCAAGCTACCAAAAAACCCGTGACGGCAAGATTATCTACGATTTTGGCACCGATCCTGTTGCAACAACAATCAACCCGAAAGGCCAGAACATCACGCTGACAATTGATGCGGCGATTCAGCACGTGTGCGAAAAAGAGCTTACCAAGATGGTCAAAGACCGCGATGCGCTGCGCGGTACGGTTATCGTGATGAACCCGCGCACCGGCGAAATCCTTGCCTATGCCGTTGCACCAACCTATGACCCGAATAATTTTAAAAAAGCCAACCCGATGCACCTTAAAAACTGGACATTGACAGATGTTTTTCCGCCGGGGTCAACATTCAAGATTATCACGCTGGCCAGCGCGTTTGAGCTGGGCAAGATAGACGAAAACACAAAGGTGCTTGACACCGGCAAGATGAAGGTCGGTGATTGGGAAATCCAGAACTACGATTACGAGTCGCGGCCGTATCCGGGCGAGATTACGCTGCAATATTTGCTGGAACACTCAAGCAACATTGGCTCGGTTAAGGTTGCCGAAACAATGAGCTCAAAAGAGTTTTATGATATGCTCAAAAAATTCGGGTTCGGGACAAAATCGGGGATTGATTTGCCGGGTGAATCATCAGGGCTTTTGCCTGCCGTGCAAAATTGGGACAAAAGTATGCACGCGAGTATGTCGTACGGGTACGGAACATCAATTTCTACGATGCAGTTTGTGTCGGCGGTTTCTGCGCTTGCAAACGGCGGGGTGCGCGTGACGCCGCATATCATCAAGTATGGTGAGGATGAGGCCAAAAAGAAAATCAAGCGCGTCCAGGTTATATCGCCCGAGACTGCAAGGCGTGTGACAAAACTGCTCGCTGACAGTGTCAACAACGGTAAATCAAACCTGAAACTGCCAAGCTACAATGTCGCGGCAAAAACCGGTACATCGCGCAAACCAAAAGAGAACGGCAAGGGTTACACCGACGAGCTTTACACCTCAACAATCGGGTATTTTCCGGCAAGTGACCCGCAGATTTTGATATTTGTAATGATAGACAGAGCTCGCGGCGGCGGTGTTTGGGGTAACACCATCGCAGGTCCGGTTTTCTACGAGGTCGCAACGCAGACCGCGCGGATTTTGAACCTGAAACCCGATAAAGAGCCCGAACCGGCGCCCAAAAAACCTGCACCAAAGAAAAGGAGTTAGCGAATGAAACTTGATGAATTGATTGAATACATTGAATACAAGGACCTGGTCAACTTTAAAAGCGTTGATATAACAGGGATTTCGTATAACTCGCAGACAACTAAGTCGGGCGACATATTTATTTGTCTGGTCGGTGAGCACACGGACGGTCACAAGTTTGCGCAGCAGGCGATTGATAACGGCGCGGGTGCGCTGCTTGTGGAGCGCACGCTGGGCGAATATGATGTACCGCAAATAGTTGTGGACGACACACGCCGCAAGATTGCCGATATAGCAGACAGGTTTTATTCAAGGCCGTCTATGGGGTTGAACCTGCTCGGGATTACAGGCACCAACGGCAAAACAACCGTGACGCACTTAATCCAAAAAATTCTTGAAGAAAATAATAAAAAATGTGCACTAATCGGGACGCTGGGTTACAAATTATCATCAACCAGCGAGTACCGAAACACGCAGCACACAACCCCGCAAGCGCCGGAGCTGCAAGCGATGCTGCGGATGATAAAAGACGTTGAAAAAATTGAAAATGTTGTGATGGAGGTTAGTTCGCACGCGCTTGAACAAAACCGTGTGGGCGGCTGCCGCTTTAACGGCGCGGTTTTGACCAACCTTACACAAGACCACCTTGACTACCACGTGACGATGGACAAATATTTTGATGCGAAGGCGATNNCGGTTGTGAATGTTGACGATGCGTACGCGTTGAAGTTTTTGGATACGGTGCCGCCAAAGGTGCGCGTGTTCACATACGGCGTGAAAAAGCCCGCAAACGTTATGGCAAAAAAGATTTCCTTCTCACCGAGCGGCGCGGAGTTTACGCTGGAAGTATTCCATCCGCAAACGCAAGAGAGTGTCCGGTATAAAGTTAATTTGCACATGAACGGAATGTTCAGCGTGTACAACGTTCTTGCGGCAATTAGCGCTGCGATGGCGATGGATATTGACGTTAAGACAGCGCTCACCGCGCTTGAAAACGTGAAAGGTGTTGCCGGCAGGTTTGAGGTTGTGGTCAAAAAACCGCTCGTGATTGTGGATTACGCGCACACACCTGACGGGTTGGAAAATGTGCTAAAATCAGCGCGCGAGATTACAAGCTCGGACGGTAAACTTATCTGCCTGTTTGGCTGCGGAGGGGACAGAGACGCCACAAAACGGCCGAAAATGGGCACGATAGCCGAAAATCTTTGTGACAGAATCGTTATAACAAGCGATAACCCGCGCTCGGAGGACCCGCAGCAGATTATAACAGATATTATCGCAGGCCTGAAATCTGTCAACCCCGACAAGGTGACCGTTGAGGCCGACAGAGGCCGCGCGATTGCGCTTCTAAAAACGATTTCCGACAACAACGATGTTGTAATCATCGCGGGCAAAGGCCACGAGGATTACCAGATACTGAAAGACCGCACGATACATTTTGATGACCGCGAAGAAGCCCGCAAAGTCTTTGAAGGAGCCGTTATTTGAAAACAAAACTTTTAATTGAACAGCATTTTCACGGGTGTTTCGGGGTAGACTTTGGCACCGCAAGCGTTGACGATGTGCTGTATCTTGCGCGCGAAACCCGCAAAATCGGTATCGGCGGGATTTTTCCGACACTTGTAACTGACAGCGTGGAAAATATTAAACGCCAGACAAAAATAATCAAAACCGCCGCCGAGCGTCAAACACCGGATATGGCGCAGATTTTGGGGATTCATTTGGAGGGGATTTTTATTAACCCACTCAAAAAAGGTATCCACAACGAAAAATATTTTCTGGGGGCGGACAAGTTTGATTTGGTTGCGGACGATTTTATAAAAATTGTTACTTTTGCGCCCGAACTTGGCGCGATAAAAACTAACGCCAAACTTCAAGCCGGCCACTGCGTGGGCGCTGATTTGAGCGGCTGTGACGCGGTCACCCATATTTTTAACGCGATGGAAGGTATCTCGCACCGCGCAGGTTCAACCGGGTTGTCTGCGCTCATTGACGATAGGATTTATACCGAGGTTATCGCTGACGGTGTGCATTTGAGCGATGATATTCTGCGGCTGATTTTTAAAGCCAAACCCGCTGACAAAATTATTTTAATCAGCGACAGCCTGCCTGTTGTTGGCGCGACGAGCGTTGGCGAAACAACTTTCGCCGGCCAAAAAATCGGCACCGACGGGAAAAATTCGGACGGGACAATCGCCGGGAGCACTATGATGCTGCCTGGGATTATCAAATTGCTTGCGTCAAAGAAGATGTTCAACCCGCAATTTATTGACAACCCGTATGATTACCACGGCGTTGATTTGCCCGGACAAATTGAATGGGACGAGGAGTTTAACATAATAAAATGTTAGTTGACACGCACGCACACTTGAATATGCTCGGCGACCCGGACAGCGCGGTGAAAAATTTTCCGGGGATAATTATTTTCCCTGCCACCGAACCCGATGACTGGCCCGAGGTTATTGAAGCGACGCAAAAATATGAAAATGTTTACGGGCTGCTTGGAATCCATCCCACCGAAGGGGATAAATGTCAGGGGGAAGATGAGATTAGACGGTTGGTTGCGCAAAATCCCAAAATAATCGGTATCGGCGAAATCGGGCTGGACTATCATCACAACGATTGCGTGGCGGATGTGCAAAAAGATGTTTTTGCGCGGTTGATAAAACTTGCCAACGAATTGAATTTACCCCTAAATGTGCACGACCGCGACGCGCACGAGGATGTGTTTGAGATTTTGCAGGGGGTAAATGGGGGGTCAAAGGTGGTGATGCATTGCTTCTCTGGCGATTTGGCGTTTGCACAAAAGTGTGTTGAGGCGGGGTTCTACATCGGTATCGGCGGGGTTGTGACGTTTAAAAACGCGCACGCGCTGAAAGAGGTTGCGGCAAATGTTCCGCTCACTAAAATTGTGCTTGAAACAGACGCACCGTTTTTGGCGCCCGTTCCGCACCGCGGCGAAAAAAATGAACCGGCCTATGTCAAGTTTGTTGCTGAAGAAATCGCACGCCTGCGCGGGATTTCATTCAAGGAAGTTGAACGCGTTACAACACAAAATGTGCGGGACATATTTAAAATATGAAACAGCGGCTTGATGCATATTTGACGGATTTGGGCTATTTTGAGAGCAAGAGCAAAGCGGCGGCGGCGATTCTGGCAGGTGATGTGAAAATCAACGGCCAAACAATAACCAAAGCGGGGTTTCAAATTTCTGACGCAAA